>NZ_CP102734.1:0-344219 GCF_024722375.1 Mycoplasma iguanae | reverse complement strand
TTTTAGAAGCCGAAGGACAGAAAAAAGCTATTAGTTTACTGTTAGAAGCTAATTTAAATAAAGAAGTTTTAACTTGAAAATCTTTAGAACAATTAGAAAAAATAGCTGATGGACAAGCCACCAAAATTATCATTCCGCCAAACCTTACAGATGTAGCTTCAACTATGGCTACTTTTGGAGAAATTGCAGGAATTGATATTAAAAAGAAAAAATAAAATTTCTCTTATTTATGCCAAAAACAATATTTTTTTTGAACAAAGAAAAAACCAAAAAGTTTTTTAATCATAAAATATTTTCTTTAGCAATTCAAATCATTTTAATTTTTTGTGTGATTTGAATTGCTCTTTTCTCACCTTTAATTATACTTTTAAATATCAAACAGTTTTTTCTTGCTCCTTTTAATATAAAACATATAGATCAAAACATAGACATTGATGAAGCTTATAGCAATTATGTTGCATTAATTAATTATTTAACTTTTACAAATTCAGCAAGTTTACAATTTCCTACATACAAAATCTCTGCAACTGGGATAATCCATTTTGAAGATGTAAAACATATTTTAAATATTATTACTGCTATTTTAATTGCTACATCTTTAATTTTTATCCCTGTTTTGTCTTTTGCTATTTGAAAAAAACAATTTAATTTTTTAATTTGAAGCTTTTTAACAGCATTAATTTTAATATTAATCATTATTATTGCTTTCGCAATTGATGCAGATAAATTATTTATCTGATTTCACAAAGTTTTTTTTAATAATGATTATTGATATTTTGACCCTGATAAAGATGAAATTATTAAAGTTTTACCACAAATGTTCTTTTATAATTTCTTATTTTTTGTTTTTGGTATTAGCCTTTGTATTTTTATATTTCAGCTTGTAGTTTGAGTTCTTTTACGGAAAAAATACCGGAAAAAAACCAGCTACTAATTATTTATATTATAATTACAATTAATTTTTAAAACAGTTAAATACAAAGGAGAATTTATGATTAATGTCAATGAATTTAAGCCAGGAATTACTTTTCAAGAAGATAATGGAATTTTTATTGTTCTTGAATCACAACATTCAAAACAGGGGCGTGGACAAGCAACAGTAAAAGCAAAAGTTAAGAATTTGAGAACTGGAGCAATTACATTAAAATCTTATACAGGTGGAGAAAAAGTCGAAAAAGCTCATATTGAAAAAGTGGGAATGAACTACTTATATGATGACGGAAATGCAATTGTATTAATGGA
Source organism: Mycoplasma iguanae (assembly GCF_024722375.1). Classification (NCBI taxonomy): domain Bacteria; kingdom Bacillati; phylum Mycoplasmatota; class Mollicutes; order Mycoplasmatales; family Mycoplasmataceae; genus Mycoplasma; species Mycoplasma iguanae. The sequence goes on along the minus strand of NZ_CP102734.1, from coordinate 342,977 downwards.
TGAAAATACATATGAACAAGTTACAATTGAAAATAGCAAAGTTGAGTGAGAAAAGAATTTTTTAATTGAAGGACAAAAACTTTCGGTAAGAAAATTTGAAGATGAAATTTTAGATATCGAATTACCAATTAATATGGAGTTGAATGTTACAGTTGCACCAGATGCTGTTAAAGGTAATTCAACTTCTAATCCTCAGAAAAAAATTACTTTAGAAACAGGATTTGAAATGGATGCTCCGCTTTTTATTAAAGAAGGAGAAAAAATTATTGTATCAACTGAAACCGGAAAATATGTAGGAAGAGCTACCAAGTAAATCTATGCAATACATTTTATTAAATTATGGATTAAACAAAAGTTATAACATCCACCAAAATGTTTTTGTTCAAGTTATTAATAACTCTTTAAATGCAAAAAAAGAAATTGAACTAATTGATGAACCGATAGTTAGCTTTGTAGAACAAAATACCAATGTTGAAATTTTCATCAATATAAAGATTAAAATTGATTTAGATATCATTGAGATAATTAATCATTTAACTACAAGCATCAATGAGGATATGAAAAACTTAATTGGTGTTGCTCCAAAAAATATTCAAATAAATTATCAAGGGAGATTTTAATGTCATACAACAACGATTTAAATACTTTAGCAATCAATACTCTTTCAATTAATGGAATTGCTGCCGTTAATAAAGCAAATTCAGGGCATCCAGGAATTGTATTGGGTGCTGCTCCTATTATTCATACCCTTTTTACTAAACACTTAGTTTTTGATCCTAAAAATCCAACATGAGTAAATCGCGATAGATTTATCCTTTCTGCAGGACACGGTTCTGCTTTATTATATTCAGCACTAAGATTACTAGGATTAATTTCACAAACCGATTTAGAACAATTTCGTCAATTAGATTCAAAAACACCTGGACATCCTGAATTTGGACACACAAAAGGAGTTGAAGCAACTACTGGGCCATTAGGGCAAGGAATAGCAACAGCTGCTGGTTTAGCAATTGCTGAAAAACATCTAAATTCACTATATCCTGAATTATCTCATTATACTTATGTACTTTGTGGAGATGGTGATTTACAAGAAGGTGTAGCTTTTGAAGCACTTGCTTTAATCGGACATCTAAAGTTAAATAAATACATTTTAATTCATGATTCAAATGACATTCAATTAGATACACCCGTAAATAAAGTAGATTCAATCAATCATAAACAAAAAATGGAAGCTTTTGGATTTAACTATATTTTTGTTGATGAAGCAACTGTTGATAAAATTGATGCAGCAATTATTGAAGCTAAAGCATCAACCAAACCAACATTTATTGAAGTAAAAACAGTTATTGGAGCTGGTGCTCCAAAAGCCGGAACTTCAGATGTTCACGGCGCTCCTTTAGGTAAAGACTTTGAAATTTTAAAAACAAATTTAAATTGAACTTATGGTGATTTTGAAGTTCCAGCAGAAGTAGAAAAATTATATCAAGAAACAATTTTTGCTCGTGGTGCACAAGCTTTTGATGCTTGAAAAGCTTCTCCAGCATTAGAAAAATTTTTAACTACATCAACAAATATTTCATTAGATTTAGAACTAAAACAAAATGATGCAACCAGAAATTCTTCTGGTACAGTGATTAAATATTTAAACGATATTTTACCTAATTGAATTGGGGGATCAGCTGATTTAGTAGCTTCAACTAAAGCTGGGGGAGCTGATGGTGATTTTTCAGCTCAAAACCCAAAAGGAAGAAATTTACTATTTGGTGTACGTGAATTTGCAATGGGTTGCATCGCCAATGGTTTAGCATTACACTCAAATTTTAGACCCTTTGTTTCAACTTTCTTTGTTTTTTCTGATTATCTAAAAGCTGCAATGCGTCTAGCAGCTTTAATGAAATTACCAGTAACTTACATTTTTACTCATGATTCGGTTTTTGTAGGTGAGGATGGTCCAACTCATGAACCAATTGAACAATTAGCAATGCTTCGTTCAATCCCTAATTTAAAAGTTTTACGTCCAGCTGATGAAAAAGAAGTTTTAGCTTCATATGAATTAGCCTTACAATCAATAGAAACACCACATGCAATTGTCCTAACTCGTCAAAACATCGTTTCGCTTGCTAACACTTCAAAAACTAAATTTCATAAGGGTGCTTATCTAATTAAGGAATCACAAAGTCCTTGAACATTAATTGCTACTGGTAGCGAATTGGCAAATGCAGTAAAATTAGCTGAAGAATTTGACTTAAATGTAATCTCAATGTCAAACTTTGATTTCAAACAAGAAATTTTTTGAGATATCCAAAAAGCTATTTCAATTGAAGCAGCCACAACTTTTGGTTGAGCTAAATTTGCTAAATTTAACATCGGCCATGACGGATTTGGTTATTCAGCTCCTGGTGATTTAGTTTATGCTAAAATCGGCTTAAATTACGAAAGTTTAAAAACTGCCATTTCAAAAATTATCAAATAATTATTTTCAATAAATATCCTTTAACACTTGTAAGTTTACAAGTGTTAATTTATTTTTTTGTTTTTTTAGTTAAAAAAACAAAAAAAACAAAAAAAACAAAACTTGAATAAGTAAATCGAAAATGAAATAAAACTAATCTAACAAATTGAGAATTCAAGTAATTAAAAAAAGTTTTTTTTGTTTAAAGTATAATAAATTTACATTTATTTTAAGGTGGATGGAAATTATGAAAAATAAGAAAAATATGCAAAATATTGTAAATCACTTAAAAGCTACAGGTTTTGTATTCCAAGGTTCAGAAATTTATGGTGGACTGGCAAATACTTGAGATTATGGACCTTTAGGAGTTTTATTAACAAAAAAAGTTAAAGACTATTGATGAAAAGTTTTTATCAGACAAGAAATAAATAATTATGCTTTAGATAGCAAAATTTTAATGAATAATCAAGTGTGAAAAGCTTCAGGCCATATCGATAATTTTACAGATGCATTAATTGAAAATAAGATAAATAAAAAACGTTATAGAGCAGACCACTTAATTGAAGAATTATTCCCCGAAATTGATGTTACAAAATTATCAAAAGCAGAAATGGCAGAAATTTTAAAAACAAAAGTGCCTTCTTATGATAATTCCAAAACTGACTGAAGCGATATTAGAGAATTTAATTTAATGTTTCAAACCCAACAAGGTGTTTTAGCAAATGCAAAAGATATTGTTTATTTAAGACCTGAAACTGCTCAAGGTATTTTTGTTAACTTCAAAAATATCACTCGTTCTATGCGTGCTAAATTACCTTTAGGAATCGGTCAAATCGGTAAGTCTTTTAGAAATGAAGTAACTCCAGGAAATTTTATTTTTAGAACAAGAGAATTTGAACAAATGGAACTAGAAATTTTTGTAAATCCAAATGATGATGATCAAGAATTTACAAAATATTTAAATAAAATGCAAAACTTCTTATTAGATTTAGGAATTAATGAATCATCAATTAGAATTCGTCATCATAAAAAGGAAGAATTAGCACATTATTCAAAAGCTACTTCAGATATTGAATTTAAATTTCCTTTTGGTTGAGGGGAATTATTAGGAGTAGCCAACAGAGGAAATTTTGACTTGACAACTCACATGCTACATTCAAAGGAAAATCTTGAATATCGTGATCCTATTACAAATGAAACTTTCATTCCTTTTGTAATAGAACCTTCAATCGGGCTTGATCGATTAACTTTAGCTTTAATTTCTGATGCTTTCGAAGAAGAAAAACTTGATGATGAAAATACAAGGATTGTTTTAAAATTAGATAAAAAAATTGCTCCTTATCATCTTGCAATTTTACCTTTAACTAAAAAACAAAGCCAACAAGCTAAAGAAATTTTTGATCAATTAATTAAAAATGATTTAGATATAAGTTTTGATGAAGCTGGTTCAATTGGAAAACGTTATCGCCGTCAAGATGCAATTGGAACACCATATTGTATTACGGTGGATTATGATACAGAAAATGATCAAAAAGTGACAATTAGAAATCGTGATACTATGCAACAAGAAAGAGTGGAAATTAGTGGAATTTCCAACTATATTAAATAACTAGAAGGAAAAACATGAGCCAAAATAATTCAAACATTATAAATGAAATAGTATTAAATACTGATATTATTGAAATTATTTCAACTCATGTTAATCTCCAACAAAAAGGAAAAAATTTCTGAGGGATTTGTCCTTTTCATGAAGATACAAATCCATCCATGTCTGTTTCATCACAAAAAGCACTTTTTAAATGTTTTGTCTGCGGTAAAGGAGGTAATGCAGTTCAATTTTTGATGTTATTCAATAAATGGGACTATATTACTACCATTAACCATCTTGCTCAGTTGCAAGGTATTAATTTAAATTTAAAAAAAGAAAATGATTTTTACACTATTCAATATAGTGAACAAGAAAAAAAAATGCTTGAAGCTATCAAAAGCTCCATGGCACTTTTTAAATTAGAAATTTTTTCAAATTCAAGCTTAAATTCTGTTTTAAAAAATTACTTAGAAAACAGAAACATTGATGCTGATATCATCAACGAATTCAACATTGGATATGCGCCTGATAATTATTTAAATACTTTAAATGTTAAAAAAATTGAGCAATCAATTTTAATTAATGCTTCTTTAATGACAGAAAATTTACAACCTTTTTTTAAAAATAGATTAATTTTTGGAATCAAAAACCATCAAGGAGATATGGTGGGTTTTTCTGGGAGAACACTTGACCCAGAAGCTAAGACTTCCAAATATATTAATTCAGCTGAATCATCTATTTTTCAAAAAAGCAAAATTCTTTATAACTTTAGTACAGCTAAAGATTTTATTAACCATACAAAAGAAGTTCTAGTAGTTGAAGGATTTATGGATGTCATAGCTTATCATCGTGCTGGAATTAAAAATGTGGTAGCAATCATGGGAACTGCTTTAACTGAAGATCATTTAAAATTGCTAAAAAAAACTAAAGTAATTTTAAATTTAGATGGTGATTTAGCAGGTAAAAATGCAACAGAAAAATCATTAATTTTATTAATTAAAAATAATATTGAAAATTTTGTGATTGTTAATCCAACGAATTTAGATCCTGATGAAATTTTAAAAGATCAAGGTGTTAATGCCTTAAAAAAATTATATGAAAAACGTATTTTAGGAATAGAATTTTTATATGATTTATACAAAACAAAAGTAAAAAATACTTTTGAATCTACTGTTGAATTTAAACAAAAATTTAGTTATTTACTTAGTTTTTTAGATACAGAAAAACAAAATTATTTTTTATTAAAAGCCAAAACTGAATTAAATATTGAATTAGTCATTTATAGAGAAAATTTTAAAGCTCGCCAAAAAGATTTTTATGAACCAATTGATTTTATAGCTGATGATCAACAATTATTTTCAAATGAAACAAAGAAGGAAAGATATCAAAATTTCCAGAAAAATCATGAAAATAATTTTGTTAAATACAATAGATTAAATAATTTTTTGGTAGAAAACCAAAACCACATAAAATTAGCAAAAGAAGTAATTTATTTACTACTAAAAAATCCTTCTTTTTTAAAATTATCATTAAGCGATCGACCTATTTTATGGCATGATGTTAAATATAAAAGAATTGTTGATCATCTAGTGCATGAAGCAATCGGTTTAACTTTAATCCCTCCTTTAAATGAAAATGATTTAAAGGAGTTAGAAAATTTAAAAACAGAAACTGAGCAACTAGAAAAATTTGCTTATTCAAATAATTTTTCTGACTTAAAATATGCAATTGAAAAATATCAAAAAATCTTGAAACAAGATTTAAATAAACAAGTACTTAATAACCTTACAAAAGAAAATGATCCCAAACTTTTAGAACAACTAAACAAAAATATCAAAAAACATAATTAAAGGAAATGTTTATGTCACTTTTTGAAACTAGCAGTAGCCAAGATAAAAAAAATATTAGTAGTAAAAATTTCAATAAATATAAAAAAATTCTAAATAACCTTTTATATTTTACTCAATCAGATAATGCTGTGCATACAAAAATAAAAGGCATTAATATAGATCTTTCGAAAATTTTGTCTAAAAGAGATTTAGAAAAAATTTTTACTAAAAGTGAATTCAAAATCAAAATAACACAAAATCCTTTAGAAACACTTTTAGAAAATTTAGAAAAAGTCGGTAACGAAACTGAATTGGCAGAATTTTTGGATGATAACTTACTTACTTTCTCTAACAGATTAAAAAAAGAAGCTAAAAAAGATCTTTTAGCAGCTAAAGAAGAAATTAAAAATAGAATTATCAAAGATAAAAATATTTTTTTAAAAAGATGAAAAACTAATATCTTATCTGTTAAAAATATTTATGATGAATTAGGTATTTGACCTTTATTTGTTTCATCATTTTTTGTACAACACAATAGTTCTAAAACTTTTTTTTATGCACCTTTACTTTTTAAAGAAGTGGAAATTTTAATAGAAGATAATCTTGTTTATTTAGTTTCTAAAAATTCTGCCTTAATTTTAAATGATAAAATCAGTTTTTTAGCTCATGAACATTTTTCATTAGATATTCCTAAAATTAAGTCTATTGAAAATATTAGTTTTAGCGAAGCTATTGATGAATTATTAATTGAAACTAATGAATATTTTCAAAAATTAACTCCAAACATTAATTTTATGTCTGAATTTATCTCAATGAACATGAAAAGTGATCTACCCAAAACAGATGAAATTATCATTTATCCTGGGATAGTTTTAAATTCAGCTATGCCATCTGGTGGTAAATTACGCGAAGCAGTAATTGATTTAATTAAAGAAGATCAAATTGAAAATTTAGTAAATATTGATTTACTAAAAGATTATTCAGATGATGCAAATCAAAAAGTTCTTAACTTAAATCCTTTAACAAGAATTATACCTACAGATATTTCACAAGAAGCTGCTATTCTTGCTGCAATGGATCATTCATCTATTATTATTGGGCCTCCTGGAACAGGAAAATCGCAAACTATTGCTAATATTTTGGCTAATATTTTGGCTCGTAAACAAACAGGATTATTTATTTCTCAAAAAAAAGTAGCTCTTGATGTTGTTTTAAAACGTATGTTTGATTTGGAAACTTTAATGTTACCTTTTAGTAATATTCAAAAGGGAAACAAGAAAGATAAAGAAAAATTTTATAGCATTATTCAGCAAAGAATTCAACAAATTAAACTAAATAAAGAATTTTTAGATAAACCAATTTATGGTCAACCTTTTTTAAATTCAATTGAAGTAGAATATTCAAAAACAAAATTAAATGTTAATCAAAATTTTGACGAAGATGGATATAATGCATTCACTCAACTTTTAAAACTTTATAATGCGAAAATAGGACAAAAATTTCAAAATTCTGTTTTTAATGATGATGTTAAAACAATTTATAAGTTACTTGCTACTTTTGATTCAAAAGAAAAATTTTTTGAATATTGAAATGATAAAAATATTTCAAAAATAGAACTTGCCAGAAAACTGGAAAAAGTTCGCCTAGAAATTAAATTTTTAAAACTTGCTTTTTATGAAAAATCCTTTAAGAAAAAATGAAAAATAATTGAACAGATTAAGACTATTAATGCTTTTTCTTCATTTAAGAAACAAGATTTTGAATTACTTTATCAAATTGATGAAGAGCAATATGATACATATTTTCAATATTATTTACATGACACATACTACAGTCTATGATGAGAAAAAGGTAAAAAAATTGATAATGTTCAAAAAAATGATATTAAACAAATAATTGAAACCATTTCTGCGATTAGCAAAGCTAAAGTAGAGGATAAATTAGCTACTGACAAAGAATACAAAAAGACTTTTAAATCTTTTGTTGGTCGTGCAGAAAGAGCCTTTACTAACCCACAGATTTTTATCAAATTATTTAGTGATATTTTAAAAGATTTATTTCCTATTATTGTTGGTACTCCAGAGCAATTAGCACCTTATATTGATTTTAAAAATGATGCATTTGATTTTGTTATTTTCGATGAGGCTTCACAGTTATTTTTTGAAAAAGCTATTCCTTATATTTCGATTTGCCAAAATGTTATTGTTGCAGGGGATGATAAACAAATGCAACCTTCAAACTGATTTGGTTCAAGATTTCAAGAAGATGATGAAAAAAATGAAATTAATGAAATTGAATCATTATTAGATTGAGCTAAATTACAGTCAATCCCCAAATATAATTTAGAAATGAACTATCGTTCTGCAAATTCAGAACTTGTATTATTTTCTTCCAAAAATTTTTATGAAGAAAATTTAAAAGCTTTAGATCATGTTCAAAAAATTCAAACTAATTCCATTGAAGTGATTGAAGCTAATGGAAAATGAGAACAGTCAATTAATGAAATTGAGGCTGATAAAATAATTGAAGTTGCAAATGAAAATATTGATAAATATAATAGTATTATTTTGCTAATCTTCAATAGCAAACAACAACAACTGATCATGGAAAAAATCTTATCTAATCATCCTAAATTAGAAAATGCAATTTATGAAGATAGATTAAGTGTTAAAAATATCGAAAACATTCAAGGTGATGAAGCAGAGTTGGTAATTATCTCTGTTTGTTATGACAAAACAACAAAATTAAATAGTGTTTATGTAATGACAAAAAGCGGTCGTTTTGCTTTAAATGTTGCAATTACTCGTGCAAAATCAAAAATGATAGTTATTAAATCAATTAATTCTAAAGAAATTATTTTAAATGAAAATAATTTGAATTTAGGTGTATTTAAAAATTGACTTGAATATTTAGAAATGGAATCTAAAAAGCGAAAAACTTATGCAATTATTCAAAAAGCGAATGCAGTGAAAGCTTCAAAACGTAATTTAGAAAAACAAATATTTAAATGAATGCAAATTCAAGATTTTGCAAATAACATTGACATAGAAGCAAATTACCCTATTGGTTCTTATGATTTAGATTTGGTTTTATTTGAAAAAAATACAAAAAAAATTATTTTAGCTATCGAATTAGATCTATTTATCTCACATAATAGAATTAATCAATTAATTGAAGATAGAAAAAAACAAGATTTTTTGATCGCCAAAGGATATCCACTTTATAGAATCACAGAAAACACATGATTTTTAAGTAAAAATCAAATAATTAAAGATATTGAAAAAAAATTATCATTCACAAAATATAATTAATAAAAAAACTAAAAATATATAAATCTTTAACTGTTAAAAAGTTTATTTTTTAATTAAATTTAAAGTTTATTTTTGTATAATTTCCACTAATATGAAAAAAGAACTTTTAAAAAAATGAAAGAAATACAGTAATAGATTTTATATTTTTGTATTTTATTTATCTTATGTAAATCTTCCTTTTTTTCATACAGAAACTCATCAGGATATTTTTGATAAATTTCTCCAGACTGCTGCCTAGTAATTAAATTTACAGGTTTTTATAATTAACTTTATTTTTACAGATTAAAAAATTAATTAATTTTTAATTAATTTTTTGGTTTTCTAATTAAATAAAACTTAACAGCAGAAGGGATTAAAAAATAATGAATGAAGAAATTGTTAAGAAAAAGAAAAATACTAATGAGGAAAAATACTTAATCAACCTGGTTGATGTTGTTAAAGAATTCAAAGATAAAAGAGTTTTAAACAATATTAATTTAAAAATTAAAAAGGGCGAATTTGTTACTATTTTAGGTCCTTCAGGTTCAGGTAAAACTACTATTTTAAGATTACTTGGTGGTTTTGAATGAACTACACGTGGTGAAATTAAAATTAATGGTTTAGACATTAAAGATTTACCTCCATACAAAAGGAATATTTCCACAATTTTTCAAGATTATGCTTTATTTTCACATTTAGATGTTTCGGGAAATATTAAATATGGATTGAAATTGAAAAGATATCCAAAAGAAAACGTTGATCCTGCAATCTATAAAAAATTAGAACAACTAAAAACTAAATGACAACAAAAAGCTCAAGAGAAGATTGCTCAAATTGAAAAATTACAAGATGAATATGAATCAGCTTTAAAAGATAAAACTTTACCAAAAAGAAAAATACAAAAATACCAATCTTGATTAGATGATTCAGATTTTAAATATTCACATTGAGAAAACTATCCTTTCGCCAAGGAAGAAAGTTTTTATAAAAAATATTTAACAAGAAAAATTACTAAAAAAGAAATGCAAGATGAAATTACAAAAATGATTGATCTTGTAGGTCTTACAGGGAGCGAAAATAAAAGCATTAGTGAACTATCTGGTGGTATGCGTCAACGTGTCGCTTTAGCTCGTTCTTTAGTTATTGAGCCAAATATTTTATTATTAGATGAACCATTATCAGCTTTAGATGCTAAAATTCGTCAAAAAATGCAACAATTGTTAAGATCAATTCAACAAAAAATGGGAATTACTTTTATTTTTATTACTCATGATCAAGATGAAGCTTTAGAACTATCAGATAGAGTTGCAATTATTCGAGATGGAGAAATAGAACAATTTGATGATCCAAAAACAATTTATGATTATCCTGTCAATAAATGAGTAGCTAATTTTATTGGTGATTCAAACTTATTTTCAGCAAAATTTTTAGGTGACAAAAAAGTTTTGCTTTTAGGAAAAGAAATTCCAACAATTCACACTGAATTTAAACCAAATGAAGAAGTTGATTGTCTAATTCGTCCAGAAGACTTAAAAATTTCTAAAACAAAAGGTTACTTTGATGGGGAAGTTGTTAAGTCAGTTTACAAAGGTTCATATTATTTTATTGACGTTAAAACTGCTGCACAAACTTTCTATATCGAAACAACTGAAAATTATAAAATTGGTGAAAATGTAAAAATAAACTGGGATATTGACTCATTACATGTAATGCAAAAAGATCACAAAGGATTTGAAAAAGATGAACTTTAATCTTATTTCTTATTTCAAAGAAAAAATTTCATATAATCCCCGTTTATTACTTTCAATTCCTTATATTATTATTGCTATCATTTTTATCATTTTACCTACTGTATTAATTTTTGTAACAGCAATTTCAAAAGTTGATGTTGATCAAAATCAAGAATCATTTAACCAATGATATGTAGTTTCACAATCAAATACATGATGAATTATGTGAAGAAGTGTTAAATTAGGGTTTATTGCTTCATTTATTTGTTTAATAATTGCAGTACCTTATGCCTTTTTTGTTTCAACATCAAAATCAAAATTTTTTCAAATTTATGGCATTTCTTTAATTGTTTCACCATTAATTATTTTCACAATTTCAAAATTATTGTCATTGAGAGGTCTTTTTACAGTAATGCTGGGTGAAGATACAATCACTAGTGAATGATTTATGGCAATTGGTTTAGTTTTTTTAAACTTACCTTTTATGATAATTCCGCTATACACAGTATTTCGTGATATGCCAAAAAACATTATTGAAGCATCTCAAGATTTAGGTTACAACAAATTTCAAACTTTAATTAAAGTTGTTTTACCTTACTCACTAAAGGCGATGTTTACTGGAATTGGTATGGTATTTTTAATGGCTGCTTCATCTGTGGCAATTTCAGACAAATTATTACCTAATGGTTCACAAAATCAGATGATTGGAAATTTAATTAATTATTTCTCAAATCCAACAAGTAAATTCGATATTGCTACAGCTTCTACTTTAGTAGTTATTACTACAATTATTTTAATTGGTGCTTACTCACTAACTTTTTTAGTTCCTTATTTAATTACTAAACTAAGGAGAATGAAAAATGTCTAAAATTTGAGATTTTATCACTTCCAAAGAAATATTAAAAAAATCATATGTTTGAATTATTTTAATAATTTTCTATATTCCAATCATTTTTGGAACTGTCTACTCATTCAATGCCGAATCTACTAAAGGTGATGTTTCATTAAATGCATGAAACAAAACAACTTGAGCTGGGTGAGCTAATTTATTTGAAGATGAATTAATTAACAAATTTATTAATTCGTTCATTATTGCAATGTCTGTATCTTTAATTGTCATTGTAATTTCATTAATTACTGTTTATTCAATTTGAAAACAAAGATCTAGAATGGTAAAAAGCGTTATTAATGGAACTTCTTCAATTCCTTTAATAAACCCTGATATTATTACAGCTGTTGGTCTTTCAATTGTGCTTTCTATTCTTTTTGGAAGTCTTCTAGCTTCTGAAGAAGGTCTATGAAGAGCTATTGTTTCACATTCAATTATGTGTTTACCATATGGAATTTTATTTATGCTGCCTCGTAGCGATAAATTTTCTCAATCATTGATGGAAGCATCTCAAGATTTAGGTTATGGACCTTTTAAAACCTGATTTAAAACATATTTTATTTATATGATGCCTTCAATTGTCTTTGTATTTATTATTACAACTTTTTTATCTTTTGATGATTTCATCATCACAAGAATTGTTTCAAATACAGAAACAATAGGAACAGCATTATATGAAGGTAAATTTAAAACTTGATCTTTAGCTTTAGCAGCTATTATGTTACTGTTAGTAATTATTGGAAATCTTGTTTACTTTATCAGTAAAGCTAAAAGAAGAGGTGAAAAATAATGAAATTAACAAAATGATCAAAAATTGGTGCTTTATTTTCTGCTACTTCTTTAATCGGTTTAACAATCGGAGGTTATGCTTATTGGGCTAGCAGAGATTTTCGACCTGTTATCATGAATTTTGAATCTTATGTTAGTCCTGAAGCCGAAAAAGAAATTAATAAACATTTTCAATATAAAGTTTTCCAAGAATTAAACGAATTTTCTCGAGCAATTGAAAGTCAAAGAATTGTTGGTGGTTTTGCTTCTGACTTTGAAATTGCCCGTTTAATTATTAGTGGTAAATTATCAAAAATTAAATATGAAAAAATTTTAAGAAATATTCCTGAATTACAAGGTGATAATACTTCCAAAGCTTTTGAAGCTAATGGTATGATTAAAAAATCAATTGTCCAAAAATATTTAAGAACAGAAACTATGGAACACATTGATTCTTACAATTCATATTTAAAAGATAGTAAAGGAAATATAATTGATATTGATAAAGATGGTAAGGCTGATGAAATGTGAGAATTTATGATTCCTTACTACATTCAAGATAAAGTAATTGCTTATACCACTGGAGGTTATAAAACAAATCAAAATGATTCAGAAAACTTAACACCATTAAGACCTGATTCATATAATGTTTTAACTCCAGAAGAACGTGAGCAAGGAATTGCTTTTGAAGACCAAACTTTTACAGAAATTTTAAAAAAATTACGCACAAAAAATTACAGTAAATTTACTTGAACAGAAGCTTCACGTGATAATTTATTAATAGGTTCAGAAGTTGAAAATAGTGATGCTAATAAACCTGGACAAATCACCTATTCAGGTGAAGTTACTCCTTCAAATTATCGTTCAATGGTTGAAGGATTTTTAAAAGTGGTACGTGAAGGGACTGGAGATTCTGTTTCAAATATTAATACAAATAAATTTGTTTCAAGCGGAACAGATATTTTACAAAGTTTAATTGAACCTGGAAATCCTTCAGATGCTGGAGTTATCTATAATGGTGATGCATTAGATGCTCTATATTCAGGTGATAATTTCGCTAATGTTCCTGACGGACAAATTAATTATATTCGTCCTAAAAACAATATCACCCTATTAGAAGGTTTTGTTTTTGCTTCATATAATAATGAAGCAACTAATGACAAAATTTATGATATTCTTTATGAATCAATCTATAGAGGGATTGACATGACTACTGAAGAATTATTCAAAGAAATTTTATCTGTAGAAAAAATTCCATTTATGGTAGAAAATGAAGAAGGTGAGTGAGTAGCTGAAACAACCATTGATGAAAATGGTAAAACTGTTGAAATTTGAGAAAAAGATGGTAAAGAAAATTATGGTGTAATAATAGACTATAGTGCTGTTGCTATTACTCGAAATTTTGATTATATCAACTATACTTCTTCATGAAAAGCTGATTTTGAAGTTATTAAAAAAATGTACTTTAACAATGCAGTTACTACAACAGCTGAAGAATCTTCAATCATTCATGTAAATGAAAAGCCTTTAATGTTTGAAATGGTGAAAGATGTTGAAGAAGGAGATCTTGAAACTAAATTAGAAGAAATTAAAAGCGCTTTAAATATTGATGAAGTTAGTGAAGATGTTAGTGATGCCTTTTCGCAAAAATTATTAAATATTTTTGTTACTCAACAAAAATACCAAACAATTACTGGCGGTATGCCAACTGAGGACACTCCCGCTGATCAGATTTATGAAGTACACTATGAATCAATCAAACCGATTAATGATCAGCTTCGTTCAGAAGTAATTACCTACTACAATATAAAAACAAAGAGTTAATATAAATAAAAAACACAAAGATTCTGTGTTTTTTATTTATTAATATTTTCTTTTTGTGTTTCTTTCTTTTTATTTCTTTTAAGAAATGCTTCATATAGATAAATTGAAGCAATAGAGAAAGTAATAATTAAAGTTACAATTATTGCAAATCTAATTCATGTATTTGTATCATAAGTTAAAATAATTGCAGGAAAAATTATTAAAGATGGTAAGGCCGTTTTAATAACATCAGGCTTAATTCATTTTAATATTAAAATAATAAAAATCAATGCTGCTAAACTAATATTTACTGATAAAACAATAATTAGTGTTGTTAAGAAATTAGTGTTATTTTTTTGAATATCGCCACCTGCAAAAACTCAAATGAAAATATTAGGAATAATAATAAACAGAAATGAAACTAAATTGTTAGATGCTAGTAAATTTTTAATTTTCATTTTTTAGGTTATTTAAATAATCAATAAATTGAGCTAGACTGATATTATTAACAGAATCGTTTGAACCGTATTTTCTGTAAGTTAAAGTTTCATTTTGAAGTTCTTCATCCCCGATAATAACCTGGAATTTAATTTTTTTCATTTGTGCTTCCCGAATTTTTTTATTAATTCTTTCATTTCTAAAATCAACTTCTGAGTGGAAACCTAATTCAAATAATTTATCATGCACTTTTTGGGCATATTCATGGTGTAAATCATAATTAACTGGAATAACAACCACTTGTTTTGGACTCATTCAAAAAGGTAAATTACCTTTTGTTTGTTCTAACAGAATAGAAATAAATCTTTCATAAGTTCCAATTAATCCTCTATGGATTAATACCGGTATTTGTTTAGTTTCATTTTGATCAATGTATTCCATCTTAAATTTTTGTGGTAAAAGAAAATCTAATTGTAAAGTTGACATAGTAATTTCATGACCTAAAACTGTTCTTACTTGAATATCAATTTTAGGACCATAAAAAGCTGCTTCACCTTCTTTTTCAATATATTCAATTTCTAAAGTTTTTAATACATTTTCTAAAGCTTTTTCTGCTTTATCTCATAATTGATCATCATTGAAAAATTTTTCTTTATCACTTTTATCTCTTTTTGAAAAAGAAATATAATCGACTTTAATTTTGAAAAAATCTAATACTTCTTTGATCAATTTATATTGATGGACAAATTCTTTTTCAATTTGATCTACTCTTGCAAAAATATGTCCTTCAGTTAAATCCATTGACCTTACACGTTCCAATCCTGTTAAAGCTCCTGATTTTTCATAACGATAAAGTCTTGATAATTCAGAATATCGGATGGGTAATTCTCTATAACTGCGGCGTTCTGCTTTGTATAGCAAAACATGATGTGGACAAGTCATAGGACGTGCTACTAAAAGCTCATTTTCTACTTCAATAGGACTAAACATATCATCTTTATAGTGCTGTCAATGACCTGAAATTTCATACAATTCTTTTTCACCAAAATGTGGAGTTAAAACTTCATTAAAACCGTATTTACGGTCTCATTTTTGAACTTTTTTATGAATGGCATTACGAATTTTCATTCCATCTTCTAACCAAATAGGCATTCCTTGACCACTTAAAGCATTAAAACTAAAAATCTTTAATTCTTTACCAATTTTTCTATGATCTCTTTCTTTTCTTTCTTTTAAAATATTTAAATATTCTTCCAATTCTGCTTGAGTTTCTCAAGCAGTTCCATAAATTCTGGTTAATTGAATATTGTTAGAATTTCCTCTTCAGTAAGCTCCTGCTAAAGAAAGTAATTTAACATGTTTGATGCTGGCTGTTGACTCTAAATGTCCACCAGCACAAAGATCTGTAAATAATACTGAACCATCTGCTGGATTCACCAGAGAATAAAAAGTAGCTTTTTGACCTGAAGCGATAATTTCATCATACAATTCTTTTTTGTAAGGTTTTTGGTCAAAAGAATATTGTGCATTTTTATCTTCAATCATTTTGTAGCCACCGGCTGCCATTTTTTTTAAAGTTTTTTCAATTTTTTGTAAATCATTTTCTGAAATTGGCTCTTTGAATTCAAAATCATAATAAAACCCTTCTTGGGTAGCAGGTCCAAAACCTAATTTGGTTTCTGGAAAGTGTTTTAAAACTGCTGCTGCTAATAAATGGCTTGATGTATGATTTAATTCTTTATTTAATTTCATTATTTAAGTCCTTCTTTTTCCATTAAATGGAGTAAATTAGCTTGAGCTACCTGGCGAGCTTTCGCTGCTCCCTGGCTTGCTATCTCATCTATTTTTGTTAAGTTTTCGTGATATTTTATTTGAATGTTAATTAGAAAATTCTTGACAAATTCAGCAACTGCTTTTTTAAATTCTTGATAATTGCTATTTACAAATTCTGCAGCTGCTTCTTCCAAAGTAATTTCTTTTAAAGATGCATAAATGGTTAATAAATTTTTAATTCCCGGTTTATGATCACTTAAATAAACTTTATTTTCACTATCAGTAACAGCTTTCAAAATCTTTTTATAAGCTAAATCAGGATCATCTAAAAGAAAAATAGAATCATTTTTATTATTAGTAGATTTAGACATTTTTTTAGTAGGATCACTCAAAGACATAATTTTTGCCCCTAATTGAGCAATAATTGGCTCGGGTAAATTAAATTTTGTTTTATATTTTTTGTTAAAACGATCAATAATATCTCTAGTTAATTCTAAATGTTGTTTTTGATCAATTCCTACAGGAACAAATTTTGGATTATAAGCAATAATATCTGCCGCCATTAATGTAGGATATAAAAATAATCCTGTTGGTATTAATTCTGTTCCATTTGTATTTTTAATCTTATTACTTTTATCTTTGAATTGTGTCATTCTATTTAATTGGCCCATTGTCGTTTGGGTTAAAGTTAATCAATTAAACATTGTATGTTCTAAAATATCTGACTGATAAAAAATTGTTGATTTTTGAGGATCAATTCCTAAAGCTAAATAAAGGGCAAAAATTGAACGGCGATTTTCTCGCAAAACTTTAGGTTCAATTTCTACTGTTAAAGCATGTAAATCAGCAACCATAATATAAGCTTCATATTCTTCTTGAAGCTTTAACATGTTTTTGATAGCTCCAATATAGTTACCAATTGTTAAGGAACCTGTTGAAGTAATTCCACTAATGACTCTTTCTTTCATAATTCTCCTTATTTTTTTATATAATTTTATATAAAAAAAGCGTATAAATTTTACCACATCATAAAGGCGAAAATAATAGATATCATAAAAATAAGGGGTAATATGTCATTCAAAGATAAAATAATTATGGTTAGTTTAACAATTATAACTTTAGGTTTAATTTGGATTTATTGAATTAACAAAAAAACACCTAAAAAAGATTACTTAAGCACTTCAGTCAAAATCCCTTTTGCCCTTGAAAAGTTTTTAGAACTTTTAGGTTCTAAAAATAATATTCAAAATTGTTCTTTTACACACAATAAAGTGAGAATTGATTTAAAAAACACAAAAATTGTTGATCGTGAAGCTATTCAAGATCTAAAAGGAATTTCTGGTGTTGTTTTATCTTCTAACAGCATTACCATTATCGTTGGAAATGTAGCAAAAACAATCGCCGAAAAAATTATCAATGAATTAAACTAGTTTTTAAAAAAACTATTTAACAATTTTTAAGTTAGTTAAAGCTTCAAGAGCTGCATTAGTTTCAGCTTCTTTTTTACTTTTACCAATCCCACGACCAAAATTTTGGTTTTCGTGTTTTAAAATAGCATGATATTGACCATCTTCATCAGATTTAGTAACGATGTATTGGACAGATTTCTTACTAAAATGCTGAACGTATTCTTGAAAAGTTGTTTTTGGGTCTTTTAAATTGATGTGTTTTTGGGAAAAAGATTTTTTAATTTGAGGGTAAAAAAAACGTTCTAAAAATTGTTCTAATTTTTCATCACCTTGATCTAAATAAATTGCAGCTACCAATGATTCAAAAAGATCAGCTTGAATTTTGGGGTTTTGTAAAATTGGTTCAGAATTTTTAGCAATACGCACATACTTTGTTAATTCTAGGGCTGTAGCTAATTCTGAAAGCGCTTTTGTATTAACATTTTTTGCCCTTAGCAGTGTTGCTTCGCCTTCCTCAATTTCAAAAAAATTATGATAAATAAAATTAGAAGTTTTGAATTGTAAAATGCTATCTCCTAAAAATTCTAGCATATTGTAATTCGGCGATTTGGGATAGGAATTTGAAAAAGATTTGTGTGTAAAAGCTTTTTGAAATATTTTTAAATCGTTTGGCTGGATTGCAATTTTTTGAAATAATTTTTCCATTTTATTCATTTCTATTTATGATATTTAATATTTTTTTTGATTGTAAAACCTCGATAAATTTGTTCAATTAACATTATTCTAAAAAGCTGATGTGGAAATGTCATTTTAGAAAAATTAATTTTTTCTTTAAATAGTTTTTCATCAACTCCATTTGATCCACCGATCACAAACGTGATATTATCAATTTCTGTAAAATTAGCAAATTCATCTGAAGAAATTTGTTTTCCTTGTAAAGAACATAAAATTACTCGAGAATTATGTGGTATTTTTTCAAGAATTTTTGTTGTTTCAAAAGTAATTTTTTGTTGAATGTTTTTTTCATTAGATTCTTTAATTTCAATTAAATTAATTTTTGCAAAAAAACTAATTTTTTTAGCATATGAATCATAAATTTTTTGAAGATCATTTTTTAAACTACCAACAGAAATAACATTAATTTTCATTTTTTATATTTCTTGTATTTAAATAAAACATAATCATTTGAATATCAGCTGGATTAATTCCACTAATTCTAGAAGCTTGTCCAACTGTTCTTGGACGGATTTTAATTAATTTATCTCTGGCTTCTGAAGCTAGATTATCAACCTTATTTCAATCAATATCATCAGGTAATTTTAATTTTTCTAAGCGAATCATTTTTTTGGCTTCATTTTTTTGTTTTTGGATATAACCTTCCAGACGAACTATAGTTGTTAATTGTTCTAAATAATCAAAATCTGCAAGGATATCTTGAGGATTTACATCTGGACGCATAAGAGTTTTTAATTTTGATTGCCCATTTAAAATATTATATTTAGTTCCTATATTATCTTTAGGTGAAATAAATTCTTTTTCTAATTCTTTAATTTTTTGGTCAATTGCATCATATTTAGCAATAATTTCATTATATCTTTCTTGTGAAATTGTTTTTGCTTTCAAAGCATATTTTGCCATTCTAATATCTGCATTATCATTTCTTAAAAGTAAGCGATATTCAGCTCTAGAAGTTAACATTCTATATGGTTCATTAGTGCCTTTAGTTACTAAATCATCAATTAAAACTCCAATATATCCATCATTTCTGGTAATTTCAATTGGCTCTGCATTTGTTAACATTTGACCTGCATTAATTCCAGCTATTAAACCTTGAGCTGCTGCTTCTTCATAACCTGAAGTGCCATTAATTTGGCCTGCAAAAAACAAACCTTTAACTAATTTAGTTTCTAAAGTTCTTTGCACTTGTAAAGGGTTAATTGCGTCATATTCAATAGCATAAGCTCATTTTGCAACTTTAGCATTTTCTAATCCAGGAATAGTTTCAATCATTGCTTTTTGAACTTCAATTGGCATGGAAGTTGAAAGGCCATTAATATACATTAAATCACCTTTCCTTGTTTCTGGTTCAAAAAAAATCTGATGACGTTCTTTGTCTTGAAAACGTACAATTTTATCTTCTACAGATGGACAATATCTTGGACCAACTCCATTAATCAAACCAGAATACATTGAAGAACGGTCTAAATTATCTAAAATAATTTTGTGAGTTTTTTCATTGGTATAAGTTAAATAACAATGAATTTGTTTGTCTAGCTTAATGCCAGAATAATCACTAAAACTTAAAAAAGATTTGTCTAAAATTTCTTCTTCTACTTTCGAAAAATCAATTGAATCTGTAAAAATTCTAGGAGGCGTTCCTGTTTTTAATCTTTGTAATTCGAAACCTAATTCCCTTAGTTTTTCAGAAATACCTTTAGTAGTTTTTTCACCATCTGGTCCAGAAATAACTACTTCTTCTCCTCTTAAAACACGTGAATCCATGTAAGTTCCTGTAGTTAAAATCGCAACTTTTGCAGTAAGTTTTCCGTGTTTTTGAGTAATGATTGCTTCAATTTGATCATTTTTAACAACTAGATCTTCAACAATATCTTCAATTAATGTAATATTCTTTTTAGTTTTAATGTCTTCTAAAATAATTGCAGAATATTTATCTTTATCAATCTGTGCCCTAATGGCTCTTACAGCTGGTCCTTTTGATTCATTTAACATTTTAATTTGAATCATGGCATGATCAGAAAAATAACCTTGTACTCCTCCCAAGGCATCAATTTCTCTTGTAATAATTCCTTTTGCAGGGCCACCAATTGATGGATTACATGGCATAGAAGCCAATTTATTGATATTTAAAGTGACAAGTGCTACTCTGAAGCCTTTTTTTGCAAGAACATATGTTGCTTCAACTCCAGCATGACCACCGCCAACTACTATAGCATCATAGTTTTTGTTCATAGTTTTATTATAATACCATTAATTTGTTAAAAAAATAACTATATAGCTTTTTTTGCTATAGTTATATAGCTATTCAAAAAACAAAAGGAGAAAAAATGATAATTGGTATTAGTGGAATGATTAGTAGTGGGAAAAGTAGTTTAACTTCTGACTTAGCAAAACACTACAAAAATTCAAAATTACTAGTTGAGTTTGAAGAAGATGATGAAATTTTTAATACTTTTTTAAAATGACTTTATGAAAAAAAAGAAAATTTAACAATCGCTTTTCAAACATATATTGTTGAGTCTCATTCAACAAAATTTGCAGATATTCTGGAAAAATCACAAGCAAGAAAACATCCTCAAGAACATTTATTTTTAGATCGTTTTTCTTTAGAACATTATATTTTTGCTAAAGTAAATTTAGCTACAAAAGATGCAAAATATTTAAAAGCTTATGATTTAGCTTTTGAACAATTAATAGGTAAAGAAGAATTGCCTGATTATGCCATTTTTTTAGATATGTCTTATGATACTTTTAAATACCGTTTTTTAAAACGAGGAAGAAAAATTGAGGTAGATAACTGAGAAATTAATCAAGATTATTTTTCAGAACTTTATAAGCAATACAAAACTTTATTTATTGCACTTTGTCAAAAGTATCAATTAAAATATTTCGTCATTGATACTAATGGTAAATCAGAACAAGAAGTTTTAGAAGAAACAATTAAATTGATTGATACCACTAAATAAATATAAAAAAATAAGTAAAAGTTATATTTTTTACTTATTTTTTTATATTTAAATTTATCAAAAGGCTAGTGAACACTATCAATTGTTCCGATTGTGGCAATGAACTCTCGCATATCTTCAATTTTATTTTCTTCTATTTTTTTAATTTGTTCTTTTAAAACCTCAATTTTATCACTTAAAATCTTGTAACGATTTTTTAATGTAAAAGTTGTAATTAAGGCATTTAAAAAAGTCATAATTGCGGTAATAAAAGCAATAGCCACAAATATTGAAACTGAATATAAATTAGGATTTTTAGCAATAGAATAAGCAGATAAAATACTCATAAAAGCCGACATAAGAATTAGAATAATGTTTAGTATTAAATAAAGAAATTTTGAAATTAAGTATTTTTTATAAAGCTTATTTGCTAAAGCTTTACTCTTATTTAACAATAATTCTTTACTTGGCATCATTTCTACCTCAGCGTTTTATAATTTCTTTATTTGTTTCTAAAATTTCTGATACACGGTTAAAAATTACTAAGTCGGCTGTTTTTGGATCGCTGTAAATTCCATATTGTGCTTGATATAAACGCATTTCTAACATAATAATATTATGTTTTTTTTCGTTATCAATTCACCTTTGACGTACTAGAAATAATGCTAATAAACCTGAAATAATAGAAGTTGCAACACCTATTCATAACACAAAAATTGGCCATTGATCTATAGTTTTTCCGTCTTTTGTGATTGTTACAAAAGCTTCAACAATGCTTTTGTAAGCTTCTGGAAATCTAGTTGATGCAAGTTTGGCAGTTCCCATTAAGCCTGAAAAAAAACCAAAAAACAAAGAAAAAATTGATATTGATCAAAAAGCAGTTTTAAATCTTAAAGCACGTAATTTTGTGCTTCTAATTGCATATTTTACAAAGTCCTGTGAAGAATTTCTCATTTTAAAAGTAATCATTATTTTTCTCCCATAATGAACTTAATTAAAATTTCTTTTTTAGATATTTTTTTCTTTTGTAAATGAGCTTGTTGAATACCGGCTAAATCTTTTTCAAAATCATTAATTGAATAATCTGGTTTTTCTTTTAGCAAAATACTAATATATTCAATTTCATTAATCGCTTTTTTATAATCTTCAAACTTCATAAAAGCGCTATAAAAAGATAAACCTAAAGTGATGAAAAAAGTTAAAACAATAAAAAGCGCTAAAAAGAAAGTTAACCCTATTTCATTTATAAAATCTTTTTTATCTGATGCTTGATAAATTTCAATTTGGTATACAAGCGCTCAAATAGCTAAACCAATAATTATTAAATTTAATGTTAATGTTAAAATTTTTGCAACATAATTTGATCTGTAAGCAAATTTTTTTTGTTTTTCCATTGATCTTAGTTTTTGTTGCATATAAATTTTCAAATCTTGATCAACTTGTTTCATAACTACTTGTAATATTATTTTCCCAAAGTTAATAATTTGATAAATGATTCTGGCTTTAATGAAGCTCCACCAACTAATGCTCCATCAATATCTGACTGAGACATTAAATCTGCAACATTTTCAGGTGAAACACTTCCCCCATATTGCACTACTAAGTTTTTTGAAGTTAATGAATGGATAAATTGACAAACATTTTGTGCAATTTCAGGAGTTGCTGTTTTTCCTGTTCCAATCGCTCAAATTGGTTCATAAGCTAAAACAATTTTTGAATAATCTTCCAATCCTTCTAGTGAACCTGCAATTTGATGTTTAATAACTTCTTGCGTTTTACCAGCTTCATATTCTTCTAAAGTTTCTCCAACACAAACAATTGGCACTAATCCATGTTTGATTGCTTGGTGCATTTTTGCATTTACAATTTTGTCTGTTTCCCCGTAATAAGTTCTTCTTTCTGAGTGACCTAAAATTACATATTTAACGCTTAAATCTTTTAACATTACAGCTGAAATTTCACCTGTATAAGCTCCTGATTCATGATGTGAAAAGTTTTGTGCAACACCATTTAATAATTTTTGACTCCTAAAAGCAGTTAGTGAAGTAAAAGGCGCAGCAATTCCAAATTCTGTATATTGTGATATTTTAGCTTTTTCTTGTGTAAATAAAGTTTCAAATTCCTTTAGGAAGCTTTCAGTTTCTTCCAAAGTTTTGTTCATTTTTCAATTACCTATAATTAATAATTTTTTCATCTTATATCCTTCTTTATTTTAAAGAATCTTTGATTCATTCAACTAATATTTGCTTTGGATAGTATTCGAATCCTTTACGAAAAATTTCACCATCTTTTAATATTAGATGAGTTGGTACTTTTAATACTTGATATTTATTATTTGCATCACGGAATAGATTAGCTTCTTCTGCATCAACACGAATAATTCTAATTCTGTTATCATCTGCAAATTCTTCAGCAACTTCGTCCACAATTGGTTCCATCATTTTACAATCACCGCATCATGCAGTAACGAATTCTAAATACACATGTCCTTTAGCTATTTCTTTTTGAGCGTCAGCTCATTTCATTAATTCAATTTTTTTATGCATGTTATTTTATCTCCTTAAAATGGATCATCAAAAGGTAAATCTTTATCAAGATCCTTTGATTCATCTTTATAGTTTTGGTTTGTTTTTTGGTTTATCTCATCTTGTTCTGGATCATTTTCATTATTTAATAATGAATTAGATTGATATTTTCTATTTTTTGAAGCTTCAAATTCTTTTTCCATTAATTTAAATTGCTGACGTTTGTCTTTGTTAAAAAATAAACTGATTCTAATATAATAACGGGTCCAAAAAACAGTTGTAAAGAATTTTGGAATTAAATTATCAGGTGCAAAGATTAAATAAAAAAGAAAAAGAATTGAAATAATAGCTAATGCTAAAATTGCTCAAATTGTTAATAGTCAAGAAAATGCAACATATATAAATAAAATTAGTAAACCTTCATGATATTTAAAAGGTAATCAAATTGAAGCGTTAATATTAGTACTATTTTTAAATTTTGCTCACCAATGATTAAAATTTTCTGTTCAAATTACAGAACTGTAAGGTTCTGAAGTAATTTTATTTACAAGAGTATTGATTACAAGATATAAAAAAACTACAGATATCGACAAAAAAAATAGTTTGCTAATTGACAATCTAAAATATTTAAATTCTATTAGTGGTAATTTATAAATCTTGTTTAAAACGATTAAAAAAAATAGAAAATAAAATAACCATGAAAAAATACCAAATACCAAACCAAAAGTATAACTATGTAAAGTTGTTAAACCTTTAATTTCAAAAAAGGAAATTACAAATAAAAATACTATAATCATCATTGTTAGGGATCATATTATTTTGTTTGTAATAACCTTAGATTTTAGATGTTTTTTCATAATTATTTAGGCAAATTATAACAAAAAATAAGGTTAAATTATCCAGAAAAAAGCTCTAGTATTCGTAAAAGGTTACCAAAACTATTGGTTCTTTATCAATTTTTTTAAAAATTAATTTTCTTACTACTTTACGAATTTTTTCCTGAACATCTTTTAAATTTTTTAAATTATTTTCATTACATACTTGTATGAAAATAGATGAAATCATATCATGAATTTCTGTCTTAATTTCTTTGATGATAGTTCCCGATGAAATAATGTTAATTTCACCCTCAATTTTTTTAGTTTTATAATTTAAAAGACTTGAAATGGAAATTACACCATCTCTTCCTAAAGTTTCTCTTTCACGAATAACTTCATGAGAAATATCACCTACTCCAAAACCATCAATAATTGTTTCACCAGCATCTTTGATAAAACCTTTTTGTGAAAATAATTTTCCATCTACAAAAGATAAAGTTTTACCATTTTGAAGCACATAACTTTTAGCTTTAGATACACCTGCTTTATTGGCTTCTTGTGAAGCAACAACTAAATAACGATAAAGTCCTTGTAAAGGTATGAAATGTTCAGGTTTTAAAAAACTCACAATTTTGGCGATGTCTTCTTTTGCAGGTCTAAGTGGGTAATATTCACTTTCACTGACATCGATTAAATTTTTAGAAATTCTGGCAATTTCATCTAAAGTTAAGGCGTGTGTTACTTCTAAACCATTGACAGGGGGAGCAATCATAATAACTGAATCTTCACTTTTTAGTTTTAAAAAAACATCATTTTTTTCCGTAATTCTTAAAAATCTTTGATAAAGTCTTTCAACTTTTCCTACTACTAAAATAACTGCATTTTTAGTTTTATTAGCATATTTATATTCTAAAAATTTAGGCATTTTTTGTTCTTTGTTGATTCTAATTGATAATTCTAGCAATTGACTGTAGTTTCTACCATAGATTATTACAGGGCGATCATTTTTTTGTGCAAGTGTTAAAACTTCATTAAGAATAAACATTTCTTCATCATAAGCACCAATAATTATTCTTGATTCTTCTTTAGTCTCTTGAAAAACTTTTTCAATTTTGGAAGTTATCCCGATTTTATCAATGGATTTTCCTGGTAAATTTGACTTTCCTGAATCTAAAAATAAGGCAAGCAATGGTTTTTCATTGTTTGTGACTTTTTTAATAAAATTTAAATTTGTATTACCAAATAAACCTAAATTTCCTACTACTAAATTTAATAAAAATAAAATATTTCCATCAGCGGTTTCAAAATTGTAACCATTAATTCCCGGTAAAGCTCCTGCAACTGAAATTGGTGTAATTGTTGCCATACCAATTTGAGTTCTTTTTATCAAACTAATTACTTCAAAATTATTGTGCCCTATTTTATATTTTGACAAACGTTCCAAAACAATAAATTTTGAAAAAACAGAACAGTAAATTTTCAGATTTTTCACACGCATTAATAGTCAAGGAATTGCTGAAAATGATTCATTTTTAACATCTGTTAAAAATACACCTTTAATTCTTTTTTGGTTTTTCTCTAAAAATTTAAAATCAGGAATTAAAGTATCAACACCATTAACTGAAGAAATAGGTACTTTAGTACCACTATTAATAATATAAAGATCATTATCAACTTCTAAAACATAACAGTTTTTTCCATTTTCATCTAATCCACCCAAGGCAAAGAAATTAATTTTAGCCATTTAATAAAGCCTCCGTAAAACACCAAATAATTCTAATTGCTAGAATTTTTATAATCAAATTAATAAATTAATATAAAGAAATATTAAAACTTATTAAAAATAAGTTTTTATTTATTGAACTGAAATTATAAACTAATATAGGCATTTTGAAAAAAATTAAAATTTTATTTATATATAATTTATTAACTTATGAATAAAAAAATTGAAAACTTCGAAAAAAAATTAGGATGCATAATTTGAATTGAAAAAGATTTAAAATTCAGTACAAAAGATACTGCTGCAGTTAAATTTGGACAGTGGGTTTATTTTGGTATTATATTTTTTGCTATCTCATTTTCACTTTTAATTTTAGCAATTCCCAAAAACTACCAAGAGCAGCTAAAATATTGAATTGCTGGAGGTCAATTACTTGCAGCTATTATTTTGATTGCTGATTATTTATTACTATTTTGAACAGTTAAATATACAAAAGATTGACAAAATCCTCGTTTGAAATTTTTATTTAGTTTTAGCTCATTATTTTTAATATTAGGAATTTTATCTTCACTTTATCCTTTGAATAATTTTTTAGAATTAGATCAGGGATCTAAACAATTTTTCAGTTACTTAGAAGCTCTCTCTGTTATTAAAGTATTTCGATTCTTACTATTGGTAAGTATTTTTAAATCTTTCCGTGTTTTATTTGAAGTATTTCGATCACAAAAGATTGTATTAATTAATATTTTTGCATTTATTATTTTCATTATATTATTTTTAGCTTTGTTAATTTGAAATGCAGAAGTCTCTCATGTAAAAGCAAATAATTGAACAGATCAACAAATCGAAGAAACTACCAATATTATTAAAACATATTGAGATGCCATTTACTTTTCAACCATTACTTTAACAACAATTGGCTATGGTGATATTATTCCTTATGCTCCTTTAACAAAAATTTTAGTAGTATTTGTTTCACTTTTAGGAATTGCTTTATTCGCAATTCCTTCTGGAGTTATTGCGGGGGCATTTTTAACAAAAATTCAGGAAAATTCTAAAAACAAAAAGAAAGAAAAAGAGAAATAGTTAGAAAATTAACATATTACTAGCTTTTCAATTTCTTTTTTTAGAAAAAAAATTATTTTAATAGTTCATATTTAAATAAATTCGGGACAATTTTTGATTTGTAATACTCTTTTAAATTATTTTTTAAATTGGATATTTGATAATCTAATTGATGATATTTGGGCACCATTATTACTTTGCCAGTTTTAGTTTTTCCGTCTTCTTTTTTAATATTAATTTCATTATTTATATCGTTTAAACTATAAATTTTGTTTTCTTTGTATAAACTTGTTTTTTTAGCTTCTGATAAAACAATTTTTCATAATTCCAAAATTTTTTTATCATCATCATTTCAATCAAAGTCATACAAAATTTTGTTTGAAATGGTATCTTGCATTAATCCGAATGGATTGGGATTTAATTCATCACCACGAGCTTTATTTAAATCAGTAAGGCAAGTCCATATCAAACAATTTTTTAAAAACTCTTTATCATTTTTATAGTCAAAACCACCATCACCTGTAGCAAAAATCGTTTCATTTTCTCACCAATTTGTAATAACACTTTTGTATTTTTTAGCAGCAAAAAGTGGTAAATATTCAATAAAATTGTTTTTATATAAAATTGTAGGTGAGCCATTCCCTTTTACATCTTTATCATTAATATAAATTGAACTTGATTGGTAATCTAAAGAAAAACCGCTAATATTCAATATAGCTATTTTTTCTTTTTCACTTTGTTTAATTTTATTAAATAGATGAGCTGGTGTATTAAAAACTTTTTTTATTTCATAATTTTTATCTTTTTTATCAATATTATGATCAATGATTTCAAAATTTAATTTAGAATAATTATTTTTTAAATAGTTTCAGCTTCAATGTATTAAACTTACAGCACTTTCAGAACTTGCATTAAAGTCTTTTTTATTAACTATATAACCTTTTTCGAATTTTAAAGTATCTACTACATTATAAGATTTTCAATATTTAATAGGACTATACAAAACCATTGCATCACCTTTTTGTCTTAAATATTTATTTACAGCACTTCAAATAAAAAGGTTTGATAAATCTGTTTTAAATCCTGCTTTTTGTGTTCCCATTATAGTCTTAATGTAAATATCATTTTCATCTTTACTTATTTTATTATCAGTAATATTTCTAAATGGTGGATTTTCTAAAATAATTATTGTGATCTTTTTGTTGGCAATAATATCTTCTAAAGGCCTATAGTCAATAAAATTCTTACTTAATGCATTACCGTTTTCTAATAAACCATTTTCATTACGTAATTTATTAGTTGGTGGAATTATCATCCTTACTCTACCTTCATAGAGTCCTTTTAGTGTTGTTCATTCTGTGTAATCATATGTATTTAAAACACAGTGTGATAATTCATCTTCACTTAAAAATTTTTGTAAATTTCCTGTACCTGCGCAGCGATCCAGGATAATATAATCATTCCCTTTAGGAACGTTTTCAATAGCTTCTCTAACTAATTGAGTTGAAATTTTCACGTATTTATCAGGAGTAAAAAAAGCTCCTAATTGCTTTTTAAGCAAGGAACTACCTAATAAATTCATGTTAAAAGTTAATCAGTTATTATCAGTTCTATTAGTTTTTTCAAAATCTAATTGTTTATTTCAATCAAATTTTTTAATATTTAATATTTTAGGATTAATTAATTCGTTTTTAACATCTTCTTTTGTTGCATTACTTTTATAGGTACAATAAGTATTATTTCATCCTACAATGCTGTATTCATCAATTCATCCTTCAATATATTCATCATAAATTACAAATTCTTTAGGACTTTTTCAATTAAATTCATTTAATATTGAAAAGTTAAGATTATCAATTTTTATACAATTACGATTATTGATATCTACTAAATAAGTATAACGTGGTGGATTTTGTCCCATTGCGTTAAATGCAATGATATATCTTTTAATTTGTTTTAAATGTGAATTAATATTTTCAAATCTTAATTTAAATTCAAATAAAGTTCCTTTAATTCTTCCATCAGTATTACAGGAAAAGTCGATTTCTAAGGTCTCTCTCTCTCTCTCTCTCTCTTAGAGCAATTAATTCTTCATAAAAGTCATTCATTGCTTCTAATTCACTTTGGTATTTAGCTTTCATGTATTTCTCCTAAAGAAAGTTTCTTTATCATCTTCTCTTAAATATTGATTAAGGCATCTACAGGAACTTTTAGTTTCTTACGTCCTTGAAGTGCTTCTAATTCCATTAAAACAATGATTTTATCAACGGTTGCACCTTGTGATTCTACAAGTTTTATGATAGCTTCTAAAGTTCCCCCCGTTGCTAAAACATCATCAATAATAACGGCTTTTTGTCCTTTTTTAATCATGCCTTTTTGTACTTCTAAAGTATTTTTACCATACTCTAAATCATAACTCATAGCTACAACCTCACCAGGAAGTTTGTTAGGTTTACGAACCATAATAAAGGGTTTTGCTAATCTAGCAGCTGTAGGTGTTCCAAATAAGAATCCCCGAGCATCAGGTCCAATAATAATATCGGCATCTTTGGCAAGTTCTGCCATTTTTTCAATTGTATAGTTTAATGCTGCACCATTAGCTAGTAAGGGTGAGATGTCTTTAAACATAATTCCTGCTTTAGGAAAATCTGGCACATCTCGAATAAAGTTATTTAATTTCATAGCGTTAAAAGTATACATTAAAAAAGTTTTTACAAATAAAAAATCAAAGCTGTTAGTTAGCTTTGATTTAAAACCTGTAAAAGTTTGTAATTAATCTACTTTTATCTAAAAAAAATATTTCGCTTCTAAGACTTCGCACTGAAATTATTTTTTAAGATAAGGAGGCAGATCATCATCAAGATCTTCTTCAGGATATTCTTCATCTCTTGAATATTGTAGTTCAACTTCTTCGATGTCTAATTCTGAAGTAAAAATTTCTGTCATATTTTCATGCACTTCTTGTCATTCTTCGTCTTCTAATTGACTACTTTGTTTACCACTTAGTCCTGTTGCAATAATTGAAACATAAATATCATTTGAATCTTTGTTATTATCAACAGCAACTCCGAAGATGACGTTAGGATTTCCACCAACTGCATCTTTAATTGTTTCCACAACAATATTAGCATCTTGTAAAGAAAAATCTTTTGCTCCACCTGTAACGTTTACAATTAAATCTTTTGCTCCTAGAATTGATGATTCTAAAATTGGTGAATTAATTGCTGCATGAGCTGCTTTAACTGCTTTATCTTTTCCTGATCCTTTACCGATTCCAATAATTGCAAGACCCTTATCTTTAACCACTGTAGTAACATCGGCAAAGTCAAGATTAACTAAGGCAGGAACAGAAATAATATCAGTCATTGTTTTAACAGTTTGTTTTAAAATTGTATCAGCATATTTAAAAGAATCTGTAATGGGAATATTTCCGAATTGTTCCAATAATTTGTTATTGGAAATGACAATTAATGAATCAACTGCAGTTTTCATTTGTTCAATTCCATCTGTTGAATTATTAGATCTTTTTGGACCTTCAAATGCAAATGGAGTTGTTACAATCCCGATTGTTAAAATTCCCATATCCTTTGCTACCTGAGCAATAATAGGCGCAGCACCAGTTCCGGTTCCACCACCCATTCCTGCAGTAACAATAACCATGTCTGAACCTTGAATTCTAGTTTTGATTTCTTCAACTGTTTCTAGAGCTGCTTGACGTCCTACTTCAGGATTTGCACCAGCTCCTAATCCTCTATTACCTGCAGAATTACCTAGGTGTATAACGATATCCTGATCATATTTGTTTAAAACTTGCAAATCAGTATTAGCCATTAAAAATTTTACACCATCAATTTTGGCTTTGATCATTGAGTCAACAGAATTGTTTCCACCTCCACCAACACCGATGATGGTGATTTTTGCTAATGGTTCGTTTGAAACATTTGTCTCTAAATTATTTTGTTGTTCATTAAGCATGTTTCTCTCCTAAGGTTTTTCTTGTAAAAATATTTAATATGTATGAAAAAAGATTTTTTTTGTTCGGTAATAGATGTGATATTTTTATTGGTTGAGTTTCTATAATAGTATTGTAATTTTTGTAATCGATAATTTCATCCAAATAATTAATACATTTTATATAACCGATTGCTTCTTTTATCTGATTTGATTGTTGCAATAAATCAGGAAATTCATTTTTATAACTATATATTATATGAGTTTGAAAAATTTGCTTAACAAATTTATCAAAATTTATTAAATCATTAATTTTCCCAGTAATTAAGATTGGCGTAGATTTTGAAAGATTTGCTTTTAACAAAAATTTTTGAATTTCTAAATGAATTTCATTAAAGAATATTTTTGACAATTGAATAATATCTTTGTATCTTAAACTACTTGTAGATAATACTAATGAATTTATGATTTCACTATCAGATTGTACTAAATCTAAATCATTGTATTTTGCAACTAAAATTTTTCGAATGATTGATTGATTAATCTTAAATCTAGTTGCAATTTTATCAATTAAAATATTGATATTAAATTCAGTAAACTGATATTTCAATAAAACATTATTTTGTACTAAACTTACTATTGCAAAATTATCATCTAAATGAAAATTGACAAATTCTTTTTTAGAAGACATACTATCTTCGATTGTATAAGGAATAATTGCAGAAGTTGGTAAAATTTGAACTATCTGGCAATTAAACTTTGCAAAAATCTTTTTTAGAGCAATTACAATTTCTTGATTAATTTCAATTTTTGCAGATGATAAATGTAAATTATGTAAATCTTTTTTATTTAATGGAGGATTAGAAAAATAATGTCACTTATTTTCTAAGTCTTTTGCAAAATATTGATAATGTTGACTAAAAATTACTTCTTGAGTTGCATTATTTTTTTGTTGCAAATTAATTAAATAATTTTGTAGATCTTTTTTTGAAAGTTTCTCAACAGCGCCGGGAAATGAATGTTCCACAAGATTTATTTTAATATTTAATTCTTTTGAATCATCAATTTGCACAAAAATTTTATCTAATTTACACTTCAAAAATGCTTGTGCTTCATTTAAAGTTTTTGCAAAAAATTTCTCTAGTTGATCAACATTATTAGTTTGACTGTTTGATTCAAAAAGTGGGAAATAATTAGTTTTTGATTTTTCAATAATAATCATCGAAGTTTGATTATTAGATAATTTTAATATCGCAAATATGTCTCGTTTCACATTCACCTCCTTTTTTTAAAATAATTTTGTTAAAACACGTAATTTAGCACTTCTACTGCGGGGATTTTCTAAAATTTCTGCAGCGGAAGGATTATATACTTTTACTTTCCATTGTTTTTCTTCGAGAATTGGCAATTTGTGATGATGAACACCTTTAATTAAGTTACCAAAGAAGTTTTTGACAATACGATCTTCAATCGAATGAAATGTGATAATTGCTAGCTTGCTATTTTTGGTTAAAAATTGCAAGCTATCTTTTAACATTTTTTTTAAGGATTCAAGTTCGTTATTAACTTCAACCCTTAAGGCTTGAAATACAGCTTTAGCTGGATTTTTTTGCCTCACTAGATAAGCTGGCAATGAATGCTTAATTATTTCAACTAATTCTAAAGTAGTATTAATTGGTCGATTTTCAATAATGCTTTTCGCAACTTTTTGTGGAAGTTTTACATCAGCATATGTTTTGAAAATGTTAACCAATTGCACTTCAGAATAATTATTGACAATAAAATGAGCGTCCAGATCTTGATCTTTGTTCATCCGCATGTCAAGTCTGGCATTCTTGTTATAAGAAAAACCTCTTTCAGCGGCATCCAGTTGTGGTGAACTTACTCCTAAGTCTATTAAAATTCCTTTGACAGATTCAATTTTCAATTTTTTTAGTTCTTGCTCTATATTCTGAAAATCAGCATGCACTAAATGAAAATTGGTAAATCTTTTGCTAAGATAAAGACTACTTTCTTCTATAGCCTCTTGATCTTTATCAAAAGCTACTAATAATCCCGTTGTCAGCCCTTCTAATATCTTTTCGGAGTGTCCAGCACGACCTAGTGTCAAATCAACATAAGTTTCATTAGCCTGAATATCCAGTGCTTGGAGAACCTCCTTAAGCAAAACAGGTTGGTGTTTCATTATAAAACAATTCCTTTTTTACTTAATTTTTCAACTAAATTAGTAATTTCAGAAGCATTACCATTTTGTTGAATGTCCTTATCAAATAATTCTTGAGACCATATTTCACATATGTTTCCCATTCCTATAAATGATAATTCTTTTTTGATAGCGGCCAGATCCAGTAACATTTTAGGTAGAATTACTCTACCTAATTTGTCAACAGAAAGTTGGACAGTACGCGATGACAAAATCCGTCACAACTTTCTTAAATCTGCATCTAGTAGGTTGGAATTGTTGAATTTTTCTGAAAAAGCTATAAATTCTTTTTCAGAACGCATTTCAAGTACGTTATGAGGCCCAAAAGTAATGAAAAAAATATCTCCTAGTTCTTCTCTAAAATTAGCTGGAATTACTACGCGATTTTTTGTATCCAAACTTCTTGGATGAGTCCCATACATTTCCACTCCTTTCCACTATCTTCCACATTATAACAAAAAAAATTAACTTTTTATTTTTTTTATCCCTTTTTTGAACAGCTTTTTTAGAATAAAAATAACTAAAAAAATGAAAAAATCGTTGTAATTTAGATCACAACGATTTTTTTGTTTATTTTTATCAGTCCATTTTTTTAAACATAAACTGGCATTTAAAAAAATGGGGCGAATGACGGGGATCGAACCCGCGAATGCCTGCGCCACAAGCAGGTGTGTTAACCACTTCACCACATTCGCCATAAATTGCTAATTTATTATAGCAAATTTTTTTATTTTGTATAAAGTTTTTTTGAGATGAAATATTCCCAATTTTGAGATTTAACAATTTTTATTTTTTTAGGTAAACCTTTTGCACTAAACTCAAAATGAATTTTATCTTGGGCAAAATATAAAAATGTAAAAATAATTGAAGCAAAGACACCAGCTGGTCAAAGTACGAAAAAGGAGTAAGGTCATTTACTATATTTGCCTAATGTATTAATTCCTTGGCTACCTAAATAAAATCAATTTGATTTTCATTGAACTGGTGCAATATAGTCCATTACAATATTTAGTCAAAATACTATAGCTGTTAAAATTGTCATTCCCACAATTGAAATAAATAAAGCTTGTTGATCAATTTTAGCTTTTTTACCTGATACAATGAATAACATAAATGAAGCAATAAGAACAAAATTATGAGCAAAAATAAAATCTCATCAGAAATAACTATCATGACCTCATTCCAATCCTGGTTTACCATTTGCAGGAGATCTAGTTAATTCATATGCTAGATCTGCGTTGATTAATTCTGCAGAGTTTTTTAAATCAGCAAATAAAATACCTATCAATCCTCCCAACATTGAAAGAATTCCAAAATATTTAATGTAATGTTTTTTATTAATAATTAGTAAAACACCAATAATAAAAACAAAAAATCGACAAAAATGTAATTGAAAATATTCTCATTTTTGGGCATAGTCATCTAGTTCCAAAAATAAAACTCTAATTAAAGTAAAGGTAATAATAGCGATTCCTGAAAAAATTTCAAAAATCCTTTTTGGCATAAACATAATTCTAGTTACATTTTGAAAATAAGCAGAAGTTTTTTCTTTATAAATTCAAACTAACATCATTAATAAAAGTATTAGTGCAAAAAATGTTCAAAATAACGGAGCTGACGCGGCAAAAGTTAATTGATTTCCACGTCATGAAATAGCATTACGACTCACATTGTTCCTTTCTTAAACTAAATTTAAAAAATAGTATTTGAAATTATACAACTTTTAAAAACATAATTTTAAATATAAAAGTGCAATATTAAATAATATAACATCCGGTGTTTTTCTCATAAAAAATACCTTTTTAGTTATAATTGTGCTATGTCTCAAAAAAAGATATCTTTAGCATGCGAAATTTGTAGGACTAAAAATTATCAAAAAAACAAGTCCAATACAGCAAGATTAATAATTTCTAAATACTGTAAAAAATGTAAAATTAATCAAATACACAAGGAAGAAAAATAATGACTAAAAAAACAAAAGAAAAAAAATATGTTTTACGTAATTTTATTTTAGAACTTAAAAGAGTGCGTTGACCTTCTGCTAAAACTTCATCAAGTTCATTTTGAAAAATCATTGTTTTTGTTCTAATTTTTATGGGTATTTTTTTTGTGATAACTTTAGTTGCTTCAATATTATGAACAAGTTTAGGTGTAGGTTTAGAATAGTTCTAAGGAGTTAAAAAATGAATAATAAATTATTTAATTGATATATGGTTTCAACAGTTTCAGGAAAAGAAGATAAAGTTAAGGAAGCTTTAGAAACAAAAATAAAATCTCAACCAGAAATTGCTGAGATGTATGAAGAAGTTTATATCTTCAAAGCACCACACTTAAGTCCACGCGATTTAGAAAAAAAACGTGCAGGTGAGAAATACACAGTAAAAATGAATAACATTTATAAGGGTTATATTTTTATAAGAATGCAAATGACTGATGAAACATGATTTTTAGTACGTAATACTCAATATGTTACAGGTTTAATCGGTTCTTCAGGAAAAGGAACTAAACCAACTCCTATTTCTGATGCTAAGTTTAAAAAAATGTTAGAAAATGAAGTACGCTTAGCAAAAGACTTTGAAGTATCAGCTTCAAAGTCCGAATTTTTTCAAGGTGTTTTTGTTGAAATTACTGATGGTCCATTTTTAGGTGAAAGTGGAATGGTTATAGAAAGTGATGATGACAATCGTATTGCTGTTGTAGAGTTAGAAATTTTTGGAAAAAAAACTCCAACACAATTGGATCACACTGTTTTAAAAGTAAAATAAAAAAATTGCAGTTTTATTAGCTGCAATTTTTTTTATTATTTTAGTTTCTATCTAGGAGGAGGAGTTCATTCAAATGTTTCACCTGTTTTAACTTTAACAGTAAATTTAGAACCTCTAGCTCCACCAGAAATACTTTTAGCTTGTTCTATAGTAATATTAGTTTTAGACAGATCTAATTCATTAATAGATCATGAATAACCCATGATATTACCTAAAGTAGCTATGTCAGCAGCTACTCCTCGAGATGAAATATTTTGAACTTCTAAAGTTTCAGGCTGCTTAGTAGCATCTTTTCCATATCTAGTTTGTCCATTTTGAATAATTTTATCAGTATTATCAATTCTTAAATTAGATAAATCTAATTCTAACTTTTTGTTTTGAACTTCAGGGAAAATCACAAGAGAAAAATTTAATTGTCTATCAGTTTGAACTTTGGGAATTTCAATATTATTAATAGTTTTAAAACTTGTTGCACTTAAATCTAATTCATGGATATAACCACCTTCTCCATGTGGTCCTTGAAATTCTCTTCTATCTTTTTCTTTCACATAAACATATTTAATAATATTTTCCAATGTTGCTTCATTCATTGATTTAGAAGCAGCAACATCTCTAATTTTTCAACGTTCAAAAACAGCTTGAGATTTATAGTTAAAAGCTGCAGGTGCAACTCTTAAAAATAAACGAGGATCAATTTCTCTTAATAGACTAGGATCACCAAGTAATTCTTGACCTTCTCTATTAAGTGGTGGATTAATAACAATTTCTAGTTCAAATAAACGATTATCTACTGAAAAATTAGGATTATCCATTAGCGCTTCTAATGCGTCTGGTTTATTTGAATTATAGAAAGTTATCAGATATTTAACATCTCTTGGCAGGCTTTTAATAATTTCTTTAGCCTTATCCATGTTTCTGTCATTTATATCTCTTAGAGCAATTCCAAAACCGATGTTACCATGTTTAACTTCTTTTTTAACTTTATCAATTACAGCATTAACATCAACTCCATTACTGATATTTTTGATATCAATAATATATCTTTCAAAGCTATCTTTAACATTTTCGATTTCTTTAGAAGGTGAATAAGTATTTAATTCAACATTATCAAAACCGTCAACTGGTTTAGTTGTTTTAGTTCAAGCATATTTGGTTGAACCAGAACGATCATTGTAATCTAAATTTTCAATTTGAGTTTTTGTTCTTGCAATGTTACTACTTGGAATATATTTATCTAGTTGTTTTGAAATCATTCCATATGTTGTGTTGTTAACAAAAGCTGGTCTTTTACCTCAAACAGAAACATAAGCAGGAACAGCAGGAGGATTATTATCATTTGCTGTTGAAGGATCGGCTATAGGGCTAACTCCAGCGGGTCAATAACCTTTACGTAAATATGATTTAATTTCTTCTGTTATCTGACTCTTTGTATAAGGTTGTAATGGTATTCTAGCTTGTTGTGGTGAACTATTTAATTTAAATTTGTTGTGTCAATTAATATGGTAGTTCATTTCTTCAACAAATTGATTAAAATCATCATCATCTAAAATTAAAAAATCTTCACCTGTAAAAACAACGGAATTGACATCAACATTTTTAAAATCTTTTGATTTCATTTTTGTACCAGGTGCAAGTTTTTTAAAAGGTTTTTTGCTGTAAAAAATATCAGTCAAACTTTCTGGATAATTTTGACCACCTTTACCGTATGAATTGTTTAAATATTTAGCTTTTCTTAATATCAGCTCAAAATTCAGTTCCATCTGGATTTCTATCTTTAAATGTTCCTTGAGCTTCTCTGTGGGTTCCCTTACCACCAAAAATTCTCTCATTTGCTGGAATTTTTTCATCTGCTCCAGCTTCAAATTCTAGTGAATTTACTTCTTCAATTTCTCCTAAATCACTATCTAATAGAATTTTTCTGCTTAATTCTCTATCTAGATCAGAATCTTGAGAAGGTCTAATTGTTCCTAAAATAACCGGTCTTTTACTTTCGATTCGTCTTTCTGGAATAGGAGCACTCTCTGGAGTTGTTGGTTGTTGAGGTTGCACAAAAACTGGTCTGGGTTGAGGAGCAGGTTTTGGAGCAGGGGCTGGTTCTGGGCTTACAGGTTGAGGTTGTGGCTTAGGTTGTAAAATAACAGGATTTTGCTGTTTAACTTCTGAATTAGTTTCTGGAGTAGCTGCCGGAGCTGGCAATGGTTCTAATTCTTCATTTTTTAATTCTTTGGTAATAGCACTTGGATCATAAATCAAATATCCATCATTTGATCCGTTATAGTTTTTAAAATGATTTACAAGAATACTAGTAAAAGCAGCAGATGATAAAACTCCAACTGCTGTTAATGAAAGTAAAATCTTATTTTTTAATTTCATGAATCCACCTATCCAAATTTAATGATTTTTAAATTTGACTAAAATTATATTACTTTGATAGAAATATTCATTAAAAAAATAAAAAACCATTATAACAATTGAGTTATAAAGGTTTTTTATTATAGGTAGATTATTCAAAAAAACTTATGAAACTTAATATATTATTTATAAAAAATTATTCAGTATGTTGATTAACAAAATCAGCTAGTCTTGCTGTTTTTCTTGAAGCATTATTTTTATGTAATACCCCTTTTGAAGCAGCATTGTTAATTTCTTTGTGAGCTTTAGACATTAATGCTTCTACTTGTTCTGATTTTTCTTTAACAGCAATTTTTACATTTTTGATAGCTTTACGTACTCTTGATTTGATAGCAGCATTACGTACTCTTGATTTTTCGTTTGTTTTAATTCTTTTTATTTTTGATTTAATATTAGCCATTTATTTTTTCTCCTTCAGTAATTTTTTATATAATATATTATTATTTTAAAATAAATAAACTCGTAAACTGATTAGTGCTTTTTATTATACTAAAAAAAATAAAAAAACATAAAAAATATATGGAGGCTTTTAAATGGAGGTGTTTTATATCATTTTTACCATTTTAGGCCTGTTAGTTTTCTTATTTTTACTTACTACTTTTATTTATTTAAATGTTCACTTTGGCAGTCAAAAGTCTGAAATATATAAAATTGGGAAATTAGCTGAGGTAGAAATTAGCCAAAAATTAGAAAAGTGAGCACAAGTTAACAATTCTATTTGAATTGATGGCTCACTTTACAAAATTAATAAAAATATTTTGTTTGAAATTGATGGAATCTTAATTACTTCTCGTGCAGTAATTGTAGTTGAAATGAAATCAATGAGTGGTACTCTTTTAGGAATTGGAAATCAACCAAAATTAATAAAAAAAATTCATGATAAAGAATTTGAAATAAACAATCCTATTATACAAAACGAAAAACACATTGATCATATTTTAAATGTTATTAATAAAAGAGGTATTCCTATTTTATCCATGATCATTTATGCTGATCGAATCAAAGCATTACGGGTAAGTCATGTGCCTGAACATGTTTTATTAATTAAAGAATCAGAAATTTCTGACACAATGTGAGAAGTTTATAAAAATTTGAAAATTACAATGTCAAAACAAGATATGAAAAAATTGCAATTAAAAATTTTAGCTGCTCAAACAAAAAATAAAAAGGATCAACAAAAATTTGAATTATTTTATAACTAAAGTTAACAACAAAATTTCAAAAATTACTTACTTTAATGAAAATGATAATCATAAAGAATATTCCATTCAATTTATTTATACAAAAAACAAAACTACAAGTTTAAAAATTAAAAATAAACAAATATATTTAAGAGTTGGTACTTATGCTACTCAAAAGATTTAGAAAAATTTTGTAATATCCATATTGAAAAATTTGTTGCTATTTTACAAAAACAAGAACAAATAGAAGAAATGATTGATTTAAATAATCATTTTTTTATTTGTTTGGCCAAAAATATAAATATAAAATAATTGTTTTAAATGATAAAACATTCTTAGGTATTTATAGAGATAAGGAAATAATTGAGTATAAAATTTTGATTAAAAAATTAGAAAAAGAATATATTACAGATAAAATTAATATTTTTTTAGCTGGGCAACTAAAAAACAAACTGCAAATTTTTCACGATACTTACCAAAAAATTATGAAAGTTCCAGAACATAAAATTAACATTCGTAAGAAAAAAAATAGTTGAGCAACAAATCATGTTAATAAAAAAAATATTTATTATAATTTCAAGCTAGTACATCATGATTTGGAAAAAATTAAGTATGTAGTTGCCCATGAACTAGCGCACTATTTTGAAGCTAATCACTCTAAAAAATTTTGAGAAATAGTTGAAAAATATGAAATTAATTGAAAGAAAATACGAAAGAGATTAAATAAAGGTGAATAAAATCATTTGATTAAATTACCCTTATATTAAAATATAAATGATTTATACTGAGAGGCGGCTTTACTTTGAAACAAAAGATCATAAAAAATTCATTAGGTTATGATTCTGATTTATATGTTTATCAAGATAAAAATATGTTTAATTACTCTGTAGACACAATTTTGCTTGGTAATTTTTTAACTATTAATAGTAAAGTTGAAAAAATTTTGGAAATTGGAACTAATAACGGTGCTTTATCAATCTTTATTAGTAAAAGAAAAAATAATTTAAAAATTGATGCAATTGAAATTCAAAAAAAAGCTTATGAATTGGCGCAAAAAAATTTAGAATTAAATCAAATTAAAAATATTCATTTAATTAATCAAGATTTCAATGATTTTTACAAAGATCATAGTAAACAACAAGCTAAAAAGTACGATGCCATTGTTTGTAATCCACCTTTTTATAAAATTGAAAATAATTTACAAAGAATTAGTTCTAATGATGAAATATTAATTGCTACTCATGAAGTTAAATTAAATTTGGAACAAATAATTTTAGGTTCAAGTAAAATTATTCAACAAAAGGGTTATTTAGCTTTAGTACTTCCAGTAGAACGTTTAATTGATTGTATTTTTTTAATGCGTAAATACAATTTTGAACCTAAAAGGTTACAGATGGTGCATCCTCGAGAAGATAAAAAAGCTAAATTTGCTTTGATTGAAGCACGTTTTAATTCAGGGTGAGGAACAAAATTTGAAAATAATATTTATCTTCATCCCATAGATAAAAATGATCACAGATACCGGAAAACTGTTATAGCATTATATAAACCAATTAAGGTAAGGGGAAAATAAAGATATGAAACAAAAAACATTTTACATTACTACACCAATTTATTATCCATCAGGCGATTTACACATCGGACATTTATACACAACCACAATTGCTTGAGTAATTAAAAACTATAAAAAAATGATGGGTTATGATGTTAAATTTTTAACAGGATCAGATGAACATGGACAAAAAATTGCTAAAAAGGCTGCAGAACTTAAAATGTCAGAGCAAGATTATGTTGATATGCAAGTTGAAAAATTTGTTCAACTTTGAAAAAAAGCTAAAATTGATTATGATTATTTTTCTAGAACAACTAGCCCCAAACACAAACAAATTGTCAAAAATGTCTTTAACAAAATGTTAGAAAAAGGCTATATCTACAAAGGTGAATACACAGGTTTATACTCAATTAATGATGAAGAATTTTTAACTCAAACGCAAGCTAAATTTGAGAATGGAAAATATTATCATCCTTTAAGTGGTCATGAATTACAAGAAATTTCTGAAGAATCATATTTTTTTAAAATGGATCTTTTTGAAAAATGATGAAAAGAAGAAATTGAACCTAAAAATGATTTTATTATTCCTAAAAAAATTCTTAATGAACTTGCAAAAAACTTCGTTGATAAAGGTTTGGAACAATTATCAGTTACAAGAATTTCCTTTAATTGAGGAATCAAAATTGATCAAGATCCCAAACATG
The DNA here is from genome assembly GCF_024722375.1 of Mycoplasma iguanae. Taxonomy (NCBI): domain Bacteria; kingdom Bacillati; phylum Mycoplasmatota; class Mollicutes; order Mycoplasmatales; family Mycoplasmataceae; genus Mycoplasma; species Mycoplasma iguanae. Next base: position 300,429 of record NZ_CP102734.1, on the reverse strand, counting down.
TTATTTATGTTTGATTAGATGCTTTATTCAACTATCTTACAGCTTTAAACTACAGCCTTGAAAATGATCAAGATTATCAAAAATATTGAGTTAACGGTGATGAAATTGTGCACATTGTTGGTAAAGAAATTGCCCGTTTCCACTGTATTTATTGACCTACAATGCTAAAATCTTTAGATATTAAATTACCTACCAAAATTATTACTCATGGTTGATTAATTACTCCTGAAGGAAAAATGTCAAAATCAAAAGGCAATGTTATCAATCCCCTTGAACTATTAGAAAAGTTTCACCCTGAAATAATTAAATTCTATTTAGTTGCAGTAATTAATTTTTCAAATGATGGAATTTTTGATGAAAAACAATTAGTTGAAGTTTATAACAATAAACTAGCAAATAATTATGGAAATTTAATTTCTAGAACAGTAGCAATGTTTCAACAATCATTTAGTAAACCTGTAAAATATTTCCCTGAAAAATTTACTGTTCTAGAAAAAGATATCTTTGAAAAAATAACAGAAAAAAGTGCTGAATACAAAGCTAGATTTGATGACTTTGAAATTGATAAAGCTATTGCAACTGCAATGTCACTTTCAAGTGAATTGAATAATTATATTGATTTATCTCAACCTTGAAAATTAAAAGAAAATTTAGAGCGATTAGAAGTTGTATTAAATACTTTAATCAACGGAATTTATGCAGTTAGTGTAATGTTATCACCAATTTTACATGAGAAAACACAGCAAGTAGTTCAGCAACTAAAAATAAATTTAGCTTGAGATCAAATTTTGAATTTTGAAAAATTTGATAATGTTATTTTAGAAAAAGCTGATGCTTTGTTCCAAAGAATAAAATAAAAAAAGAATGAAAAAACGTTTTCATTCTTTTTTTATTTATCTAAAAGTAATTTAATTTCTTCTTTATAAATAGGTTTGTTATCTACCCATGGTGTTTCCAAAATTATAGGTATATTATCAAATAAAGGATCATGTACAATCCTTTTTAAAATATCAACTCCAATATATCCTTTACCAATATTTTCGTGACGATCTTTTTTACTAAAAAGAGCATTTTTTGAATCATTTAAGTGAATTACTTTTAAATACTCTAACACTCTTTTATCTTTTAAATCTTCTATAAATTGATCATAATTGTGCAAATTATAACCTGCATCTCAAACGTGACAAGTATCTAAACAAATACCTTTTCTGTTGGATTTAACATTATCCAAAACATAAATTAAATCTTCATAAGTGGTACCGATTTCTGTGCCTTTTCCAGCCATTGTTTCTAAAATAATTTCTACATCTTTAGTATTTTCTAAAATATAATCAATACTTTTAATCAGTTGATTTAAAGCACTTTGCTTAGTAAACTTAGTATAAGCTCCCGGATGAAGTACTAAATATTTAGCTCCAATATAGTTCATTCTTTCAATTTCTTGAATTAAAAAATTATTAGCAAACTGAAATTTTTCTTCACTTGCTGCATTTGTAATATATGGTGCATGAACTATTATGTCTTCGGGTTTAATAATATCTTTAAAATCTCTTAAATACTCAAATAATTGATAATTTTGCACATTTGCGCGCATTGTGCTTTGTGGAGCTCCCATGTAAATCATGGCACAGTTGGCACCATTAGCAATCGATTCAGTAATTGCAGCATGTAAATATCCAGGTTTTTTAAAAGAAACATGACTTCCCAATTTAATCATTTTCCCTCTTTTTTATTAAAAGTTAATTTTTATTTCATTTTCAAAAAAATTAAAAACTTCTAATTTGTCATTTTGTTTTTTTAATATTTCACTAATTCTATTTATAAAGGCACTTTCAATTAAGTGAGCAACTTCCAATACAATTACTTTTTTATTAAATGATTTTATAACTAATCAATCGCTTCATTTTAAATCTGAAGTAATAATTAAATTTGCTTTAAATTTTTTAGCATTAATAACCGCTTCAATTCCCCCGCTTCCTGGTAAAATTGCTATCTTTTTTATTTCTTGATTTAAATCTTTTTCTAAATCAAAGTTTGAAGCCAAATTTTTTAAATTATTTTTTTCTAATTTTAATATCAATTTATCTAAGGTTATTTTTGTTTCAATCATTAAATTATAATTATCTAATTGTATTATTTTTTCAGGTTTTATTTTTAAGTTTTTAATAATTTGTTTTGCTGTTCCATCTTTTGCAGAGTCAAAATTAGTATGAATAGCAAAAATATTTATTTTTGATTCTTTAATTTTTTTAACCATTTTTCGCTTGTAAGGGGCTTTTGCATATTCTTCTTTTAAGGTTTCATAAAAGAGGAAGGGATGATGAGAAATGATGGTGTCAACTTTATTATCTTGTGCAAATTTTAAAACATCTTCTGTTACATCTAAACAAACTAAAATTTTTTTAAAATTATCATGAAAATGAAAAGAAAATCCCACTGGATCTCACTTTTCAGCATTTTCTAGGGGATATTTCTTATTTAGAAAATTAATAATATTCATTTTGGACAAAATCTTTCAATTTTCTTTTCTTTTGTGGATGTTTTAATTTTTTTAAAATTTTAGCTTCAATTTGACGAATTCTTTCTTTTGTGACACCTTTTTCACGTCCTAATTCTTCTAAAGAGTGTACTCTATAACGGACTCCGTTTTCATCCTCGCCAATTCCATAACGTTTCATGATTAAAATTCTTTCATGATCTTCTAAATGATTTTGCAAAACATCATTTAGAATTTTTGATAATTCTTCACTTGCTGCATAATCCACAGGTGAGATAACTACCTCATCTTTAATAAAATCTGAAAATGATGAATCTTGTTCTTTACCGATGGTTTTGTCAAGGGAAATGGGATCTACATTTATTTTTCTAATTTGTTGTACTTTTTCAACAGTGAAATCAGGCGAATATCTTTCAGCAATTTGTTCATCAGTGGGTGCATGCCCTAATTCTTGTTGTAATTCTCTTTCGATTTTTACAATTTTATTAATAGTTTCAACCATATGAACAGGAACACGAATGGTTCTAGCTTGATCAGCTACAGCCCTTGTGATAGCTTGGCGAATTCATCAAGTTGCATAAGTAGAAAATTTGAAACCTCGATCATATTCATATTTTGAAACAGCTTTCAAAATACCTGCATTCCCTTCAGAAATTAAATCTATAAAAGGAAGACCACGATTTTTATATTTTTTAGCGTTATTAATTACAAGTCGTAAATTTCTTTTAATTAATGTATCTCGTGCTTTGCGACCTTTACGTCCTGGCTCTTGCATTTGAATTGCAAGTTGTCTTTCTTCTTCTGGAGTAAGTAATTTTCCATACTTACCAATTCAACGCATATATCATTTAACGATATCATTAGTTTCGGTAAGTTTATTTTTTAACTGTGCATTGTGGTGTTTATTTTCTTTGATTTCACCATAACCTAAAGAATCATCATCGTCATAATCTTTTAATTGTAGTTCATCATTATGAAAGGAATCGATATCTAGTTCTTCATCATCTTCCAACACATCATCTAAGCCTTCTAAATCTTTTAAACTAGCTTCATCTTCATCACCTGTATCTGCTGCATTTAAGATAATATTTTGATTTAATAATTCAATAAAAAGTTCATCCGCTTCACTTTCATCTACAAAATATTTTTTCTTGTTGATAAAACTATAAACTTCTTCTTGTGTTAAAAAAGCTTTTGATCCTTTAGTTTTAGATTTTTTAGATATTTCTTTTTTTAAAACTTCAATCAGCGTATGAAATTTTGAAGGATAAGTTGCATCAATAACTTCTAAAGAAATTTCTTTTTTAGGTTTTTTAGATTTAGTTGTTTTTGTGTCTTTTTGGTTATCAATTATTTTTTTTTGTTTTGTTTCTTTAGACATGTATTTTGTTCCTTTCTAAAAAAACTTCTAAGACTGTATTTAAATTAACGCTATTTTTTAATAGTAAAAGAAAATTTTGATCTTATCACTTTTGAAGCTAATTTAAATCCAACTTTTAAATTAATTTATAAATAAAAAAATTAATAATATAGATTTCAAATTTTACCATATTTTTAGTTATATCATGATTAAATTACTTAAAAATACAAGCAATTTAGAAATAGAAATTATTTTTAAATTGCTTGTATTTTATTTACTTAAATAATAGAATTTTCTAAATTAAAATATTTTTTATTTTTAATTATTTAATCTATAATAATTTGAAAGGAGGACTTATAATGATAACAATTAAACAAAAATGAAATAATTATCTTGTAAAACATTTGCGTTTTTCAATTTTTGACGTTGCTATTGCAGGAATATTTTTAGCATTATTTTTAATTATTGAATTTATTTCTAAAACAACAATTACCGGAAGATGAGCTTTAAGTTTTGAAATTGGTTTTTACATATTATTTGGAATAGTTTTAGGACCTTTTAAAGGTGTATTTTTATCGTTGATATCGGATACTTTTTCGCTTCTGATTTTTGGAAGAATTGGTTTTTGAATGATTGAATATGCAATTGTTCCTCCATTCATTACTCTGGTTGCTTGGATATTTTTTAAAATTTATCTTTCAAAACATAAATTTAAAATCTTTTTACCACATATCACTCTTTTTATTACAGTAATAATTTTTTACAGCTTTTTTATCCCTTTTGCTTCAAATCCAAGTCTGGTTAATAGAGTAGAAAAAAGGGAAGAAATTTCTATTTGAACTATTTATATAATTGCTACAAGTTTTTTTATTTTTTCTTTTATTTTTATATTAGTTAATTTTCTTTTATTTAATAAATACAAAAAACAATATTTATTAAATCTTATTTATATTTTTAGTATCATCGTTTTAATAATGATTGTAGTTAGATGACTTTGAAATCCATATGCTTTTATTGTTTACTACAACCGATTTATTACTAGAGGTTCGCAAAGAACTGTTCAAGCATATTATGTTTATTATTTAATTCCAGCAATTTTAAAATCTATTATTATAATCCCGATTTATACAATTGCTTTGTCAACAATTCTTCCAGCTATTTTTCATTTAAATAAGAAATATACAAGTTATAGAAAACATAAATATAAAAAATAACTTTTTAGAATCTCCAAAGAGTTATTTAGATTTAAAATGTTATAATTAATTTTTAATATGCAGGAACAAGATAGCAAAAAATATTCACAAAATTCAATTAGTAAAAGACGTTCATCCCTGGAAAAAGTAATTGCAATTATTTATATGTTTGAAGTACAAAATATTGAAAATAACTTTGATTTAGAAAATATTTGAGAAGATTTTCAATTAACAGAACTAGAAATAAAAGATATTTCTTTAATTAAAAAACATTATTTCTTCTTTAGAAAAAATATTGAAAAATTATTAAAACCAGGTTGAAATTGAAAAAGAATTAGTCCACTTATTAGAGCATCTTTAATTGAAGGTTCACTGCAATTATTTGTAACCAATAAATCATTGATTATTAATGAAATTGTTGCCATTGTCAAAGAGTATACTTTAGAAGGTGAAAACGAATATAAATTTGTTAACTGAATTTTAGATGAATTAAGTAAAAAATATCATGATAAAAAATAATACATTTCTCATTAAGGTAGTTAAAACAGAACTAAAGAAAAACAATCTTTATAATGAATATAAATTAACTTTTAAAAATAGACAAATACGTTTTGTATTAACCAAATTAATAATTTTATTTGATTTAGAAATTCAAGTAAAACAAATATCTGAATTAGAGTCATACCTAATAAATAAAAATAATTCTAAAATGTTTTTATTACCATTACAAGAATTGTTTGCAATGCAAAAAAATCACCCATTAAAGAAAATTGATGCTAAAAACTTAGCAAATTTTCTTTTTTATATTTATCAAACCTCAAGATTTTACTATGATAAAAAAACAGGGCAAAAAAATATATTTATTAATAAGAATGTAGAGATTGTTCATCGAAAAAATACAGAAAAACGCAATTATTATCATGCTTTTGCAAGACAATTAGAAGAAATTTATCCTGACTATAACTTTTATTTAAGACAAATTTTAAAGTGGGTTATTTAATGAAAAAACAACCTTTAAAACAGGTAATTAATGGTATGGGCTATTCAATAATTGAAGCAGAAAAAATTATTAGAGCTGGAAAAGTTATGGTAAATAATGAAACCATTTTTATGCCAAATGAAAAAGTTTTACCAGATGCAAATATAATAATCAAAGAGCAAAAAGAATGAGTTTCCCGCGGGGCTTATAAATTATTAAAAGCTATTGATGCTTTTAAATTAGATTTTAATAATAAAGTTATTTTAGATATAGGTGCTTCTAAAGGGGGTTTTACCCAAGTTGCACTTAGATATGGAGCCAAAAAAATTTATGCACTAGATGTTGGCACTAATCAATTAGATTATAATTTAAGAATAAATCCACGAGTTGTTGTTCAGGAAAAAACTAATTTAAAATCTATATCTAATGAACTATTTGAAGATAAAATAGAAATAGTTGTTTGTGATGTCTCTTTCATTGGTTTAAATGAAGTTTTTAAAGTTATCAAAGAAATTTTAGAAGCAAAAAGTCAAGTTATTGTTTTAATAAAACCTCAATTTGAAGCTTCAAAAAAATATGTTTCTCCAGGTGGTTTTGTTGAACTAGAACATCATAATTTTTTAATTAATAAGGTAAAAAAACAAGCAAGTGAATATTTTGATTTTATTGATTTAATAGAATCGCCTATTAAAGGTAACATTAGTAAAAATATTGAATATTTAGCGCTTTTCGAAAGGAAATAAGATGAAAGATTATAGACATTTATTCCCAATGGCTGAAAAAATCACTTATTTAGATAATTCTGCATTAGTTTTAAAACCGATCTCAGTAATTGAAGCTGGAAATGATTTCTATACAAATTATTCAATTAGCCCAAGAACTGCAGACTCAAGATTAGGAATTGAAGTTAATCAAAAAATCGAAGAAACTCGTGCTATGACTGCAGATTTAATTGATGGTTATCCAGAAGAAATTATTTTTACTTCTGGCACAACTGAATCACTAAATTTATTTGCCCAAATGTCACAACAATTTTTAAAAGAAGATGATGAAATTTTAATTTCAAGCTATAATCATTCATCAAATATTATTCCCTGAATTGAAGTTGCTAAAAATACGAAAAGTAAAATTATATATTCAGAAAACATCCTAGAAGATATTAATTCAAAAACAAAAATTGTTACTCTTTCACAAGTAACAAATAACATTAATCAATTTTTTGATATGGATGCAATTTATCAAAAAGTCCAGGAAAATGGTGCAATTTTAATAAATGATGCTGCTCAGGCAGTTGCTCATGAAAAAATTACTTTTGAAAATTCAGATATTATTGCTTTTAGTGCAAATAAATTATATGGGCCTACAGGTTTAGGTGTTTTAGCTATCAAAAAAGAATTATTACAACTATTAAAACCAACTAAATTTGGTGGCGGAGCTGTTAATGAAATTATTGATAGCAATCAATGAACAGCCAAAGAAGGTGTGAAAGCTTTCGAACCAGGAACAATAAACATAGCTGCAGTTTGACAATTTCATGCAGCTATTAAATTTTTTACAGAAATAGGTTTAGATTATGTTCAAGAAAAATTAAGTTCTATTGCTAAATATCTTTATGATCAACTGTCAAAAATTCAAAATGTAGAAATAGCTTCAAAACGAGGTGATTTTTTAACTTTATTTAATATTAAAGGATTTAATTCTCAAGATATTGCCTCTTATTTAGGTCATAAAGATATTTATGTAAGAGCAGGAACTTTTTGTTCAAAATTAATTCCTTACATAACACAAAGAAGCTCTTTTGTCAGAATATCGCTTGCTATTTATAATAATAAAAGTGATATTGATACTTTAATTAAAGCCATTAAAGAAGGATTAGGTGGAGGATTTTTAGATGCCATCTTATAGTGATGAAAAAACCAAAAGAGAATTGATAATGTCTCATTACAGTAATCCCATTTACAAAAAAGAAGAATTACCTACCTGAGAAAACATTAAAATTCACAGTGATTACTGTGTTGATAATATGGAAATCGCTTTCCATATTAGTAATCAAAAATTTACAGAAGTTTTTTTTAAAGGTGAAGGTTGTGCTGTATTTTTAGCTGCTGTAGATTTATTTATTGACGAAATCACAGGAAAAAATATTGAAGAAGCTAAAACAATTGCTCATGATTATGAAAAAGTTTTAAAACAAGAAATGTCTCAAAGCGCAAAAATAAATCAGCTAAATATTTTTCAAAATGTTAAAACACATTTAAACCGTTTAGAATGTGCTTTACTTGTAAAAAAAGCTTTTGATAAATTAGAAATATAATTTTTAACTACATTTAGTTTTTATCTATTTTTTAATATTTAAAAATACCTGCAAATTTGCAGGTATTTTAATGAACTTATTTATCTAATTGATTTTTAGTTTCCAAAATTGTTCAAATCATTGTGTGATCTGAAATATCACGTGCGTGTTTGATAAGATTATTTTCTCTAAACTGTTTTAAATATTCAGGATCTTTAAATTTAGAAATAATGTCTAATTTTCCTGAATTTTTAACAGATAATTTTCCCTTATAAAACATTTTATCATAGGGGCTAGCATATTCATTTCCTTCAGTTTTTAAAGTAGTTGCATTTTCATTAGATTCTGGTAATAAAGATTTATAACCGCTACTTAAAAGAGGGGCAAAAGCTCTTTGTTCGTTCCCTAAATGAATATTAGTATCCCCTAAAAATAACAAATCTTCATTTTCGCCATCAATTTGGTCGTATCATTCCATTAATTCTTTAAGTTTTAATGCTTCTGCTATTTCTTGTGATCCTATGTTTTTTCCTCTAATTCGGTACTCACTTGTAACATTTACTTCCTTCGGTCTAGGTCTGCCACTTTTAGGAGGATTCTTGTTGCCCTTATGTACTCCGGGAGGATCAAAGTGTCCATAAACTACTGTAAAATCTTCACCATTTTCTTTAATTTTAAATTTTGCTCCATATGGAGGTCTTACATAGTATGTATCTGTATCAGGAATAAAAGGATTTTTTCATGGTGTGTTTATATAAAGTGCACCGTTGGTTTCATATCCCTGAAATGGAATTGGTTCTAATAGTTTTCCTTGATATAAAATTCCTACATGTTCAAGCTGGCTTTGTGAACCTATTCCATCCCCTTTTTGTGAAACAAAGAAACTTCAATTTCCATCAGGATCTAATGTTTTTAATGATTTAATAATATCTTCTACTGCTCCGGGTACTGCAATTTCTGTTAAACCTATCAAGTTAATATTTTCATTGTGAATAATTTGAGCAATTGATTGCACTCTCAATTTATTTTTTTGAGCATTTTTATTATTTGGATTATTTGTAAGATTCAGAACATTTCAATGACCAATTTTAATACTTACATTTTCAGCGGTTGCAGTTGATTTGCTTTCTTTTTCTGCATCAACTTCTTGATTTTGAGTTTTTTCTTCAAGTGAATTTTCTTGACTTGATGTTGCTGTTTTAGTTTGGTTATTTTCCGTTTTATCTCTTTGAATTTCAGAACTAGAAACTAAAATTTCTTCGTTTTCTTCATTTTTTGAAGATTCTTTGGTTTCTTTTTTTTCGCTTGCTGCTACTGGTTGTGCTGTTTCTGGTACTGTTTCTGGTGCTGGCTTAGTTGGTTCTGGAGTTGGTTCTGGAGTTGGTTCTGGAGTTGGTTCTGGAGTTGGTTCTGGAGTTGGTTCTGGAGTTGGTTCTGGAGTTGGTTCTGGAGTTGGTTCTGGAGTTGGTTCTGGAGTTGGTTCTGTATCAGTGTTTTTTTGTGAAGTTACTACTTGATTGTTATCTTTTGTTTTATTTTCTGCTTTATCTCCGTTATTAGCGGCAGCGCAGGCAATAAAAGCAAAAGGCGTTATGGCAAGTAAAGAATAAATAAATATTTTCTTCATTGGTGCTCCTTGGATTAAAAATGGTAATTAATTAATTTTATTTCTATGAGTTTACTTTTTTTTCTTTTTATTATTAAAAGCTGGATCGTTCTACAGATTTATAAAATTTGATTAAAAAAGTTTTAGTTTTTCCAAATTTTTTATAAATATTTTTTATGAAAAATTTGGAAAAAAAATTTATTAATTCCAGCACTAAATAGCTAATAAAATTAATAAATTTTTTGCACATAAAAAAATCAATATCTTTAATTTGTTCATCTTTTTTCTTCAAAATGGGAACATTACCATCAGGGTAGGTAATTTTCTTATTCCTTTTTGCTAGAAACAACAGAACAAACAGATTGCTTACATTACTAGCAAAAGCAGAATCATAGTTAATAAAAAAAGTTTTATAAAACATTTTTTCACCTAATGCCATAATAAAACAAATTATATTAAATTATTCCTATAAATTTAAAAAATAAAAAAATTATTTTAACGGTAATTAGTCTCAAAAAACAACTATCTGCTGTGCTATAATAAATCTATGAAAAAACTTGTAAATTTCCATAATAATACTGAATATTCTTTCTTAGAATCAACAATTACTATTGATAAATTGATTGAAAATGCAAAAGAAAATAATTTAGAATATTTAGCAATTACAGACCATAATAGTATGTTTGGTGTTCCCATATTTTTGAAAGAATGCAAAAAAAATAATATCAAACCAATTATTGGGCTTGATTTGGACATTGAAAACTTCCGTTTAATTTTAATTGCTAAAAATTATCAAGGTTTTTTAGAATTATCAAAGCTTTCGCACCATGCAATGAGTAAAGAAAAAGTTAATTTAGAAAATATCGATTTTGAGCATTTAATTGCCATTGATCATCCTAGTTTGGGATATTTTGCAATGAACAAAAAACAATTGAATATTCCAAATTATTATATAGTGCAAAATAATCCAACTATTGCAAATGCAATTTGGGTCAATGAACATGTAATTGTGGAAGATTCAGACAATGATAAACTTTCAATTATTCGTTCAATTAGTGGCAATTCAAATGAAAAATTACATTATAAAGGGTTAAATTTTGAACCTGAAATTAATCCAAAAATTATTGAAAATACTAATAATTTACTAACTAAAATTGATTTTGATATTAAATTTGATAATCATTCAGCTTTACCTAAATTTAAAAATAATTTAAATCTTTCTTCAATGGAATATTTAAAAAGAATCTTATTAGAGTCTATTAATAAAAATATGGATGAATTTAAAAAATATCCAGATTTTCAACAAAGAGTAAGATATGAATTAGAAATAATTGAAAAATTAGGTTATGAAGATTATTTTTTAATTATTTGGGACTTTATCAAGTGAGCTAAAGAACGAGAAATTTATATTGGACCAGGCAGAGGTTCTGCTGCAGGTTCCTTAATATCATACTTGCTAAACATTACAGAAGTAAATCCTTTAAAATATGGTTTATTATTCGAAAGATTTTTAAATCCTAAAAGAATTTCAAAACCAGATATTGATATTGATATCCAGGATTCAAGACGTGATGAAATTATTCAATATATTATTGAACGATATGGGCCTGAAAATGTTGCTACTATTACAACTTTTCAAACTTTAGGTGCAAAAATGGCAATTCGTGATGTTGGACGAGCTTTAAATATTAACATCGCAGAAATTAATGATATTTCAAAAATGTTACCTGCAATCAACACTTTGAAAGAATCATATGAAGCTATCCCAAAATTTAAAGCTAAAATTGAATCCAAACCAGAATATCAAAAACTATATGAAATTGCAAGTTTTATTGAAGGTTTACCTCGTCAACACGGAACCCATGCTGCTGGAATTGTAATTTCTGAAAAAAAAATTAATGATATTATTCCTACGATGAAATTAGAAGATAACAGATTACAAACTCAATTTTCAATGGATTATTTAGAAAATTTTGGATTATTAAAAATCGACTTACTAGGTTTAAAAAATTTAACAGTGATCGATGATATTTTGCAATTAATTAACAAAGATAATCCCATCAAAATTAAAATGAGTGATTTACCTTTACACGATCTAAAAACAAATTCACTTTTAAGTAACGGAAGAACTATAGGTATTTTTCAATTAGAATCACCTGGAATGATTTCAACTTTAAGGAAAGTTAGAGTAAATAAGTTTGAAGATGTTGCAGATATTATATCTCTTTTTAGACCTGGACCCATGAAGATGATACCTAACTACATAAGTTATAAAAATGGTAAAGAAAAAATCCCTTTTATTTCTTCTGAATACAATAAAATAGTTGATCCAACACATGGAATAATTATTTATCAAGAACAAATTATGCAAATATGCCAGCAAATCAGTGGAATGGATTTTTCAGAAGCTGATATTTTAAGAAAAGCTATTTCTAAAAAAGATTTTAGCGAAATTGCCATTGTTAAAGATAAATTTTTTCTAGGCGCAAGAATTAATGGCTACGATGAAATGACAGTTAAATCTATTTTTGATTTAATTGAAAAATTTGCTGAATATGGTTTTAATAAATCACATGCTGTCTCTTATGCAGTAATTTCTTATAAAATGGCATATTTGAAAACTCATTATCCAAGACAATTTTTTGAGTCTTTAATTAATAACGCACAAGGTAATCAAGACACAATTGAAAAATATTTCATTGAAGCAAAAAGCTTAGGCTTTAAAATTGCTTCTCCAGATATTAATTTTTCTTCTTTGGAATCATCTTATGCAAATAATATATTATATTTACCTTTGAATATGATTAAAGGAATTGGAAAAGTTGCTGTAACAAAATTAGTAGATGAAAGAAACAAAAATGGAATTTTTACTTCTTTTGCTAATTTTGCAGCTCGTGCTAAATTTATTAATTTAGGAGAAGCAAACATTAAATTACTAATTGAATCTAATACCTTAAAATCATTTGGTAATATCAAAACTTTGGAAAAGGCATATAAAGAATCGATTGGTGCTTATGTTGATTTTTTTAACAATTTAGAGGAATTTAACGAATTAAATAAAACAGAAAATGTAAATTTTAAAACACCACAAATGGAAGTTTTAAAATTAGACAAAGAATATGAAAGAACTTTAGAAATTAAACACTTAGGTTTTCCTTATAATTACTTAATTAAAAATAATTGAGAAACTAGCTTTAAATTAGAAGATTTAGAAGAAAATCAAACCCATAAATTAGCTTTAATGGTTGAAAAAATTGAACCATTTCATGATAAATATCAAAGAGAAATGGGAAAAATTGTGCTAAGCGATAGCTCAAAAACTGTTAAAATTTTCATTTTTTCTTCAAAATGAAATTCATTTAAAAATTTACCTCAAGGGAAGTTTGTTTTTTTTAATATCACTAAAAAAGACAATAACTATATTATTGACCAAAACTGAGAAATTGCAGGATAAAAAAATATGGAAAAAAATCGAATTCTTTTAATTGATGGAACATATCTCATGTTTAAATCATATTACTCAAATTTTAATAGTAATTTTATTAATAAAACTGATAATCAATTGCAAACAAATGGAATCCATGTTTTTTTTACTTCTTTTTTTTCATTAATTAAAAACTTTGATTTTACCCATTGTTTTATCGCTTTTGATCATGGTTCAAAAACTAAAAGACATGATACCTATCAAGATTACAAAGCAGGAAGAATAAAACAACCCGATGATTTATTTACTCAAATGAATCATGTAAGAGAAATTATTTCTTTAATGCAACTACAAAGTTTAAGTATCGATACAATTGAAGCAGATGATTTAATCGCATCATTAACAGAAAAATTAAAAATCAACCAAAATAATGAAATCTATATTTTCTCTGGGGATCATGATTTACTGCAATTAATTGATAGAAATGTTAATGTTATCTACACTAAAAAAGGTACATCAGGTTATTTAACTAAAAATTTAGATAATTTTTATATACTACATAATTTAAATCCATCACAAATTATAGAATATAAAGGTTTGGCTGGTGATAGCTCTGATAATTTACCCGGAATTGCAGGAATTGGTGAAAAAACTGCTAAAAGTTTATTAAATAAATATGGCACAATTGATAATATTTATTTAAATTTGGACAAACTAACTCCAAAAACTCAAGAAAAATTTTTGAAAAATAAACAAAATGCTTACATGTGTCGTAATTTAGCAATTTTAGATCGTCACATTGATTTAAATATTAATTTAAATGAAATGAAACTTCAATTGCAAATGAATGAAAAACTAAAAGAAAAACTGGAATCTTTGTTTTTAAAAAGATTAGCACTTTTAATTGAAAAAGGTTAAAAAATGAAAAAACAGTATGCAATTATTGGAAATTATGGAGTTGGTAAAAGTTATTTATTAAAAAGAATAGCTTCTTTGGGATATTCGGTTTTAGAAGCGGACATTTTTTTTCGTGAATGCTATAAAAAAAATAATTCTTGTTATTTGGAAATTCAAAAAAAAATGGGAAATGAATTTATAAATGAAAATGAAGTAGACCGCGAAAAACTTCGTAAAAAAATTACAGTCGATAATGATTTTAAAAACAAATTAGAAAAAATTGTTTATCCATTTCTAGAAAAAGAATTAAGTTTATATAAATATGATTTTGTTGAAATTCCTAATGTTTTTTCAAAAAATGCAAATTTTGAACAGTTTTTTACAGAAATATTCGAACTTTTTAATATTGATGAAAAACAAATAGAAAATAATGTTAAAAAAAAGGGAGTAAACAAATTTATTAGTGATTTTAATGCTAATTTAAATCAAAAAATTTTTAAAAAAAATAATGTTAAATTAATTGATGTAAAAAACCTCGAAACAAATGAACAATTAAAAATGTTTTTAAGAAAAACAGTTAATAATTCATAAAAAAATAACTAAAAAATAGAAATTTTGGGTATGTGGAAAACTTTTTTTACATATATATAAGCCTTTAAAATAAGGGATTTGAAACCAAAATTGTGTGGTTAACTATATCTAATAACTAACCAAGGATAGAATAAAAAAATACAAAAAATATTTTCAAGCTTAAATCTATTTTAAAATTAAACTACACAGTTTTGCGAAACTAAAAATCTTAGGAGTTTCAAATGAGAAATAATGAATATTTTTTAGAAAATACAAAATTTATTAATGAAAATGATTTAAAAAATTTTAGAGTTTTTTATACTCCTTTTTTAGGAGCTAATGCCGTTATTTTGTATCAATATTTTATTGATTTATGAAATATTTATCGATCAAATGTTAAAACCTTTAATTTTAATGAAATTAATGTCATGTTAAAACTAGATACCCAACAATTATTAGATGCAAAAGCTAAACTAGAAGCTATTGGGCTAATTAAAACTTATGAAAGCTCTTTTTATAAAAAAACTATCTTTAAATTACAAAAGCCCTTAAACGCAAAAATGATTGCTGAAAATAAATTGTTTTTAGCTAAACTTGCTGAATTTTTACCAATTGAAAAAATTGAACAATTAATCGAAGAAAATTGTTGATATGAAATTGATAAAGATGAATATATTGAAACAACAGCTAAATTTATTGATGTATTTAATGTAAATATTAAAAATATTTTTGCCAATAAAAGTATTAGTAATGAAGAAAAATCATTAATTTCAAAAATGAAATCAACAAATTTAATTGAATTACATTACCAGAAAATTACAGGTCGTAAGATTGCTCCCTCAATTAAAAAAAGAATTGAGAAAATTCTTGAACAAGGATTTTCTCAAGAGGCAGTTAAACATTTTTTAGATTTTTGTTCTAAAGTAAATGGCGGAGATATTAATATTAATTATATTGATAAGATTGCAAAATCGTATTTAGAAAAAGATATTATTAAAGCTGATGATGTTTTAGCTGAATTAAATGAAAGTTGGAATCAAAAAAATAAATCTAAGACTAATTTGAATAAAACTTTATTTGATGATGATGAAATTATCGAAATTTTTAAAAATGAAGTCCCTAATTATCAACTAAAAATTTCTTCTGATGCAAATGAATATGAAGATATTAAAGAAAATGATTTTTCAAGTGATTTTGTCTTGAATTTAATGAAATAGCTTATGTTAGATGCAAAAATAAGACACTCAAAAGAAAAATTAAATGAAATACTTGATAATTATTTTAATGATAAAAGTTCCAAAAACTTAAGTGAATTATTAAAATATTTAACAAAATATAATAATATTCATTCCACTATTGAAAAATGAAAACATAAAATTAATAAAAAATTAATTATTGAAAATTTAGATATTTTCATTGACATGGCATATGAAAATTATGATAATACAAAAAATTTTGGGACTTCTTTTAAAGTAACAGATTCTAATAAAATATTTCGAATTTATGTTGAACCTGTAAATAAACCAGAAAATTATTTTGAAAATAACTTTAGATTGACAGAAATTACTGATTTTGATTTTAATGTAGAAAAACAACGAGTTTATCCTTCAACCGCTTCACTTTTAAATGAAATTTTAAATTATCCACTTTTAGAAAATAATAAAGGAATTTATATTTGAGGAAATAATTCAGAAGGTAAAACATATGTTATGCAGCATTTATCTATAAAATATGCAAAAATGGGTAAAACTGTTGCTTTTATTAATGTTAATGATTTGCAAAAATACTTAATTGATAATTTGAAAAATAATGTTAATAATGACATTATTAAATTTATGCAAGAAGTTGATATTTTAACTTTAGATGACTGAAATTCACATAGAAAATCTGATTGATATGAAAAAATATTAGAAGAAATTGTAAAATATCGAAATAATAAACGAAAAATTACAAATTACACTTCTATTTATGAATATAAAGACATTTTGAATTCTCCAGAACTAAAAAAAGATCACATGAAATTTCGATATTATAAAAATTTTGTTAACTCAATTAAAAAAAATATCCAAATATTTAAAATATATGCAAAATAATTAAAAATAACAACCTTTCAAAGTTGTTATTTTTTTAATCTTATAAATTATTAATATTTAAGTCTCTTCTTTGCTCTTTGATTTTTTTAATTACTGCTTGAGCTATTTTTTTATCTCTTTTTTCTAAAATTTCCTCTAATGTTGCGCCTTTAAATGAAACTAAATGACCGTAACGATCACGACGACCAAAAATTGATGAAATAACAGCGAAAATTCAATAAAAAACAATGGTGATTGCAAATAAAATAGCTGCACCGCCAACATAAAGAGCTAATTCATTCTTTTCTCTAAATGTATTTCATCCACTCATAAAATAATTTTGAATATCACTTCATATTTGGGAAAAACTTGTTGATTCATTTGGATTTCCATAATCTTTCTCAAATTTATCCTTAATTTCATCAAGTAATGTTTTGTAAGTGTTTTGCATTTGTGGTAAGTAATAAAATATAAAAAATAATGCTAAAGCAACAAAAGCTCCAAAAAACAATAATTTTAATATACCTGTAATGTATTTCTTTAAATAAAAATCATCTATTCCAATAAAACCAGAAAAAAATGAAAGAATTATTAGAACTATTTTACTAGATTTGCTTTTAATTTTGATGTTCATAAAATATCCTTTTTTATAATTTTCTTAAACTATTTTAAAGTTTACCTTAATTTAAAAATTTATTTTAATATCCCAATAATTTTATTTGTTTTTCTTCTTTAACTCAATTTTTATTCACTTTAATTTTTATATTCAAAATTATTTTATGATCGAATTGTTCCATTAATTTATAACGAGCTGTTTTACCAATTTTTTTAATCATTGTGCCATTTTTCCCAATTAAAATTCCTTTTTGGGACTCTTTAGCAACATAAATGGTTGCATCAATTTCATATGGTTGATCTTCTGATTCGACAAAAGAATTAATTACAACAGCAATAGAATGCGGTACTTCGTGATCTAAATTATTAATTGCGGCTTCACGAATAACTTCTTTAACTATAAAACTCATTGATTTATCTGTTATTTGATCTTCTTCATAAAAAAGATTGCTTTCATAACTGTATGTCTTGATTTCCTCAATTAAATCAATAACTGTTTGTTTGTATTCATAACTTACCCCTAAAACATTTAAAAATCCTAATTCTTTGAGTTGTGCGGCACGTTTATTTAATATTTCTCTATCAAGTTCTAAATCAACTTTAGTAATGATTGCTAATTTATTTTTAAAATTTTTAATTTTTTCAATAATCATTAAATCTGAATTACCAATATCTTCATTTATTGGAGATAAAAATAAAATTAAATCAACGCCTTCTAAAGAATTAAAAGAATTTTTGTTTAACTTTTCACCAAATTTATTTATAGCTTTGTGAATTCCGGGCGTATCAGTAAAAATTATTTGAAATTCACCATCATTATAAATGCCATTTATTAGATCTCTTGTTGTATGTTTTTTTGATGTTACAATTGAAAGATCATAATCAAGAATATTGTTTAACAAAGTAGATTTTCCTACATTTGGTCTACCAATAATTGAAACAAAACAAGTTTTCATTATTGGATATCCTTACCCAAAATTGAAAATGGGATAAGTTCGTATAAAAAATTAATTCTAAATTCACCTGTACTTTTATATTGAAAAATTTTTGCATCATATTTCATTAATTCTGTCATAACCTGACGACAACTACCACAAGGGGAAAGATAATCATCTTTTTTTCTAGAAATAATATGAATTTCTTTTATAGTTCCGGGTTTTCAACCATAACTTATTGCACCAAATAATGCGCTTCTTTCTGCACATAATCCTGAAGGGTATGCTGCATTTTCGACATTAACCCCATTTCAAGTATTTCCTTCATTATCTACAACAATTGCAGCTACTGCAAAGTTGGAATAAGGTGAATATGAATTTTCCAAAAGTTTTAATAAATTTGAGTACATTTTACCTCCCGATATTCATTTTTTTCATGATTTTGTCAGCTAAATTATTCATTATTTTTTCTTCTTTTTCTGTTTGGTGATCTAAACCATAAAGATGCAATATGCCATGTGTAAATAAATAGCAAAATTCTCTCCGGATTGAATGTTTATACTCTTTTGCTTGATCTTTTACTTTGTTATATGAAATAAAAATCTCTCCCAAGGGAATAGGTTCTACAAATTCTAAAGATTTTCAATTGGAAGGAAAAGATAAAATATCTGTTGTTTTATCTTTATTACGGTAAATTTTTGAAATTTTTTGCATTTCTACATCATCAATTAAAACAAAATCAATGTTGATAAACTTTTTAAATTTCATTAATTTTTGATAATAATCTAAAATCGCTTGAAAATCTTTTAAATATCTAAACTTATAATTTGTATTATTTAAGTAATTTAGGTTATTTTTCACAGTGAAATTATAACATTAAGTAAAATTGTTTATTCCCATTTAAAATTGAGAATAAACAAAAAATATTTTCTAATTCGTATATTTTTTTAAAAAGCATATTTACTTTAAAATTAAATTTCAAAAATAAATATGCTTGAAATGGATAAAACCTTGATTCATATCTTTATAAAAATTAAATTTCTGTAAGTCATGTTCAAATTTTAATTTATAAAATTCATTAGCTGTATTTTCATAATTTAAAAATTTTAAAAATACATTTTCATTTTTAAATGAAATTTCTAATCCTTCTATATTGTTTAAATCTACATTTTTCAAATTAACAACAACAAAATCTTTTTCTAAAGTAAAATCAACTTTTTGGATTAAATTAATTTGATAATTAATTAAAAAATAAATTAATAAACCAAAAATAGAAATAATTAAAAGAAAAAAAATAATAAAATAATTAGAAACTTTAGTCATTGGTAATTTTAAGTTCTTTCTCAGCAAAGAAGTATTTTTGATTATGCGAAACTTCAATAAATAATGCATCTTTTTGAAATTGGATAATCGCTTTTTGCAATAATTTACAACTAGCCAAATCAATATTTTCAAAAGCTTCATCGATTAATATTAATTTATATTTTTTGTTGAAAATTTTTAATAAGGAAATAACTTGCTTTTGACCTGAAGAAAAATTGTTGCCATTATTTTCAATTTCCATATTGAAATTTAAATTTAATTTCTCTAAAATTTTATTCAACTGATATTTTTGATAATTAATCAAAAAACAATGTTGATATTCTATATTGTTTTCAGTTATAAAAGTAAAAATATTAGTATTAATAAAATTTTCATCACTTGAAATGTGAAATATTTCATCTCTTAATTTTTTCCTAGAAAATTTTTTTGAAGAAATATCATTAATTAACATTTTACCTTTTGGATCTAGTTTTTGAGCTAAAACTTGAAGAAATGTACTTTTTCCTTTACCATTATTACCTGTTAAATAAATATTTGAATCAATGATTAAATTATCAAAATGAAAAATATTTAGATTATTATCATAACTAAAATTAAAATTTTGAAAGTCTAATTTCCTTATTTTTTCGTTTAATATTAAAGTATTTTTGTCTTCTTCTTTATCTGAGCTAATAATAAAATCTAAATTTTGATAATTAGATTTTATTATTGGATAATTTAAAATCAAATCTGTGAAAGTTTCTAAGGGGTTAAAATAAAAATTAATAAATGATAAAAATAATAAAATACTACCTACAGAGATCATATTATCAAAATACATCAATACGCCGACAAAAATGATAATTAAAGGACTTAAAATATTTATTAAACCTTTTACTAGAAAATAACAATTATCTAAATGAAAAGTTTTAATTTCTAAATTTTGTTTTTTTGTATAAGTTTTGTAAAAATTATTAACAACAAAAGATTGAAAATTGGAATTTTTGAGTTTATCAATATTTTGAACTAAATCATTGCTATTAGAAAAATGTCTCAATGAAATTTGATAAATTTCTGGATATTTATTCATTAATTTTTTTTGATATAAGAAAGAAATCATAATTAATAAAAAAGAGTTGATAAAAATAATTAAAAAAATTCATCCATTAATTCAAACAATCATAATTAAACTAAAGAAGAAAATAATAAATTCAAAAAAAATTGTATAAGTAAAATTAGCTATAAAATTCGCTACATTTTCTATCAACATAATTCTTTTTAAATGATCTTGTTTTTGCACTTTGTTAATTTGATGATTACTAATACTTTTTAATGAATCTAGATAAACATCAAATAATTTTTTTTCAATTTTTAAATTTAAATTTTTTAGGAAATAACTTTTTAAAAAATTAGATAATGCTTGCAATAAAACTACTACCAAAAATATACTAAAAATTTCAAACAGTAACCTACTGGAATGTTGTGGAATAACTAAATCAAAAATTATTCTCATATAAAAAGAACTAAAAATACGTAAAAATATATTTATAAAATTAATAACAATAATCAAAAAAGAAAATTTTAAAGATAAATTACTTAAAATAATTACAAAAAAATTTAGTTTTTTAATTTTTGGTTTAAATTGGGCATTTTTTTCAGCTACTAAAATTACATTTAAAAACATATTTGTAAAATCTTCACTTTTGATTTTTTTCTTCCCAGTAACTGGATCCAAAATATAAAAAAATTTTGAAGTAATTTTATAAACAATGACATAGTGATTTGAACTTTGTATATTAGTTAAAGCAATTATAGGTTGATCTAAATTTAAGTTTTTTAAAGCTTCAAAATTACCTTTGAAGCTATTCAAACTAAATCCACAATTCAAAGCTAATTTTTCTAAATTAGATATGCTAATTCCGTTATTACTATAAAATGCCATTTTTTTAATTTCATTAACATTGATATTTTGATGAAAAAAGAACTCATAAAATCATTGAATTACTGCAATGCCACAATCTTTGATGTCACTTTGTTTTTTAATTGTCATATTTATAAATGTAAAAAAATGTATAAAAGCAAAAAAAGTAAAAAACTGTAATTTATTTTTACAGTTTTTATTTTTATCTTTGTCAGTTTTTCTATTTCTTTTTGTGACGTAATAAAGTTGAATTAAAATTTATATTTTCTAAATCCGGGAAAATTAAAATAGTTTCTAAATTATTATTAATTTTTTTATTACCTGCTGCTAATTCTAATTCATAATTAAAATCAATGTCATTGCGAGCTGAACGAATTAAATGAGTTACATCTAAATCTCTAGCTAATTCAGCTGTTAATTGATTTTTATTTACAAGAATTTGAACATTATCAAAATTCTTTAATAGTTTTTCAGCATTTTTTTCACGTTCATCAAAATTATCATTATGGTCTTTATCTGGATTAATAGTAATAATTACATAAATAAAATCAAAAATAGTTGAAGCTTTTTTGATGATGCTTACATGACCTTGATGCATCGGATCAAATGATCCAGCAAAGATTGCTCTTTTAATTGCCATTATTTATTTTCTGACAATTTTAAAGCATCTTTAGCAATCATCAATTCTTCATTTGTTCTAATTACATAAACAGGAATTTCAGAATCTGGAGTAGAAATTAAATGATATGGTCCAATATCTTTAGGACTTAAATTATTTTGAGAAAGATCTAATTTAATATTTTTAAAATGTAATTTTTCAATAATTCTTTTTCTTGCTGATGAACTATTTTCACCAATACCTGCTGTAAAAACAATTGCATCTACTTCAGGGCCGATTTTATTAATATAAGAAACTAAATAATCAACAATTGTTTTTGCAAAAAGATCTAAAGCAAATTCTGCTTTTTGATTTCCACTTTTAGCTTCAGCAATTAAATCACGCATATCTGAGGAAACTCCTGAAACTCCTAAAAGTCCTGATTTTTTATTTAAAATATTAGTAAATTCTTCTACGGTTAAATTTTCTTCTTTCATAATAAATTCATGAATAGAAGGATCAATATCTCCACTTCTTGTTCCCATCATTACACCTGCCAAAGGAGTAAATCCCATAGTAGTATCTAAAGATTTAGAATCCTTTATTGCACAAAGCGAAGAACCATTTCCTAAATGAAGATTAACAAAATTAACTTTGTCTTTTTGCAAGATTTCTTCTAATTTTTTAGTAATAAAATGATGTGATGTTCCATGAAATCCATATTTTTTGATTCCGTGTTTTTCACTTAATTCAAAATTAATAGGATAAATATTATTAACTTGTGGAATTGTTGCATGGAAAGCTGTATCAAAGTTAGCAGAAAATTTAGCATTTGGCAACAGTTCTCCAAAAGCGCGAATTGCTGCTGCTGCAGGAGGATTGTGTAGAGGCGCAAATTTTGAACATTCATCAATTAATTCAATTGCTTTTTGGTCGATTCTAATTGCTTCTGAAAAATATTTTCCACCATGAACTACCCTAAAACCAACAAGTTCAATTTCTTCGATTGATTTAATTACACCGTTTTCTTTTCAAAAAATTAAAATTTCTTTAACAGCATCTGAATGGTTTTTTAAATTCACTTGTTTTTCTTTTTTATCATTATTGAATGAAAGACCTAAAACACCATCGATGCCAATTCTTTCGGCAATTCCGTTTGCAATTTGATTTAAATCAGTTTTATTAAATAGAGCTCATTTCATCGAAGAAGAACCAGCATTTATAACTAAAATTTTTTCCATAAATTATTTTTGTCCTTTTGTTTGTAAAGTAGTAATTAAAACTGTTCCATAAACATCATTTACAGTTGCACCACGTGATAAATCATTTACAGGTTTGTTAATTCCTGTAATAATTGGACCAATCGCCTCATAATCACCAAGTCTTTGGGCGATTTTATATCCAATATTGCCTGAATTTAAATCAGGGAATATAAGCACATTTGCCACTTCTGCAAAACTATTTTTTTTGTATTTACTTTTTCTTACTTCTAAATCTAAGGCTGCATCAAATTGCACTTCACCAATTGCTGGATTTTGAGGTGCTTTCTCGTTATAAAGTCTTGTAGCTTCTACAACTTTTTTAGTTTCATCACTTATAGCTGAACCGTCTGTAGAAAAAGATAAAAAAGCAACTTTAGGATCTAGTTCTAAACTTTTTGCAAAATCAGCTGCATTTAAACCAATTTCATGAAGTTGGATTTCATTTGGATTAATATTTACAGAAATATCGCTAAAAATTAAAGATTTTGAGCCTTTAGCCATAACAATTGCAGATGAAATTGTTTTAATTCCAGGCTTTGCGCCAATAATTTTGAATGCTGCTCTTAAAATATCTCCAGTTGTATAAAGTAGACCACCTACAACTCCATCAACTAGCTGTTGCTGTAATAACATCATTGCATAAAATGGTCTTGTTTCCATTGCTTTTGTTGCAGCTTCTTCAGTTTCTTTACCTTTTCTTAATTCAAAAAATTTTTGTGCAAATTCTTTTTGTTGCTTTTTTTCCATTACAATCGTAGTTACACCTTCAACTACTTCAAATTTTTCTAATAATAAGACAGGTTCAACAAGCCCTGTTTTTTTCAATAATTTTGCTGCTTCTTGAGCGCGCTTATCATCACCATCAATTAAAAGAATTTTTTTAATTCCTTCTTTTTGATTTAGAATAGCTACATTTTGCTCAAGGCTTTGAATAAAACTCATGATTTCTCCTCATTTTTTAAATATAATAATTTAAAAATCTTGCTCTTAGTTTTTTAAATCTACTAAAAACATAGTTTAAATTATAATTAAAAGCACTTAAAAAATCTTAAAAATATCAAAAAATATTTTTTAGTTATTTAAGATTTTTTCTGTGGTTTTGAATGAAATTTTAG
Source organism: Mycoplasma iguanae (assembly GCF_024722375.1). Lineage (NCBI taxonomy): Bacteria > Bacillati > Mycoplasmatota > Mollicutes > Mycoplasmatales > Mycoplasmataceae > Mycoplasma > Mycoplasma iguanae. Next base: position 275,790 of record NZ_CP102734.1, on the reverse strand, counting down.
CTACTTCAACCAACTTTTCTTTTCCGTGGATTTTCACAAATTCTTTTCCAAAATCATCAACAATACTAGAAGCACCAAGAGGAAAATTGATGTTTCATTTTTTGTTTTGCTTTTTCATATATTCTAGTAATGTTGCTCGTGCAATAATTGCAGCTGCAGCAACTGCTAAATAAGTATTTTCTGCTTTTGTTTCTAATATTAATTTTGCTTGAAGGGGCAGAAAGTTTTTTTGGGATTCACCAATAATTCTTTGATAGTATTTGTTAATACTTTTTTCTGTAGAAAATTGATCAATGATTATAAAATCAACTACATGTTTTTTTTCTAAAGTATTAATGTTTTTTAAATGAATTAACATTTTAATTTCATTAGCATTGTATTTTTTTTCTAATTTATTATACAGTTGCTGTTTAAAAATAGTGGTTTCAAAAACTACTATTTCAGTTAATTGCTGAGCTAATTCTAAAATTCTAGTTTCAGTTAATGTTTTAGAATCACGTAAATTTAAAGCTTGTACTTTAGCATAATTTTCGGGTTTTAAATAGACTGCACAAGCTACCAAAGGAGTAAAATAATCTCCCACTCCTGTTTCATCGGCACCTATAATTTTTAATTGATCTATTTTATTTAACATAATTTATGTAATTTCTGGCGCTAAGTCTTTAGCTCTTTGCAATCTTAGTTTTTTAGAATTTTTAATATGTTTTTCGGGATTTTTTAAAAATTGCTTAATATAATAACCGACCCCACCTTCTTTGTTACTTTTTCTCAAAACAACAGTGGCATATTTTTGTACTCGCTTATCACTGTTTTTCATAGCAACAGCTACATTACTTACTTGAAACATGGAAACATCATTAAATCCATCACCGAAAGTTATTGTATGATCCATTTCAATGTCATAATAACGCATTAATAGTGGTAATGTTTTTCCTTTACTAATTCCCAGTGAAGTGATATCAAAAACAGGAGGTAATCCATCGCCTTTTGATCAAGAAGAAAATTCTCCTAAATCACCATATCTTCTTTCTAAATATTTTTTTAATTCATAAGAATCAACACCTTCTTTGATGTCAAAAACTACTCCTGTTGGTTGTAACGGTATTTTAGCAAAATTTAAACCAATGCTTTTTTTCTCAATCTCATCAAAGCCGAAGATTTTTTCTAATAAAGGATCGCTATGTTGAAGTTGGACTCAACCGGGACCTTCAATGGCAATATTATTAATGTATTTTTTTAAGTGTTTATCACCTAAAATATACAACATCTCATTTAAATTTAAATAAGCAATTTTGGGAATAAAAAATTCATCAGAAGGATTGTGAATGTGAGCACCATTGTAATTTCCAATTACAGTTTTTAAACCTAATTCTTCATATGCTTTTTTTGAACTTCTTCAAGGTCTTCCTGTAATAATACAAACAATATGCCCTTGTTCTTGAGCTAATTTAACTCCTTCAATAGTTTCGGGATGAATAGTACTTATAGCTGAATCAGAAAGTGTAGTTCCATCTAAATCAATTACAAATAAATATTTTGGTTTTTTATTTTTTAGTTCTTTCTTAGCCATAATTCTCCTTTAATATTTGACTTTAAAATTATAGTTTAAAAAAAGCGCATTCACTTGATAAAACTGGAAATTTCTTTTTGCAAAAAAAAAAAAAAAAAACAAACTTAAAAGTTTGTTTGGTCATTTAAAATGAAATGGTGGGAACGAATGGGATCGAACCATCGACCTCACGATTATCAGTCGTGTGCTCTAACCAGCTGAGCTACGCTCCCATAAAACAACATTTAAATCACTTTAACTGTTGTTTAGTTATACTATTATATAATAAAGAATTATTCTTCAAACAATTATTAACGTTTTGAGAATTGTCTTGCTCTACGAGCTTTTCTAAGTCCGAATTTTTTACGTTCTTTAATTCTTGAATCACGACTTAACATTTTTGCTTCTTTTAATTTTGCTCTGTAATCTCCAGAAGCTTCTAAAAGAGCTCTTGCAATTCCTAAACGAATTGCTCCAGCTTGACCTGAAAGTCCTCCACCTTTTGAGTTTACTTTAATATCTCATTGATTCATTGTTTCTGTAATTTCAAGTGGTTGTAAAGCATCTTTAATTAATAAATCAGACATTAAATAATCATTAGCAATTCTTTTGTTAATGGTAAATTGACCATTACCAGGAGTTAAAATAACTCTAGCTACAGAAGATTTTCTTCTTCCTAAACCACGATACATAACTTCAGTCATTATTTAATCACCTCAATTTTTTCAGGTTTTTGTGCTTGTTGAGCATGCTCTGAACCTGCGTATATATATAAATTAGTGAACTGTTTTCTACCTAATTTTGTATGTGGTAACATTCCTTTGATTGCTTTTTCTAAAAGCATAGTTGGTTTTTTAGCTCTTAGGTTTCTTGCATTAATTGCTTTTAATCCACCTGGATAGCCAGAATGTGAATAGTACATCTTATCGTCTTCTTTTTTAGCGGTTAAAACAACTTTTTCTGCATTGATAATAACAATATTATCTCCCATGTCAACATTTGGGGTAAAAGTAGGTTTATTTTTACCTCTTAACATTGATGCTGCTAAAGTTGCAACTGCACCTAAAACTTGATTTTCAGCATCAATAAGATATCACTTCTTATTAACTTCTTGATGCTTAACAATAGTAGTTTGCCTCATCTAGAGTTTGTCCTTCCTCAATTTTATCTGAATTTATTTTGTCTTAAATTTTATTAATGTAACAGGGCTTTTTTTATTTAAATTGAAATAAATGCTTATGAATTATAGCACTTTTTTAAATTTTGAATAGTAAAAAAATTATCTTTTTAATTTAAATTTTCAATTTAGCTTTTGAGCATCCATTTTATAAACAGCTTTTCAGAAAAATGCAAATGCTGTAGTTATTAATGTTGCTATTACAAACATAAAAATATCTAAAATAATTACCACAGCTAAATTACCACCTTTATAAAATAAAGGATTGGTAAAATTCAAAAAGCTATAAATTACCGCAGGTTTTGCTGCTGTAGTTGTTGCTTTTGAAATAAAGAATAATACTAATCCAAAAGCAAAGTAAGCTAGAACATATAATGAAGCATAAGAAATACTTTTTCATTTTACGATAATATTTTTTCTTACTAAGAACATAACTACAAAACCAATAATGGGATTAATGGCATGTACTAAAACAGATAAAAAAGATTTAAAAGGTGCTGTAACTCATTGGTCAGCTCTTCTTCAAGAAATTAATGCTCAATAAATAATGAAGGTTATAGTGATTAAAACATTCGCAATAAATAGCAAGTCAAATTGTCATCTTGATTTTTGATGCATTTTTGCACCTACAAGCACAATTGTAATACCTAGAAAAATATTAGTTTGATTTGTGAATTTAAATAATGGTGAAGCGTTTAAAAATATTTCATCCATATGGACATAATTTCTAGATGCATCAACTGATTCAGCTTTAAAAGTTGACATCTCATAAATTAGTGTAAATACTGCAGTTATTAACACGACAATACCTAATGATAAAATGATATTTGCTAGCTTATTTTCACCCAGTTTTTCAATAATATCTTTTGTTTTCATGTGAGAAAGTATAACATATTTTAAAATATTGCCAAAATTAGCAAGTTATAAACTGCATTTGGCAACTATAAAAAAGAAAAAAACTTAAGAATCAATCTTAAGTTTTTTAATCAGAAATTAGTATAAATCTTCGTTTATTTCCTCTGTTACAGTTTTTTCAACTTCAAAAAATGAAGCAGGATCTTTAATATCAAATTTTGATTTAGGTTCAAAATTTGAATTTGTTCCAGCAGGAATTTTGTGTCCTAAAATAATATTTTCCTTTAAACCTTCCAAATTATCTACTTGGTTAGAAATTGAAGCATGCACTAATATTTTTGAAGTTTCTTGGTAAGAAGCAGCAGCTAAGAATGAATCTGATAATAAAGGAATTTGTTTTGCACCTTTAATTACAATTGATCCAAATGCTGGTTTTTTACCTTGAGCTAATAATTTCCCGTTAATTTCTTGGTATTCTAAAATATCAACAATTGATCCTTCAAATAGATCAGAATCTCCAGGAATAGAAATTAATATTTTTGAAAGCATCTGATGAATAACAATTTCAATGTATTTATCACTAATAGAAATTCCTTGCATTCTATAAATTCTCTGAATTTCTTTTAATAAATAATTTTGCACAGCATAAGCATCAGCGTGTTTTAATAATTCTTTTAAAATAATTGGACCTTCAACAATTTTTTGTCCAGGAACAACTTTATCTCCAGGTTTAACTCTGTATTTTCTTGTTCCTGCAACGTGTACTGCTTTTCTTTGACCTGTATCTGTTTGGATTCATACAAGTGATTGGTTTAGTTCATTACCTTCAGCATCACGCTTTTCTTCAATTTCAGTTACTTCACCATGTCATTCAGAAATGATAGCAGGTTTACCTCATGGATTATCATGGGCGTCAATTAATTCAATTAACCGCGTAAATCCACCGGTAATATCTTCAACCCCAGCAACCCCTCCAGTATGGAAGGTACGCATAGTTAGCTGTGTACCAGGTTCACCAATTGATTGAGCTGCAATAATACCAACAGCTTCACCAATTGATACTAAACGATTTGTAGCAAGATCTTTCCCATAACAGATTTTACATACACCATTTCTTGTATTACATCCTAAAATTGAACGAATTTCAATTTCTTTAAATCCTTTTGCAATAATTAAATCTGCTAATTGCGGAGTAATTAAAGTATTTCTTGCAACTATTAATTCACCGTTTTCATCATGTAAAGCAACATTTGTAAATCTTCCTTCAATTCTTTCTCATAAAGGAACGATAATTTGCCCAGTTTTTGTATCAATGATGTCTTTAACTATAAAACCAAAATCAGAACCACAATCTTGATTACGTACAACAATATTTTGAGAAACGTCAACTAAACGACGAGTTAAGTAACCAGAAATGGCGGTGTTAAGTGCTGTATCAGTTAGCCCTTTCCGTGCTCCATGGGTTGATGAATAAAATTCATAAGCTGTTAGACCTTCAAGGAATGAAGATTTAACAGGAACTTCAACAATTGAACGAACAATTCTTTCGTTATTAGCATCACTTTTGGTAGCTTGAGTGTTGTTAGCCATCAGTCCACGCATACCAGCTAATTGTACGAAGTTAGAAATATTTCCACGAGCTCCTGATTTCATCATCATAAAAATGGGATTATCTGGTTCTTCTGAAGTAACTTTATCTAATTCTTTTTCAACTCTTTGTTTTAAACCTGCTCATTTTTCAATTGAAAGTTTATATCTTTCATCATCAGTAACAAGTCCATGTGCAAAAAGCTTTTTCAGCTTTTCAATATATTCTTCACCTTCTTCAATAATTTTATTTTTATTTGGTGATAATTTAATGTCAAAAATTGACATTGTAATTCCTGATTTAGTTGAATACTTAAATCCTAAATCTTTAATTTTATCTAACACTTCAGCTACTGCATTAGTATATCTAAATCAAACTTTTTCAAGCAGTTCAGTTCTTTCTGCTGCTTCAAAAGTTCTTTCAATATTTTGATTTTCTAACAGAATTCTTCTGTTGATTTTTTCAAATTCTTCTTTAGTAAATTTAGATAATAATTTAGCTTCTTTGTGGGAAATTTTTTCGCCTTTATAGTTATCTAATTTACTGTATTCTAAAGTTGTGTTATGGAAGTTTGAAGAGTTGACAATTTTAATTACTTTTACCACATCTTCCATTGCTAAAGTTGGAACATATGCATAATAAACTTGAGAAACTAATTTAGCGATGTGTTTTTTACCTAATGGTTCATTAATTGGTAAATTTTGAATAAATTCAACAATGTTAGTACCAGGTTCTACTGTATATTTTGCTTCAGATTTTGCAAAATTAAATAGTAAATTATCTACCTCATTATCAAATACAAATGGAAAATTATCGGGGAAAATTTGGTTTAATATAAATTTTCCTACTGTAGAAATAGCATAATATTTATCTCTGTTTGTATTATGAACTTCTTGTTTTACTTTTTTATAAGGTAAGGCAACTCTGGCATGTAATTCGACATGACCATATTCATAAGCACGCATTAAATTACTGAATGAAGAATAAATTTTTCCTTCACCTTTTGCGCCTTGTTTTTCTTTAGTTAAATAGTAAATTCCTAAAATCATATCCTGTGAAGGATTAGTAATAGGTTCTCCATCTTTTGGACCTAAAATATTTTTGTTTGCAAACATTAATTCACGTGCTTCACGAACTGCTTCATCACTAACAGGCACATGCACAGCCATCTGATCACCATCAAAGTCAGCATTAAAAGCTGTAGTTACAAGTGGGTGTAATTTAATCGCTTTACCACGTACTAAAACTGGCTCAAAAGCTTGAATTGATAAACGGTGCAATGTTGGAGCACGGTTTAATAATACTGGTCTTCCTTGAATAACATCAGCTACATGCGGTCAAATTTTGTTATCTAATTCCTCAATCATTTTTTTAGCTGATTTAATTGATGGAGCAATTTCTTTTTCTAATAAACGACGAATAATTCAAGGTTCAAATAATTTAGCAGCCATTTCCCGCGGAATACCTACTTGATACATTTTTAATTCTGGGCCTACAACAATAACACTACGCCCTGAATAATCAACCCTTTTTCCAAGTAAGTTTTGTCTAAATCTTCCTTTTTTTCCAACTAAAGCATCTGAAATTGATTTTAAAGGACGATTATCTTTTGAGGCAATTGGAGAAGGTGTCTTTCTTTGATTATCAATTAAAGCATCAACAGCTTCTTGAATCATTCTTAATTCATTTTGAATGATTAACATTGGTGCTTCTTGTTCTTGTCATTTTTTTAGACGGTTATTTCTAATAATAATTCTACGATAAAGTTCATTTATATCACTGGTTGAGTGTCTTCCACCATCTAACTGAATTAAAGGACGTAAATCTGCCGGAATAACAGGTAGATAAGTGATTAACATTGATTTGGGATCTTGTCCTGAGTTAATAAAAGAATTAATAACTTGTAATCTTTTATACAACTTATCACGTTCTTGACGTTTAGAGTTAGTCACTTTTTCTTCTGTATTATCTAAAGCATTAATTTTATTAATTTGTTCTTTAACATTTTGCTGTTCTTTTTCAAGATCAATATTTTCTAATAAATATTCAATTGCCTTTGATCCAGTGTTGATTCTAGCATCTGAATATTCTTCGATAATTTCATTTAATTCGTAAAAATCAACACCATAATCTTTTCCCATTTTTGAACGAGCTCTTTCATCTAAGTCATTTAGAGCTTCTTTTAGTTCTTCATAGTCTTCTGAACCTGGTTCATAATTTTGTTGAATTTCTTTTAATGCTTCAAAATAAATTACAGCAGCATCGGAAATCTCAATAATCTTGTTTTTAGGTAATGATTTTAGTCCACCTGATTCTAAAACAATGTGACTTTTGTAGTAAATTAAAGATTCAATGGCAGTTCTTGTAATAACTTGACTTGTGCCTTCAACTTTTAATCCTAATAATTTAGCTAAAATTGAGTGGTCAATTTTAAAATATCAAAAATGAACAACAGGTGCATTTAATTTAATGTGACCCATTCTTGAACGACGTGATATTTTAGGTAAAATTTCTGGTTTTAAAGCTTCACATTGTGCTGTGGCAGTACATAAAATACCTTCGTTAGATTTTTTGTATTTTTTACCACAAACTGGACATTTATGATCGATTGTAGGTCCAAAAATTAATTCATCAAATAAACCATCTTTTTCTGGTTTATATGATTTATAGTTAACAGTTTCTGGTTTAGTAACTTCACCATGTGATCAAGTTTTAATATTTTCACTAGTAGCAAGAGCTAGTGAAATTTTTGAAATTTTGTTTTCATCAATATATGAATATTTTCTTGTTATTTTCATCTACTAAAACTCCTCTTGCACTAATTCTTCTCTGTCTTTTTCATGAATTTCTAGTTTAATACACAATCCTCTTAATTCATAAGCTAGAACACTGAATGATTCTGGCATTCCCCGACGTGGCATTTCTCCACCTTGAGCTAGTACATTGTATAGACGGTTACGCCCTTCGATATTATCTGATTTGTAAGTTAGTAACTCTTGTAAAATATTTGAAGCTCCATAAGACTCAATCGCTCATGTTTCCATTTCTCCAAATCTTTGTCCACCATTTTGAGATTTTCCTCCTAATGGTTGTTGCGTAATTAGTGAGTAAGGACCTACACTCCGTGCATGAACCTTATCATCAACCATGTGATACAGTTTTAACATGTACATCACACCAACAGATACTTCATTGTCAAAATGATCACCTGTGATTCCATCAATTAATGTTACTTTTCCATTTTTAGGTAAACCAGTTTCTTCTAATAATTCTTGAATTTGATCATATTTTACTCCGTCAAAGACAGGAGAAACAAATTTTACATCTAAAGTTTTAGCGGCCATACCTAAGTGTAATTCAAGCACTTGACCAACATTCATCCGTGAGGGAACACCTTGGGGATTAAGTAAAATATCAATTGGTGTTCCATCTTCTAAGTGTGGCATGTCTTCAACTGGAAGCACTAGAGAAATAACCCCTTTATTTCCGTGGCGTCCTGCCATTTTATCTCCGACTTTAATTTTTCTCTTTTGAGCAATGAAAACTTTGATAATTTTTTCAATTCCATCTTCTAAATTATCTCCGGCATCACGAGAAAGAATTTGCACATCAATAACAGTTCCACCATGTCCATGTTTTACCTTTAGTGATGTGTCTTTTCTATTAGAAATTTTTTGAGAAAAAATTGCATTCATCAATTTTTCTTCAGGTGTTAAATTATCTTCCACTTTAGGTGAAGTTCTACCTACTAGCACATCTCCTGCAGAAACCTCAGAACCAACAGTAACAATCCCGTTAGCATCTAAAGAACGTTTAGCATAATTTGAAACATTAGGAATATCAGCTGTTAAAATATCATCTCCAGCTTTTGAGTTTCTAAATGGGATAGTTTGTTCTTCGATATGAATTGAGGTAAAGGCATCATTTTTTACTAATTTTTCAGAAATGATAATGGCATCCTCATAGTTATAACCATTTCAGGTTGTGAAAGCTACAAGCACATTTTTACCTAAAGCTAATTCTCCCTTATCAGAAGAAGGACCATCAACGATTAAATCACCAGCTTTAACTTTATCACCAATTTTGACAATTGGACGCTGTGAAATTAGTGTTCCTTGATTTGATTTTTCAAATAATCTTAAATTGTAAGTTTTGGTTGCACCTTCAGCATCTTTAATTTTAATTTTTTCGGAATCAACAAATACAACTTCACCATCAACTTTAGCTACTAAGTTAGTAGTTGCATATTTAGCAATATCAGCTTCCGAACCGGTAGCAACTAAAGGAGCTTCTGCTTTTAGTAAAGGCACAGCTTGACGTTGCATGTTAGATCCCATCAATGCCCGGTTAGCATCGTCATTTTCTAAAAAGGGGATAGCGGAAGCTGCAATTGATGTCATTTCTTTTGATGAAACATCAATGTAATCAATATCTTTTGGTTCAACAATTAAATAATTATGATTTTTTCTTACGGTTACATTTTCTTCAATAATTCGATTTTTGCTGTCAATTTCTACAGTTGATTGAGCAAAAGTGTAACCAATTTCCTGAATGGCTGTTAATCATACAACTTTAGAATAATCAACTACACCATTATTAACTTTGAAATAAGGAGCTTGGATGAAACCATATTCATCAATTTTTGAGTAAGAAGCATAATTAAGAATTAGACCAATATTTTGTCCTTCAGGAGTTTCAATTGGACAAATTCTTCCATAGTGAGTAGGGTGCACATCACGAACTTCAAATTGAGCAGTTTCACGGTTAAGACCACCAGGACCTAAAGATGTAATTCTTCTTTTATTAGCAATTTCTGAAAGTGGATTATATTGATCCATAAATTGTGAAAGTTTTGAAGAGTTAAAGAATGTTTTAAATTGATTATAAACAGGTTTATTGTTTGTAATATTTCTTGGGGTAATTTTGTCAATTTCTTTAATAGACATTCTTTCTTTTGAATTTTTTTCTAATTTGTTAAAAGCAATTTTTAATTGATTTTGTAGCAATTCACCAATCCCAATAATTCTCTTATTAATTAATGAATCAGGATCATCTTCTTGACCAATGTTTTCATTTAAATTAAAGTAGTAACCAACAATAGCGACAATATCTGAAATTAATAAATGAGCTTCATCACTTGTAGGATCATTACCAATAATTAAAGTTGGTTCTGATTTTTGTTCCATTGCTTTTTTAGAAGGTCAAATTTTAACAGAAATAATATTAATTCTTTTAGCTAATTCAGGATTAATTTCAATTTGTTTTCCATAAACTGAAGGAGAAATTCCAGGAATAGGATAAGAAGCTAAAGTTCCATTATTAAAATATTCTTGTATTTCTTTTGCCATTTGGGCAGTAATATGAGTTCCTGTTTTAAACAGTACTTTATTTGAGTTTGCATCAACTAAATCTTCAGCTAAAAATCTTCCTTCAATTCTTTGAATTAAGTTTAATTTTCTATTAATCATGTATCTACCAGTTTTTGATAGATTGTAACGACGTTCATTAAATAAAGTTACAGGAATTAAGTTTTCAACAGCTTCATCAGTCAGACGATCACCTTTACGAATAATTCGATAAATTGCTTTTTGACACTCACGCATATCAGCATTTTTATCTTTCTTTAAGGTTTCATTTAAAACACGTGAATTACCAAATAATGCATTAATTGTTCCATCTTCTTTTGATAAACCTAAAGCTCTCAAAAATGTAGAAAGTAAAATGTTTTTATTTTTGTCAATTCTTACTTTAATAGTATCAATTGAATTACCTGTAACTCTGTGATAAATTTCAACTCATGAACCTAATTGCGGTAAAATTTCCACTTTGTTAAATAAGTCATCAGCTTGCTTATTACGAACATTTCTTCCATAATAAACTCCTGATGATCTGATTAACTGCGAAACAATAACTTTTTCACTACCATTAATAATGAAAGTTCCCGCTGATGTCATTAAAGGAATTTCTCCATATAAAACTTCTTGAGATTCGCTAATCTCTGATGTTTCAACATTTAATTTTCTCAAATGAGCATAAACCTTACATGAATATGATTCACCTTTTTGTTTTGCAGCTTTAATAGCTTCAAATTCATTTTTTGGCTTTTCAATTCTAATTTTTTTATTTCTGATATATTGAATTTCCACTTTTCCATTATTTGATTTAATTGGATAAAATTGATTAAGTGCTTCATCAATTCCTTTTTCAATGAAATAGTTAAAAGATTCTCTTTGAGAAGTTAAGTAATCAGGAGTTTCAAAAACGTTTTTACTTTTTGAATAGTCTCTCCTTAAAGTAATAGGTCCAAATTTTTTTAATTCAAATTTTTGTTTACCCATATTTTCTCCTTTAAGTAGGTTAAAATTGAATCTTATTTTTTAGAAAACATAAAAAAAGAAAAAAGCTAAATAAACTAGCTTTAAATAACCTTTCTCTCTTTTTGTATTTTAAGTAATATATTCATTCAATTTATATAAATAGCATACAGAATTTTAACAAAAAAATATTTTTTCGCTAGAAAATAATTAAAAAAAAGAAAAAAATGACTCTAAAAACATTTTTTATAGTCATAATTTAATACTATTTTATCTTAATTATTGTTTAGGGAAATTGCTTTTTCATTCTTCAATTTTTTTGTCTTTAACATCTTCTAATAAATCACTTAATTTTTCTTTATTTTTTGAAGATAATTTTGGAATGTAAAGCATGATTTTTACTTTTAAATCACCATATGAATTACTTCCTGGACGTTTAGCACCTCCGCCCTTAATTGGAATAACATCACCTGATGCATATGAATCTTTTAATTTTAAAAATTGTCATCCTTTTGGTGAAGGTACTTCAATTGTTGCTTCATTAATAATATCGCGAATTGAAACTGGTACAGTGATATGAATATCGTTTCTTTCTCTTGTGAAAAACTTATGACTTGAAACTCTGATTTCCACATATAAGTTTCCTGCAGGTCCACCATTAATTCCGGGTTGACCATAACCTTTTAATAAAATTTTTTCACCATCAATAATTCCTTCGGGAATGTTGATGGTAACTTCTTTACGAGATTGAATAATTTTTTGACCATGACATTTTGAACATTTAACTTTAATTTCTTGTCCACTTCCTTCACAAGTATAACAAGTTTGCTTATTAACCATTTGTCCAAAAGGAGTTCTTATGACTTTGTCAATTGATCCGCTTCCATGACAAACATGACAGCTTTGAATATCACTTGGTTTTTCTGCACCGGTTCCATGACATTTATCACAAGTTTCGTATTTGGTCAAATCTTGGATAATTGTTTTTCCAATAATTGATTCTTCAAAACTTATTCTAATTTGAGCTAAAATATCATCACCACGTTGTGGTTGATTTCTTCTTCTTGATCTTGATGAACCAAAACCAAATGATTCAAAAATTGAATCAAAATCAAATCCACCAAAATCGCTAAAGCCAGGTCCACCAGCAAATCCACCCTGTTCAAAAGCACTGTGACCATATTTATCATAAGCTGCTTTCTTTTCGGGATCAGAAAGAATTTCATTGGCTTCATTAATTTCTTTAAATTTAGCTTCTGCATCTGCTGATTTATTTTTATCGGGATGATATTGCATAGCAAGTTTACGATATGCTTTTTTAATATCACGCTCACTTGCATTTTTTGGAATACCTAAAATTTCATAATAATCTCGTTTTCTACTCATAGTGTTTAATATTTTAGCACAAATTATATTTGAGTGCTAAAATAATTTAATTATTTTCATTATCGGTATCGATTATTTTAGTTTTTAAAGTAAAATTTATCACGATGGAAATGATTAAAGTAAGGGCAACAAACAATGATGCAGGTAGAACTATCTACAAATTTTTAATAAAATTTTTGGATAATTTACCTGTTTCAAAAATTGAAAAGATTTTTCGAAAAAAAGATTTAAAAATTAATGGTTCAAGAGAAGTTGAAAAAAAATATATCCTAAATGAAAATGATGAAATTGTTATTTATGGAATTTCTAATGCTAGAAAGTCATCAAAAGAAGTAAAAAATATTAGTATTGATTTTGCAGTTATTTATGAAGATGAAAATATTTTAATAGTAAATAAAAAAGAAAATCAAGCTGTTCATAGTGAAAATAACTCGTTAGATGAACAAGTTTTAAAATATTTAAAATTTGAAAAAACAGATTCCTTTATTCCATCTTCGATTGGTAGATTAGATAAAACTACTTCAGGAATTATGGTTTATGCAAAAAATTATTCAACTTTAAGAGAGATGAAAAACCAGCAAGCAAATTTCGAAAAAATTTATACCTTTAAAAATTCTATGCCCGAAAAAGAAATCACAGTTGAATATTATTTTTTAAAAGATGAAGCTAATCAAAAGGTAATGGTTCACCCAAAATTTGGAAAAAAAGGAAAAACAAGATTTTTCTTTGAAAACAAGAAAAAATATGCCCAAATTTATACTGGAAGAAAACATCAAATTAGGGCATCACTTTCAAAATTAGGTTTCCCCATTGATGGTGATCGTAAATATGGAGGAAAAAGAGCGACCAGAGTTTATTTGCATGCCACCAGAATTAAGTTTGCCGGATTAAAAAAAGAACTAGATTATTTAAACGATCAAGAATTTATTTCTTTACCAAAATGATAGGAGTTAATATGGACAGAAAAAAAATGATTGAAGTTGCAAATCTATTGAAAATTGAACCACGTGATGAAGTTTTAAATGAACTAGAAAAAGAATTTGATGAAATTATGGCTGCTCTAGAAAAAATACGTCAAATTGATGTAACAAATATTGAACCATTAGCAAGAATTGAAGAAAGTCCACAATTTTATTTACGTGAAGATGAAATTGATCAATCAGAAAATTTAGTTCTAGAAAAGATCTTATCAAATGCTAAAGATTCCAATGATCAATTTATAAGAATTAAGAAGGTAATTTAAAATGTTTAAAAATAAAGGAAATTTTCAAAAAGCATTAGAAGAAGCTAAAAACAATAAAAATAATGCTATTTCATTTATTTATGAAAATAAAATTTCACAAAATACTGAAGGTTCTTTAGCAGATGTTATTTTTTCAATTAAAGATAATTATGCAACAGCTGATGCTTCCACTCAAGCTTCTTCTTTATCATTAAAAAACTTTCAACCTTCTTATAATGCAACATTTTTAGAAAAAGTTTACGCAGAAGGAGCGATACCAGTATTTAAAACTCATTGCGATGAACTAGCTTTAGGTGGTGAAGGTATTTTTTCATACTGAGGAATTATTAAAAATCCGCTGGATTTAACTCGTAAAGTTGGTGGTTCTTCATCTGGAGCGGCTGCAGCTTTTACTAAAAATTTAGGTTTTGCATTAGGTTCAGATACTGGCGATTCTGTACGTTTACCTGCTTCTTATGTGGGTGTTGTAGGATTCAAACCTTCTTATGGAGCAATTTCACGTTATGGTCTTTTTGCTTATGCTTCTTCTTTAGATCATGTCGCTTATTTTACACATAATGTTTCAGATGCTTTAGCATTATCTGAAGTTGCTTATGGAATTGATAAAAAAGACTTTACTACAGTAAATATTCCAATAAAAAATGCTCAAATGATTCAACCCCAAAAAGTAGCATTTTTTAACTTAAATGGTTTCCTTACTCCAGAAGTTTTTAGTCAATATCAAATTTTAAAAGATAAGTTAATTGCAGAAAATATTGATGTAACTATATTAGAACCAAATATCCAATTATTAGAAACTATTAAAACAGTTTATGAAATTATTTCTTATTCTGAAGCTTCTGCCAACTTAGCAAATATTAATGGAATTAGTTTTGCTAATCGCCAAAAAGGTGATTCATGAGATGAAATTATGACAAACACCAGAAGCAAAGGTTTTGGTTACATGGTCCAAAGAAGACTATTATTGGGATCATATTTTTTAAATAAAGAAAATCAACAAGATTTATTTTTAAGAGCTCAAAAAGTACGCCGTTTAATTAAAGAATATTATGAAAAAATTCATAAGCAATTTGATTTAATAATCTTCCCTTCTACACCAGATATTGCTCCTAAATTTGATAGTAAAGAACAATGAAATTTCATGGATTATATTTTAACTGGTGCAAATTTAGCAGGTAATCCTTCTATTTCCATTCCTTGAATAAAAAAAGATAATTTACCTGTAAATTTAACTTTAGAAAATGGTATTTATGAAGATGAAAAATTGTTTTCATTTGCTTTATGAATGGAAAAATTATTAGGAGGTGAAAATGAATAGTAAATATGATGTAGTTATTGGAATTGAAATTCATCTAGAATTAAACACTAAAACTAAAATGTTTTCACCTGCAAAAAACAGCTTTTTAGATGATCCAAACAGAAATGTTCATCCAATCGATATTGGTTATCCAGGAACATTGCCCCAATTAAACAAAGCTGCAGTAATTAGTGCTATTAAATTAGCTAAAGCTTTAAATATGAAAATTGACAATCAATTACACTTTGACAGAAAAAATTATTTTTATCCCGATCTTCCCAAAGGTTTTCAAATCACTCAATTTTTTCGTCCAATTGGCAAAGACGGAATAATGCCCATCTTTGTTGATGGTGTTTGAAAGGAAATAGCTGTAGAAAGAATTCACTTAGAAGAAGATACAGCTAAACAATTACATCAAGAAAAATGAACTTTATTAGACTACAATCGTGCAGGTATTCCTTTAATTGAAATTGTTACCAAACCAGTAATTAGTTCTTCACAAGAAGCGATAGCTTATGTAAATAATATTCGTAAAGCTGCACTTTACTTAGGAATTTCAGATGCCAAAATGGAAGAAGGTTCTTTAAGAGTTGATGTCAATATTTCACTTAAACCTGAAAATTCTTCCACATTAGGAAATAAAGTAGAAATTAAAAACATGAATTCAATTTCTAACATAAAAAAAGCGATCGATTTTGAAATTGCTTTACAAAGTTCAATGCTGGATAATAATGAAATAGTTAAACAACAAACAAAACGCTTTGATGAGATAACCTTAACTAATGTTTTAATGCGTGAAAAGACCGGAGAGGTTGATTATAAATATTTTCCCGAACCAAATATTCCTGTAATTCAATTAGAACAATCACTACTTGAAAATGTTTTAATTCCGACAATGCCTTGAGAAAGAGAAAAAGAATTTTTAGCAATAAAATTAAATCCAATTCATATCAATAGTTTAATTAATAACATTGATTATTTAGATTATTTTGAAGCTATTAATTTCCATAACAAAACAAAAGCTGCTAATTTATTTTTCTCAGATATCATTTCAATTGTCAATAATCAAGCTGTCCAATTGAAAGATTTAAACATTAAACCTTTTCATTTAAAAGAAATTCTAGAATTAATTGAATCACAAAAAATTAGTTCTAAACAAGCTAAACAAATTATTCAAATTTTACAAAAAGAAAATAAGTCTATTCAACAAATTATTATAGAAAACAAAATGAATCAATCAATCAGTGAAATTGATTTAATTGCAATCCTGGAAAAAATAATCCTGGAAAATGAAAATTTAATAAATTCATATCCCCAAAAACCTGACCGAGTAACTAATTTTCTTTTAGGTAATTTAATGAAAGAAACACAGGGAAATGCTAACCCACAAATGGCAAATAAAGTTGTTCAAGAAATATTACAAAAAAAGTTTCAATAAACTTATTGGAACTTTTTTTGTTTTTCAAGTTTTTGTATTGAAAAATGCAATTTTAAAGTTAAAAGTTGTAAAATACAACTTATAAGATAAATTAAAAAAATAAGGAGTATTTTTTTAAAATGCGAAATGAAATAAACAAAGTTTTATTCAGTATGAATAATTCAATGGAATTAGCTTCTAAAATTTCAAAGCAAATCGACTTACCTCTAACAAAAATTAAGTACGAAAGATTTGCTGATGGTGAAGTTTTAATTCAATCTGAAGATACAGTTAGAAATTGTGATGTTTATATTATTGCATCCACTTCAACCCCTGTCAACGAAAATATTATGGAATTATTGATTTTCATTGATTCTCTGAAAAGAGCTTCAGCTAAAAGCATAACAGTCATTCTATCCTATTATGGTTATGCTCGCCAGGACAGAAAAAGTAGAGGAAGACAACCAATTACTTCTAAATTAGTAGCCAACCTATTAGAAAGTGTTGGCATTGATAAAGTAATTGCAGTTGATTTACACAACCCCTCAATTCAAGGTTTCTTCGATATTCCTGTAGACGATTTAAGAGGACAATATGTTTTAGCACAAGCAGTTAAAAAATACTCACAAAAATTTACGATTGTTGCACCTGACCATGGAGGTGCTGTTCGTGCAAGAATTCTTTCGGAACTTTTATCAAATAATATTGAAATAGCTATTATTGATAAAAGACGCGAAAAACCAAATGAAAGTGAAGTTATGGGACTTTTGGGAAATGTTCAAAATCGTGATGTAGTAATTATTGACGACATCATCGATACTGGTGGAACTATTTTAAAAGCTGCGAAAACTTTAAAAGAAAATGGTGCTCAAAAAATAATCATAGCAGCAACACACGGAATTTTTTCTCGTGGATTTGAATTGTTTGAAAATGATCCTTATGTTGATCGTGTGATTGTTACAGACTCAATTGATCAAATTAAAAATAAAAACTTTTCAAAATTAGAAGTTGCTTCTTTATCTGGTTTTATTGCAAGAGTTATGATGGCTCATTGAAAGGGTCAATCAGTTTCTGATATTTATTTAGACATTAAAATGGACATTAATGCTTTAAATAAAACAAAAAATGAGTTATAAAATTAAAGTTAAAGAGCTAGTTAATAATCCGGCTATTTTTGATAAATTAAATATATATGTCCAACTTATAGAAGAAAAAAATCAAGTAATGAATTTAACTGGTTTTTCAGGTGATACACTTTGAGAACAAGGAATTTATGAATCTCTTATATTAATGCAAAATGCCATTAACCATACTAATTTAAAACAAGGCAAAATTTTAGATATTGGTGCAGGAGCTGGTTTTCCTTCATTACCATTTATTATTTGAACCAATAACAATTTTCAATTTACCATTTATGAACCAATAGCTAAAAGAGTAAATTTTCTAAATTTAGTAAAACAAGAACTAAATTTAGAAAATTTAGAAATTGTCCAAATTCGCTCAGAACAATCACCTAAAAAAGAACACTTTGATTTAGTAACAGCCCGTGCTGTTTCTAGACTTTCAAATTTAATTCAAGCAGCACATCATTTAGCTAAAATTGGTGGATATTTTTGTTTCATTAAAGGACCTAATGTTGAAAATGAAGTTAATGATGCATTGGAATACTTACAAGAATTTCATCTAAAAGATCAAATTAAAATTATGGAGATAAAGCAAGATAAACTTAACAAACAAAATTTTTTAGTTTTTATTGATAAAAACATTAAAACTCCTACAAATTATCCTAAAAAATGATCACAAATTATTAATAAACAAAATTTGCATAAGAAAATAAAAAATAATTTATAATTAAAGCATTATTTAAATAATCTAAAAAATAAATAATTAATTTTATTTATTTTTTTATTGTACTGCGCTTATATTTAGGAGAAAAATATGGAATTAAAAAGAGAAGTGGATTTAAAAACTTCATTATTAAAAATTACTGTTAATGTTGATTCAAAATTATGAGTTGAAGAACAAGAAAAAGTGAAAAATAACTTAATTAAAAATGTTGTTGTTCCAGGCTTTAGAAAAGGAAAAGTTCCACACGCAACAGCTGAAAAGAAGATTAATCAACACTCAGTAATTGAAAAATCATTAAATAATTTACTACCAAAAGTTGCTCAAGAAGCAGCCAGAGAAATCAAACCTGATGACATCATTTTAGGAGAAGCATCATTTGCTGTTGATTCTTTAACAAAAACAGAATTAATAATTACTGTTTCATATCCTATTTACCCTGAATTTGAATTAAAAGGATACAAAGATTCTGGAATTAAATTAGAAGAAAAAACTGTTACAGAAGCTGAACTGGATGAACAAAAAAGAAAATTAGTAGAAAAAAATTCAGTAATGATTTCTACAGAAAATCCTATTAAAAAGGGTGACTTAATTCTTTTTAGTTTTAAAGGATTTATTGAAGGAAAAGAATTTGAAGGTGGATCAGCAGATGAATTTGAATTAAAAATCGGATCAGGTCACTTTATTCCAGGATTTGAAGAAAATTTAATTGGAAAAACAAAAGGTTTTAAAGGTTCAATAGATGTGGTTTTTCCAGAAGACTATCACATGGAAAAATATGCTGGAAAACCTGCGACCTTTGAAATTGAAATTTTTGATGTTAAAGAAATTGAAGTTCCAGAACTAACAGATGAATTTATTACTGAATTAGCTATTCCTAATGTTAAAACTATCGCTGAATTTTCAACTTATTTAAGAGATTTAACTGAAAGAGAAGTTAAAGAAGCAGCCAGAGTTAAATTCCAAGAAAAATTATTTTCAAACATCATCAAACAAACAACTTTTCCTATTCCTGAAACAATTATTTTAAGCGAAATGAAAAGCATTAATCAAAAATTTGAAGATTCACTAAAAAGTCAAGGATTTACAAGAAAAGAATATTTGGAATTAACAAACTTTAATGAAGAACAAATTGGACAACAAATTCGTGATGAAGCTCTGAAAAATTTAAAAAAATCATTAATTTTTGCTGAAGTAGCTAAACTAGAAAAACTTGAGGTTAGCGATGCAGAATATGATGAAGAATATGAAAAATTAATGAAAGTTTATGGAATATCAACTATTGAAGAAATCAAAAAAGTATTACCAAGAACAAACTTACAAATGCCTATTTTAAACCGTAAAGTTATTGATCGTTTAATTGAGCTAAACAAATAAAATCTAACTAAAAAAATCTAAGTTTTATTATTTAGATTTTTTTAGTTTAATTTCACTAAACTAGCGGCAGCATTATCCAAAATTACCTCAACATCAGGATGTTCATGTAAAATGGATGCAGGAAAATTGATGTCAAACTGCTTTGTTGCATATAATTTTGCAAAAGCTTCTTTTTTTGCAGCTCCAAAAATGAGAATAATAATTTTTTTTGCTTTCATAATGGTATCAAGTCCCATTGAATAAGCAAATTTAGGAACTTCCTCAATTGAATTAAAAAATCTTGAGTTAGCTAAAATGGTTGATTCTTTTAATTTAATTTTTCTGGTTTTAGAATCTTTTACTGATCCCGGTTCATTGAAGGCAATATGTCCATTAACTCCAATACCTAAAATTTGTAAATCAATGCCGCCATTTTTTTCAATTTCTCCATCATAGTCATGCATTGCATCAGGAAAATGAATATTTTCTTTTTTTAATGTTGGTAGAAATTGAAACAAATTTTCTTCCATGAAAGCATGATAACTTTGTGAGTTTTTGATATCAATATCTGAATATTCATCTAAATTAAATGTTTTAACTTGTGAATAATCTAGTTTATTTTCTTTACTTAATTTCACTAATTCCTTGTAAACATTAATTGGTGTTTCACCTGTTGCTAAACCTAATTTAAGATCAGGTTTATTGACAATGGCTTGATAAATCTTAAAAGCAACAAAAACACTTGCTTCTTCTTTACTTGTGAAGGTACTAATTTTCATTTAATTTACATCCTTTATTCTTAAAAACTATTTTGCCATCTTTATATAAAAGTTTTACTTCAAACTGTTCATTAATTAAAACAAAATTTGCTAGTGTATCTTCTTTTAATATTCCCAATGATTGTTCTGCTTTTAAATTTTTTGCTGCATTATATGAAGACATCTTTACCATATCAGGTCAAGAAGCTTGTGTAGCTCTGTAAAAATTTTTTAAAATTTTATTATAAGGCATTCCACTACCTGCTAAAGTTTTATGATCTGATAAATAAAATAAATCATCCACTTTAATTATTTCTAAACTACCTAAATTATAGTTTCCATTTTTTAAACCTTTTTGCGGTAAGGAATCTGAAATAATTGTTAAATTGTTAGCACCAAGAGATTTATATAAAAATTTTAAAACTTGATCTCTAACATGAAAAGTGTCACCAATAATTTCGATTGCAAAATCCTTTTCAATTTTTTCACTTTCAAAAATTGTATTTACAATTGATTCATCTCTATGATCAAAGGTTGAACATGCATTAAATAAATGTACAACTCTTTTAATATGTTTATTAAAAAAATTGTTTTTTGATAAACCATAAGCATTGGAATGACCTACAGAAAATAATAGATCTGCTGAATATTTTTCAATAAATTGAAAATTCTTTTTTTCTTCGGGAGCAACTGCAATAATAACTTTTTCTTTTGAAAAATTTTCTTTTAAAAAAGTTAATTTTTCATCGTCTAAGCCAATCAATAAATCAGAATTATGAGCTCCTTTTTTGATTGGAGAAATAAAAGGCCCCTCTAAATAAAAACTTAAAAAATAAGCTAAATATTCTTTATCAATTTTTTGATAATTTTTAATTATTTTTTCAATGTTTTTTCAAGTATCAGTTACTATCGTTGGTACAACATGTGATACCCCTTCACTTACTAAATTTTTTTGATAATTTTTTAATTTATCAGCAATATTTTCATAAGCCAAATCATTAAATGAAAAATTATAACCACCATGAGTATGAGAATCAATAAAAGAAGGCATTATGATTTGCCCCTGGCAATCAAAACCTTCTTTTTCTGTGGTTCCATCTACAATTTTTATGATTTTACCTTCATTATTAATTTCTAAAAAACCAAGGAATTGTTCATCTTTTGTTGTAATCATGGCATTTTTATAAATCATTAGATTTTTCCTTTTTTATCATATTGAATACATTCAAAATTATAAATTATTAATTACTTAAAAAATCAAAATTTTCCCTAATTTGTTTTTTAAATTAAATTTTAGAATTTTAACAATATGAAAAATTATGTTCATAACAAAAAATGGTTAATTAAATAACTCAATACCTATATATAATATTTTTTCTAAAGTAGTATAATAATTTAATAATTATCTACAAAACAAGAAAAAATTAGTTATTGATATGAAAAAATCGAAAAAAATTACTTTTTTAAGTTACTCGTTCTCTTTATTAAGCCTTTCAGGGTTAATTCTTTCTTCATGTACTTCTTACACATTAGTTGATAAAAATAGAGAAAAAAATGATAAAAAATCAGCTAATACTGAAAACGAAAATAAAAATGCAACAAATGATTCAAATGAAGAAAAAATACCACCTTCAGTGGAAAGCAATCCAGAACAACCTAATGATCCTACTCCAGATGAGAAATCAAACCCTGAACAAGAAATCAAAGAACCTAAAACAGAACAATCAAGTGCAGAAAGTCATAATACTACTCCAACAGAACCTGAAACTTCTGCACCTAAAATTGATGAAAAACAAGAAGAAAAAAAATCTGATCCTGAGTCTGAAAATAAACCAGCAACTCCACCTAATAACACTGATCTATGAGATTTATCAAAATATTATTTTGAGGATTATGGATTTGATGCAGGTCGTAGATTTCCTAACGCATATCCAAGTATACCAGTAGAAAACACACCCAAAATCGAAGAAGAAAAACCAGCAGAACCTGAAATAGTTTCAAAACCAAGCAGTGATTATGAATTTGATAGAAATCAGTTACGTGATTTTGTAAAAAATAATTCATCAGGCTACACAGCTAAAGCTGTGGCTGATGCTTTAAAAGAAAAAAAAGAACAAGCTGATGATGTTGAATTTTTAAATAAATTAATTAAAGCAAAAACTGGTAATAATAAAAACTTTAATTGATCTGATATTTCAAATTTCAATTTTATAATTGACAATGAACAAGGAAAATTAGTAATTTCCTTCCTGTTTGTGGGTGAAAATCATGAAAAAGTTGAAATTACTTTAACAACAGCAGATGGATTAAAAACTGTCGCAGATTTATATGATCATATTAAAAAACTATCGATGAATTTAGATGTTATTTATGCTTCAGTGGCCTTAGGTACAACTTCAGAAAATCCTGATTATACAGATTCAGCAATAAATAATGCTAATGGGGTTTTATTACCTTCACAATTAAATGATGGATCTCAATATATAAACGTTTCAGGTGGTAGTGGAACAGCTTGAATTTTAGATAGAATAGTTCAAGAAAATGATGAAGATAGTGACACATTAACTTATTTAGTTGGAACAAATGTTCATGTCGGTTCTTATGCGAATGCTTTTATTGGAACATATCAAATAAGTGATCCAAAAAATCCTGATCAGCCCAAAGAAGTAAATATTGCTCTAGATCCTTTAGCGATTAGTTATCAATGAAGAAGAAATTATAAGAATCCAAGAAAATACCATAACGGTTTTGTAGGAACTTTTTCCAATCCCAATGATGTTGCTTTAGTAACTAATTTACAGTTTGGTACAAGTGTTTTAAGAAGAAATACCAGTTTTATAAATCAAATCAATGATTTAAGAAGAGGGAGAAATCAATCTTTAAAAACTTGATTTAAATCAAATGATTTATTAGAGCAACAAAAAGCTCAATTTTTAGATTCAATTTTTTATCAACCACAACACCAAACCGAAGTTACAGTTGGGGGTAATACTTTTACTTATAATTCTTTAGGTTCAGATTTTATAGTTCTAAAAATGACATTAAATAAAAAAGATTTACGTCAAAAATGAAATGAATTATGAACTGCATTTACTAATAAAACAGAAAAAGATTTATTTTTAAAAATTAGTAATAATAAAGTTTTAGATATGAATCAAGAATTTTATTCAGGTGGTTATCCTGGATATTCAACTTCAAATAATTCATCAATGGATCAATATATTTACAGACAAGAAAAATATAATGCAATGCGTCATGGCGTGGGAAATTTCTGAAAGGCTACAACTCTATCCCCTTTCACAGGAAAATTAAAATCTTTATTAACACCTAATTTAAATTTTGAAGAAGGATTAGATCCTGAAAGTTATTATCCAAATACAGAATTAATAACAGGTCAATTACCTAGAAGAGTTAATGAAAATGATTTATTACTATATATAGATAAATATACAAATCAAGCAGATTTTGAAAAAATTTGAAAAAATCGGGTTAATGTTAATGAAGAAATTGATGGTAACCAAATGCCAGAAAATCAATTTGAAAATACCATTGCAGCACAATTAAATGCTCGTGATAAAGGTGAAAATAAAATTTTAATCAAAAAAGTTTATTCAACAGCTAAAAGACATTTAGTTGAAGCAGATGAATTTGTCAAAGGTGGTTCATCTGGTTCAATGGTCATTGATGCTAAAATGAGAATTGTAGGAATTTTATCAGCAGTAGTTCCCGGTTACATAACACAAGGTTATAAAAATGGTATCTTTTATGATTTTAATAATACATATTCAAAAATTAAAGGTAATATGCACTATGGTGCCGAAATTACCAAAAAAATTAAAGATCAAAGTATAAAAACAGTTTTACTGAATAATGAAGATGAACAAAAACAAGATTAAAAAATATCGCTTTTGCGATATTTTTATTTATTACTTTTAAAAATACTTAAAATTTTTTCTAAATTTAAATCATTAGTACTTTTAAAAACTAAATCAGCTTTTGAATAGTCTTCTAGAGAATTGTGTGTTAGTGCAATTGTAAAAATATTAGCTGCTTTTAATCCCTCTACTCCTGCTAAGGCATCTTCAAATCCAATGCATTGTTCTGGTTTTAAATTGGCAAGTTTTGCTGCAGCTAAAAAAATATCTGGAGCAGGTTTACCATTTTTAATTGTTGATGGATCTACAATTCCATCAAAGTAACTGTTTAATTTAATTTTTTCTAGTATTTTTTGAGCATTGAAAGAACTAGAAGCAATAATCATTTTTAAATTATGTTTTTTAGCATCATTTAAAAAAGGAACAATTCCTGGTAATATATCTTTTTCTGATAATTGTGAATTTAATAATTCTTTATAGAATTCATTTTTTTTATCTGCTAAAAAAACTATTTTTTGCTCACTAATTTGCTTTTTGTGTAACTTTAAAATTGCTTTTAATGTATCAATTCTAGATAAACCTTTTAGTTTTGAATTTTCTTCTTCTGTAAAATTAATATTTATTTCTTTTACAATTTCTTTTCAAGCTAAAAAATGTAATGTGGCAGTTTCAGTAATTACTCCGTCTAAATCAAAAATTAATCCTTTTATCATGATTGAATTATCCCAAAAGTTTCTACTTTATTTTTAGTTAGTTTATATGGCTGATTATTTACATAAACATCAACCCCATTTCCTTCAATTAGCTGAAGTGTAAATTGATTTTCTAAAACATGAACTAATATTCTATTATTTTCATACAATATTGAATATTCTAACCCTTCTCATTGATCATGCAAAATAGGATTAAAATGTAATTTTTTGTTTAAAAAACGCATTCCACCATATCCAAAAACAATTGATTGTCAAATTGCTGCTAGTGAACCGGCATGAATTCCTTCATTGGAAGAAAACATATTTTGACCTAAATCAATGTTTATTGAATAATCAAATAATTTTTTAGCTATATCCATTTTTCTAAAATCAATTGCTTTAATAGTATAAGTTGTTGCACTTAGTGATGAATCATGTGTAGTAATCGGTTCATAATAATCAAAATTAGCTGCGGCAACTTCTTGGGAAAATAATTCTCCAAAAATAAAGGTTGACAAAACAACATCAGCTTGTTTGACAATTTGAGAAGCTAATCTTTTATGTCCTTCTGTTGTATTAAATAATTTTTTACCAGCATCACCTAAACATTGAAAAGGTTTTACATCAATTAAAGGCAATTTTAAAAATTGATCATTTTCTGCAATTATATTATTTTCATTAGGAAGTTGCTGAACTAATTTTTCAGCAACTTTTTGCATCAAATTAATATCATAATCATAAGGGATTTTTTGATTCACTTTTTCAAGGATTAATTTCCCTTCTGCTGTTGATTTTAATTCTTGAATATAGCCTAGTGCTAACTCTAAATTTCTTTTAGCTACCAAATTAATAAAATTATTGTTGTCTATATTTCCTTTATATTCATTTGGACCCATTACATTAGTAATAACAAAATATTCATCTTTTTTTTCTGCTCTATAAGCTCAGTAAATAGCTGTGTCAATAATTACTTCATAACCGTAATCTTCCATGAATTTTTGATCTTTTGTTACTTGATAATATTGATCAAAAGCAAATGCTACATCACCTGAAACATGAATTTCTTGATTGCGTGATGCAATGGGTACTTGTTTAAAAGTTTTAACATCAGGCTGACCTCAAAAAGGTGTCACTTCCCCACTATCTCCTTGGGCTGATTCTCATGGATATTGTGCTCCTTTTAAATTTGATTCAGCAGCTTTTTTTCTAGCACCTTCAATTCCTTTATAACGATAAATTAACAGATTTTTTGCTACTGATGGATTAGTGAAAAGATAGTTAGGATTAATAAAAAATTCTGTATCTCAATAACAATGTCCTTGATACCCTTCCCCAGAAAGACCCTTAGCTCCAACAGAAGCAAAAGGATTATTCTTTGGTACAAAAGTATTCATATGGAAAATGGCGAACATTAATGCTAATTGTGTATATTTTGCATGGTCTGTTTTGCCATGGATTTTAACATCAAATTCCTGGTAAATATTATTTCAATGTTTTGTGTTATCTTGAGCAAAATCTTCATATGATTGATTTTCTAAAATTTCAATATTTTTTAGAGCTTGAGTTATTATATCTTTTTTTGTTTTTTCTGGCTGGTTTAAATTAGTAAAAACTGACATATTTTTTTCTAATTTAAATTCTTGATTAGTTTCTAATTCAAAACTAATGTCAAATCCTACTTGTCGGCGATGCATTTTAATAACATAATCATCATTTCCACTTTCTAAAAGTTTGTTGTTTAAATAAGCTTTGATCGCCATAGAATGAATTACAAAAATATTTGATTCGTTGGTGGTTTCTTCATATTGCAAAGTATTTTTACTTACATATTTTTTAAAACCTTCATCGAAATGTTGAATTCCTCTGTTAGTTGTTTGACCATTAATCATAGGAGAAATTTTGATTTTTGTTTTATATCCACTTAATTGTTTTAAAGTAATTTTTTGAAAATAAAAATTTTTAAATTCTTGACTGACAAATCTTTGGAAAATAAACTCAAAGCTTTTATTGTTTTTTTGAAATCTAATAGTTCTTTTTAATTCACCAGTTTTTAGATCTAAGCTTTTACTATATTCAAATTCTGGTAATATTTCGAATATTTCTCCATCAATAAGAATTGAAGTTTGCAATAAATCAGCCATGTTAGCTAATTCTGTAGTTTCATTTTTGTCACCTTTATTGAATAAACCTGCAATGAAAAAATCTTCTTTATTATAAATAGATCTTTCTTCATCAACTGCTCTAATTCCTAAAAAACCATTTCCTTGTGCAAAAATTGACTCAGTTTTAGCGGTTTTTAATTTATCATATCCTATTTGTGAAATAATTTTATTATCTAAATCATAAATTAACTTTGCCATTATTTATTTCCCTTATTTTCTTCTATAAAAAATACTTTTGATTCATATGGTCTTAGTGAATAGTTAAATATTTTATTATCATCATATGAATCTAAAATTAATTTTGTGAAATTAAATTTTTTAATATTTAAAATTTCTTTTCCAGAAATATTGATTAAAAATAATAACTTTTTGTTGGCTTTTGTTTTTTGGAAAATGATTAAGTCATTAGCTTTTAAAGACATTTTTTGTGTACCATTAATTCAAATATCTTTGTATTCTGGAGCTTGCCTTAATTTTGTTAGTTGTCTATAAAAATTTAAAATTGAAGTTGGATCATTTTCTTGTTCATTAACAAAATTAGGTTTTTCACTTCTTCCTGTTTTAATTCAAGTTTTAGTTCCTTTATTAAAACCAAAATTTGGTTTATTTTTATCTCATTGCATTGGATATCTTGAATTATCTCTTCCGTTAATTGCTAAATATTTAGTCATTTCGTTTTCTGAATAGACTTGTTTTTGATTAACAAAAATATCATATGCTACTAAGGCATCAACATCACGAAATTCATGACAATTTTGAAAATTAGGATTCAACATTCCAATTTCTTCACCAAAGTAAATTACTTGTGCCCCTTTAGTACCAAACTGTAATAAAGCTAAAGATTTTGCTGATTCTTTTCAAAAAATATTCTCATTACCTCAACGCGATATAGCTCGAGATGTGTCGTGGTTGGTTAAAAAATTAGTTAAAAAATTAGTATCTATTTTTTTATTATTTTGAATTTTAATCATATCTTTATGTGCAAAATCTTGGATTTTTCAGTTTGCATCATAACCATTTCTTCCTGTTGATTTGCTTCATCCTATTCATCATCATGAAAAATTATAAAAACTGGAAGAAATTTTATCTTTGCCTTGTGCATATTGTAAAATTTTGTCATGATTTATTGCTGAGGCTTCACCAACAAATAAAATGTCTTTTTTATCTTTTAAAATTAAATCTAGAAATCTTTGCAAATAAAGTACCATATTTTCACCAAAAGAGTGGATAACTCCTTGGTCAGTGAATTCTTTATTTACATGTTGAATTGCATCTAATCTAAAACAGCGAATTCCTAAGTTATATCAAAAATTAATAATTGATGCCATTGCTTCGATAGTTTTGGGGTGCGATCAATTTAAATCTACTTGTTCTTTTGCAAATAAATGAAAATAATATTTTTTTAAATGTGGTACATATTCTCAAGCACTTCCACCAAAGATAGATTCTGCATTATTAGGTTTATCTGCTCAAATATAATAATTGTGTTCAAGATTATTTTCACTTTCTAAAGCTTTTTTAAATCAAGGATGAGACTTTGAAGTGTGATTTAAAACAATGTCTAACATAATTTCCATGTCACGTTTTTTTGCTTCTTGAACTAAAAGTTCAAAATCTGCTAAAGTTCCAAACTTTTCTCAGATAGCAAAATAATCTAAAACATCATAACCTGCATCTGCAAAATCTGTTTTGTAGATGGGACATAATCAAATAACATCCACATTTAAAGATTTAATATAATCTAATTTTTTAATAATTCCTAATAAATCTCCTGATCCATCATTGTTTGCATCATAAAATGATTTGGGAAATATTTGATAAATAACTTTATCTTTTCATTGTTTTAAATTCATTATTTTTCTCCTTTTTTACTTAAAATTCATGAGCAGTGAGGCTCAATATTTTTAGTTATTTTTCTAATATTTGCTTTTGAACTGAAAATTAATTCATAATTTTGCAAATTGATGTCTTTTGCAAGATCAATTTTTTGATTTAAAAAATTATGGATTACAATAATTTCTTTTTGGGGATTTGCTTGATCATAAATTCTAAAAATTGTGAAGCCATAAATTACTTTTATAAAATGGATATTATCAATAATTTCTTGGGAGGTTTTAAACTGAAAATAATTAGTGTTTTTGTAAAAATGTAAGATTTCCTTAAAAAAATTAAAAATAGCTTTTTTTACATTTATGTTTTTTAAATTAGATCATTTTAAACCATTCACATAATCTGTTGTTTTATAAGAATTTTCATTAAAACCATTGTCAAAAGGTTCTAAATTAAAAAAATCATTTATGGGGTTTATTTTTAAAATTCTGCCTGATTCTGCACCTGTTGCATCATTTGGTTTAGATTGCAAAAATTCTGTACCAGCTAAAAATAATTGTTTGCCCTGTGTTGTTAATTGCAGCATCAAGGCTTGACGATACTGATCAATTTTTGTTATTAAGTTTGCATCAGAGGACACATTAATTTTGTCTCATAATGTAAAACCATCATGGCAAGCTGAATATTGTAAATTCATTAAAGGTGAAACTGCAAAGTTATCATATTTATTTTGAGAATAAAATGAATTAATGAATGGATAATTTTTAATATTACCTACAATACCATTAATATATGAATTAAAATAATTTAAATTACCATTCACTAATCCAGTATCTAAATTTTGAAATAAATCTTTACCTTTAATCGCATTTCTTGTAGAATCATTAAAATAAGCAAAACCATATTTGTTGGTGTTAACTCCCTTAATTCAAGTATTATTAAAATCTAAATCACTTCAAGGTCATGCTTCGCCATGAAGCAAAATAGATTTTTTTATTTTTTGCAATCTTTTGACTATTTTGGTTAAAGTGATTTTATCAATAAAGCATGATAGATCAAATCTAAAACCATCTATATCAAATTCTTTTACAAAATAAATTAGTGAATCTAAAATTAATTTTTGGACCATTTTTCTTTCAGAAGCTAATGCTGGTTGATCTACTGGTCAAACTTGAGAAAAGTCTCTAAAATAGTAATCTGATAAAACATCATTTAAAATATCATTTTTAAAAAGATGATTGTAAACTACATCCATTACAATTTTGATATTGTGTTTGTGTGCTTCATTAACAAACATTTTAAATTCATTTATTCTGCTGTAAGGATCATGGGGATTGGAAGAAAATCAACCATTGATTGTAAAATAATTATGAGGATCATAACCCCAGTTATAGTTAGTAGTTAATCCATTTCCTTGAGATTTATTTAAAATATTTAAATTTGTTTCATCAATTGTATAAGTAGCATTAATAGGCAAAATTTGTAAATGACTAATACCTAAATTTTTTAAGTAAGGAAAAAGACCTGCTTCCATCGCTGCTAAAAAAGTGCCTTTTCTTGTTTTAAGATTTGCTTCTCATAAAGAAGTAAAATCTCTAATATGTAATTCATAAATTACGGGGTTATTTATTAAAGTTTCATTAAGGTTGTTTCTATATTCTATTTTATGAGTGGCATTTAAATTAACAATAGCTCCTTTTGCTTGAGATTTGACTTCTAATCAATTAAAAGCTGCCATAGATTTAGCATAAGGATCTAAAACTTCTTTTTGAGTTTTGTTAGGATGAGTTATTAAATATGTATAAAAATATTTTTCATATTTTAAATCTATTTTTGTAGTTCAAACATTTTGTTTTTTGATACATGTTTTTTTAAAAACTAATAACTGGGGATTTGCTTGATCATAAACTAAAAGTGAAACTTCCAAAGCTTCAGGTTGTCATAAAGAAAATTTAATAAATTTTTTGAAAAAATAAACACCTAATTTAGCTTTAACATTAGCTAAGTTAGCATCTATTTTTGTTATTCTTTCTATATTATTATTAGCCATTTTGTATCCTTAAATATAAAAAAAAAAAAAAATACTTTTCTTGTTATATTTTGATACAAAAAAAATTTTTATTAAGATTTTTCTTGGCTAATCAAGCAACAAAATTAAAATAGTGAAAATTCCTGTTTACTGAATTTGAAATGCTCCGGTTTTATTTTATATTTTGCAGCTATAATAATTCCTTCTTCATCATAACCATACATGTAAATTACCACAATTTTTTTATATTCTCATAAATTATTATCTTCATATTGTAAATGATAAACGACATTATTTAATACTAAGATTTTACCTACTAAATATTCAATAATATTTTGTTCAAATTCGATATTTGTAGATTGATTATACTTTTTAGAAATGAAATAATCAGCTTCCATGATCATTTCTAAATCATTAAAGTATTGTTTTGTAAATGCATTAAATCCATAATCAAACTTGATTTCATAATCTTTAAATCAAGTATTTTCATAATTAGATTTATTTAAAATATTTGTTTTATTATATTTTATAGAACCTGAAATGGGTTTTATTAAATTATGATAATTTCTTGCAACAAAATAACCTTTTTTAGGTTTCGTATAAACTGCGCCTAAACTTTTTAATTTATTATAAACTTGCACAACAGTAAGACGTGAACAATAAAATTTTTCCATTAAAAAGTGCTCTGATGGTAGTTGTTGATCTATATCTACTTTTTTATTATCCATTATTTCTTTTAAATACAACATAATTCGTTGTGTTAAGTTTAAATTCTCATTTTTCATATGTCTAATTTTATCAATTTATAAAAATAATCAATTAATTATAAAAGATAAAAGCATAAAAAAAATTCTTCTTAATTAGAAAAAAGAAGAATTTAAAAATAAATTTGAATGATTATTTATCAGTTGCACTATTTTTTAATCTGTTTCACTCAGCAGTTAATTTGGTTTTTTCTTCAGTTGGATTAGCAAAACCAGAATTAACAGCTGATACTAAAACTTGGTTTTGATTATTAAACCCTTGTACAAAGTAATTATCTACCGATTCAATAATATCACTATCTAAATATTGAGATTGTGATTTTGAAAGTGGATCATTAATTTCTAAACTTACACCTGAAACTTGACCATAAGGTGTACTTAATTGCATTTCATTTGCTGCATATTCTGCACCTGATTTTGTTTGGTATAAAAATTGTAAAAATAATTGGGCTGTTTTTAATTTAGCTGGATCGTTTGCTAAAGTTGTAGCACCTCATCTTTGAGATACTGTTTTAACAATTTTAGAAGTTTTTGAAGTTGCATCAAATACTGGAAGAGGTAAAAATCCTACATTTGCATTTGGATTAGCTTGCTTAATTTGTGGCGTAGCTCATGTACCATTTTGACTCATGGCATATTCTCTACCAAAAGCTACTTGTTGCATCGCAATATCTACTGTATTAGTGTTTCTATTATAAGTTTCATTTTGACCATAAATTTCTAATCCGTCTTTCATTCCTTGCATTACACTATCTGTTAAAACTTTTTCAGCATCTTGTAATTCTGTCAAGTTAGAAGGTTTTAGACCGGTTTGTGCTGTAACTACTGCACCTAATAAATGATTAGTTAAAGGTCAAATATTTCCGCTTGTAGCTTTTGAAGTTGTATAAAAAGGTTTTAGACCAGCATTTTTTACTTGACTGATGATTGCTTTTCAACCTTCTAAATTTAAATCATCGGTAAATACATATAATGTTTCACCAACTTTTATAGTTCCGTTGTAGTTTTGTGGTTTATCAGCTGGTAATTCAGCAGGCTTTGTTTGTGTTGTTTCAAAAGGTTGACCTTCAAAAACTGTAATTTTAGCTTTTTGGAAAGCATCTCTATTATAAATTACACCATATGATTCAATTGTTTGAGCCATATATCTTTTATTCCCTACTACATATTGACCAATTGTTGAAGTTTCATTGGCAAGCATTTTAGATGAAGGAGTATCAATTAAAATATTATCTTGATCTTGGAAACCTGCAAGTGATCCGCCGCTTAGAAGCAGAACATTACCTACTCCATTGGCAAATTTTGTTGCTAAAAACTGTCCATAATCAGTTGATCCGCCAATTTGGGTATATGATAATTTTGTACCATAAAATTTATTGAAAGCATCAATTAAATCTTTAGATTGCTGACTAATTTCTTGTTTATTAGAAATAATTTCCATTGCTTCTGTTGAATAACCAGCTAATGATGTTTTTAAATTGATTGCTAATTGATCTTTAGACATAGCTTCAAATAATTTTGAGTTTGTTTCCGAAGCAGCAGTTGATGCACAAGCTGCTAAAAATACTACAGGAGTTGTTGCTAAAGTTAATGCACTTAATCATTTAAATTTATTATTTTTCATTTTTATCTTCCTTTTTAAATATTTGATTTTTTAGTTTTTTTATTAATGAATATTTTTTCTTATTTTTCGATTTTTCTAAAATTTCTCTTCTAATTTGAATTTTTTCCTCTGAAATAATTCAGTTTTTTAATGCACTAATTGTTTCTAAGTTAAATTTTGAAGTTAATGCAATTGATGTTTCTTGATCAAATAAATGAACTCTTGAATGAATTGGTGAAATTTCTTGTATACTTCCAACTTCATAATTTTCATATGAATTAGTAATAAAAATAATTTCTTCTAAAAATTCTTCCTTTACTTTTATTAAAGCTTTGTATTGAATTTCATTACCTAATAATTCTTTATGAGTTATTTTTACTTTGATAGCTTTATAAACTTCTTTAAAATTTTCATCAACTGCAAAGTCAGTTGGTCTAATTCCTAAAATAACTTTTTGTCCATCATAAGTGTTTTGAATTTTATCTGGATAATCTAGATGAATTACTAATCCTTTATCTGATACAAAAGTTTTATTTTTAACTTGTCCTGAAATAAAATTCATTGAAGGAGTTCCTACAAAACCTGCTACAAAAATACATGAAGGATTTTTGTAAACATCACTAGGTGTTCCAGTTTGTAAAACGAATCCATCAGCCATAACAACGATTTTATCGGCCATTGTCATTGCTTCAATTTGATCATGAGTTACATAAACTGTCCCTGCATTAATTTTTTCATGCAAACTACGGATTTCAGTACGCATTGTTGCTCTTAGTTTAGCATCTAAGTTAGATAGTGGTTCATCCATTAAAAATAAGGTGGGATTTCCTACAATTGATCTACCCAAAGCAACTCTTTGACGTTGACCACCTGAAAGAGCACCTGGTTTTTGATTTAGATAATATTCCAAACCTAAAACTTTAGAAACTAATTCAACTTTTTGATCAATAATTTGTTTGTAATTATCATTCTTAGCAAGTTGAATTCTTTGTTTTTCTAATACTTCAATTTCTTGCTTAATTTTTTCATTCTCTAAAATGATTGGTTTTTGCAAATCTTTTTTTGCTTCATAATATTGAACTTTATTTTTGGAAATTTCAATAATATTTTCCAACATATTTTTTTGAATTTTTAATTTCTTGAATTTCCTTTTTCATGTAGAAGTATTAGTTTGAGTTTTTAAAAGTTGTTCTAACTGTTGTTCCAATTTAGTTAGATGCTTTTCAAAAGCAATAATTTTTGTTTTACTTTTTTCAAGATTTTTAATGCTATTCAAAAGATTTAAATTTGCTTTTAAATTATTTTTTAAAAAAAGAATTTGTTTAAAAATTTTGCCACCTTGGCCTAATTTTTTCTTATTAGATTTTAATCCAAATGAAATATTTTGTTTAACTGTTAGATGTGGAAAAAGAGCATAATTTTGAAAAACCATTGTTAAATTTCTACTTGCTGGCTCTAAGTTGGTAACATTTACATTATTTAAAATAACTTCACCACTTGTAACATCTTCTAAACCGGCAATCATTCTTAATGTAGTAGATTTTCCACAACCTGAAGGACCTAAAAGTGCTAAAAATTCACCTTTTTTAATTTTTATATTAGTACCAAAAATGGCTTGAAAACCATTATCATAAACTTTATCAATATTTCTTAATTCTAAGACATTATTATCTTCAGTTTGATCTTTTGATTCTGCTAATAATTTTTGATAATTTTTTTCTAGAAAAGAAGGTAGTATTTTGTTTTTATTAGATATTTTCATTATTTAATTGCTCCTTTTGTTAATCCAGCTACAATGTTTCTTTGAGCAAAAATAAAGAATATTACTACAGGGATAATCAAAATTGTTAATCCAGCCATTAATGATTTAAAATCAGTTCCATATGTTCCAACTAAGCTAGTAAATAGTTTGACAACAGTAGTTGTGGGCATATTAGGATTATTTTGATAAATCAAGTAAGGTAATAAAAAGTCATTTCAAATTCACATTGTATTTAAAATTACAATTGTAGTAATAATAGGTTTTAATAAAGGAATAATTACTTTAAAATAAATTCTTAAAGGGTTATATCCTTCTACTTTAGAAGCTTCTTCTAAAGATACAGGAATTGTATTTAAAAAACCGTGCATCATAAAAATTGATAAACTCATTCCAAAACCTGTGTACATAAAAATTAAACCAGGAATATTCATAAAATGTAATTTACCCATAATAGAAACAAGTGGTAACATAATCGCTTGAAAAGGAACAATCATAACAATTAAAAACAAATAAAAAATTATTTTTGAATATCATTTCTTATTTCTTGCTAATTGTCATGCAGCTAGTGAACTAAAGAGAATGATGAAAAAGTTCGCTAAAACAGTAATTAATAAAGTAATTCAAAAAGACTCCCAAAAATTTAAAGCAACATAAGCATTGCTATAATTTTGACTTGCTCCTTGACCTATCTTGGCTAATTTTAAAACATTTTCAAAAATAAAATCGCTAGTAGATTTTAGAGAACTATTAATCATTAAAAAAAATGGGAAAATTCAGATAACTGCAATTGCTACTAAAAAAGTAAAAAAAGTAATTTTTAGAGCTACTAAAGTGGGCGATTTTTTTTCTTTTTCCAAAATAAATTTTTTTTCAAATAATTTCATTATTGCTGCACCTCGAATTTTTTGGAAATATAAACCTGACTAATAGCAATTGCTGATACTAATAAAGTAAAAATAAATGATTTAGACTGAGCAATTCCATAAGTTCCTAAATAGGCAGGATTAAAGGCTGTACTATAAATATCGAATGATAAAAGTCCTGTATTATTAGTTCCATCTGTTAAAGCTAAATTTTGGTCAAACATTTTAAATGAACCACTTAATACTAAAAATACAGACACAGTAATAGCAGGCATCACCGCTGGTAATGTTACATTTTTAAAAATTCTAAATCTATTTGCTCCTTCAATTTTGGATGCTTCTGATAGATTTTTATCTACACTTTGTAAAGCAGCTAAATAAATAATCATGACATAACCTGACATTTGTCAAGCAAAAACAATTGCCATTGCAAACATTCCCCCCATTTGTGATTTTAGTCTTAAGGATTCACCACCAAAAATTTCAATAAAGACACGATCAAAAATTAATTGTCATAAGTAACCTAGAATTAGACCACCTATCAAATTGGGGATAAAAAAAACACTTCTGAAAAGATTTTTTCCATAAAAAGCTTTATTTAACATTAAAGCAATTGTAAAACCTATTAAATTTACTAAAATTAAACAAACAATTGAAAAAACAAAAGTAAATCAAATTGAAGTGCCAAAGACACCATCTTGAAATGCTTTATGATAATTGGCAAATCCTACTCAACCGTTATCATATAATTCTTTTCCTTTTTGTCAATCAGTAAAAGACAAAATAATACCCATAACTGTTGGAATTAGCATTACAATTGAAAAGACAGTCAAAGAAGGTGCTACTAAAGAAAAAAATCATCTTTTTTTGTACATAAAATCCTCTTCTCAATTTTGACTAATAAAATTATATATTTATTAAACTCATAGTTTTCAATTAACTTGATTAATCAAGTCTATTAAATAAATCATTTATACAGGTTTTTTGTGCCAAAAAAATAATAAAACCAACAATTTTAGTTGTTGGTTTTATTATTTTAATTAAAACATTCCATTAAATGATCCTGGATTAAAACCAGTGCCACCTTTTTTAAAAAGTTGGCCAAATTGTTGCATTTGTTTTGACATTTTTTCAAATTCATTAATTAAAGTATTGTATTCTTGATTGCTTCTTCCAGATCCTTTAATTATTCTATCTTTCCGTGCGGCATTTTTTAATAATTTAGGATTTTTTCTTTCTTTTTGAGTCATTGAAGAAAGTAAAATTTCAAATAATTTAATCTTTTGTTCAGCAGCATCGATTTTAGATTGATCGATAGCTTTTGTTGCAAGGCCGGGTACCATTTTTAATAATTTAGACATTTTGCCTAATTTACGCATTTGTTTTAATGATTCTAAAAGATCATCTAAATCAAATTGACCTGATAACATTCGATTAGTGATTTTTTTGGTTTTTTCCTTATCAATTACTTGATCAGCTTGTTCAATCAAAGATAATACATCACCCATACCCAAAATACGATCAGCCATTCTGTTTGGATGAAATAAATCCAAGTTAGAACTTTTTTCACCTGTACCGATAAATTTAATAGGTACATTTAATAATTGTCTTAAAGAAAGAGCAGCTCCACCACGAGCATCGGAATCTAGTTTAGTAATCACTAAACTAGAAAGTGTTAATTTATTATGAAATTCTTCTGCGACATTAATAATATCTTGCCCAACTAAGGCATCGGTTACAAAGATAATTTCTTGAGGTTTTGCAATCTTTTTAATTTTTACTAACTCTTCCATTAGTTCAGCATTGATACTAATACGTCCAGCTGTATCAATAATAATTAAATCATAATTGTTAGCTTTTGCATATTCTATTCCACGAGCAACAATATCTTCTGGTTTATTTTCATGATGTTCACTATAAACTTCAACATTGATATTTTTAGCTAAAATCTTTAATTGTTCAATAGCAGCCGGGCGATAAGTATCAGCTGCAATTAATAATGGTTTTTGAGTTTGTTTTTTTGTTAAAAAATAATTAGCAATTTTAGCAGCAGAAGTAGTTTTTCCCGTTCCTTGTAAACCAACCATCATAAAAATATTTTGGCCAGAATTTAAAGTCACTTCTTGTGTTTTACCACCAAGAATATTTTTTAATTCTTGGTGTACAATTTTAATCATTTGTTGTTCGGGGTTTAGTTTGCCGACAATTTCGCTTCCAACAACTTGTTCTTTAATATTTTTTATAAAACTTTTTACTACATTTAAATTAACATCGGCTTCTAATAAAGCTAAACGAATTTCGCGAGTTACTACAACAATATCTTCCTCTGTAAGAACTGTTTTTTTACTCATTGAATTCATTGCTTTTTGTAGCCGTTTACCTAAAAAATCTAACATGTATAAAATTATAACATTTTAAAAAATTATTCTTTTTTTGAAATGTTATTTAAATAAATAGATAATTTTAAAACAAATCATTTCTTTGTTTTTTATAGCTTTTTAGTGGTTAAAAATCTTTACATTAAAAAGGGTTTTAATTTATAATTAAATCTAATAAAAAAATGACAAAGGAGTTTAGTATGTGAGATAAAAAACAATATGATGATTTGTTTTTAGCTTTAAAAGAATACATGGAAATTGAAGCTATGTCTCGTTATGAAGATGCCGTAGTTAATGCACTTAAAAAAAATACAGCACAAGCTAATGTTGAATATGCACGAGATGGATTAGGATCACTGATTATGACTAAAAAAGGTCATAATCAAGGGCCAAAAATTATGCTAGCTGCTCACATGGATGAAGTTGGTTTTATGGTGCTTGATGTTTTAGATAACGGTCAACTGAGAGTACAATCTGTGGGTGGGATTTGACCTAATGTTGTTGTAGGAACACAAGCCAAATTAATTGCTTCAACAGGCAAAGAATATGCAGGAATTTTTGGTCACACTTCAATTCATATTCTTGAAAAAGAAAAAGTTACAGCAGCAGTTCCGATGAAAGAATTATTCGTTGACTGTGGATTTAAAGATAAAAAAGAAGCTGAATCACTAGGTGTAGAGCCAGGTGATAGAATTTATTTTACTGGTGAAACTATTAGACTTTATAACCCTGAATTAGTCGGTGGAAAAGCTATGGATAACAGAGCTGGAGTTACTATTATTTCAGAAATAATAAAAAGACTAACAAATGAAAAACTACCAAACCAAACCTACTTTGTAGGAACAGTTCAAGAGGAGGTAGGATTACGTGGCGCTAAAACAGCAGTTTCACTAATCGAACCAGATGTTGCCTTTGCAATTGATACAGGTGCATCTCATGATACTCACGGAGCAATTAGTGGAGTTCCTACATTAGGTAAAGGTGTAGCTATTAATGTAGCAGATGGTGGTACATTAATGGATCCTAAACTTGTAGAATATCTGATATCTTTAGCTAAAAAACATAATATTGCTATTTATAAATATGTAGCTCAAGGTGGAGGCACTGATGCCGAAGAGCTTCAATATGGTAAAGGTGGTGTACCTACAATTGGTATTTCAATTCCCCAAAGATATCTTCACTCACCAATTGGTGTTGCATCTTTAAAAGATATTCAAGCTATCATTGATTTAATGGTTGAATTCTTAAAAGTATTTGATCAAACTACTTTAGATAAAATTAAATATCAATAAAATCAAAAAAAATAAAACGTCATTAAAGTGACGTTTTTTAATATAAAAAACTTAATCCTTAGAAAGATTAAGTTTTTAAATTAAGCTTTAGGATTAGTTGCAGAAGGTGTGTCTGCTTCGGGGTTAGCTAATTTACCGTATTTATTAACTATTTCTTCTACCATTTTTTTGATTGATGTAGTTTTATTATCTTCATCATGACCAGAATCTGAAAGGAAATAATCTAATTTTATTTCTCCATTAGTTCCAGTACCTAAAACACTTTGTTCTTTAATAAATGAATTATTTCCTGTTTGGGTAGTAAAGAAAGGTTGATGAGCTCCTCTAATGTATAGTTTCTGTCCTTTTTTGAAGCTATCATTAGAGTTACTTTCATTTATTAAATTTGAAAGTTTAGTAACTAAATCATCATAATCAGTTGAATCACCATTTTGTTTTTTGATGATTGCTTCTTTAAAATTAATAATTAATTTTTCATATGTCTGATTAAAAAGAATAAAACCACGATACTCTAATATATTAGATCATTCACTATATTTTCCGATTGGACTTCCAAAACTAGCCATCTCATTTCTATCACCAGGGAATTTATAAGTAAATGTTAAATCTTTTGTATTTTGCACAGTTCTTAAAACATCTACTTCTTTTTTAAAGCTGATTTCACTTAAAGAAGATTTTTCTGTTTTATTATGATTTTCATAACTACCTAAAACAGTATCTTTTGGTTTTAAAGTTAGAGAAACACTAACTTTTTCATCATTAATTTTAGTTAATTCATTAACTTCTCAATCATAAATATAAGGTACATCCACAAGAAAATGGTTGTTAATAAAAGCATTTTTTTGTTCTTGTGTTTTTAATAATTTAAATTCTGCTTCCAAAATTAAAGGTGTAGAAAGCGAATCTAGTCTTCTTTCAATTTTTACATCATTTGCAGTTGCAGCTGTAGGTTTTTTAAATCCAGGTATATAAGTTCAATAAGTGAATTGTTCAGCGTTATCAGTATTATTTTTAACACTTACTTTGTAATATAATCTTCCTTCAACATCATTGGCAAAAATATTTTTTTCATTATCTAATGGAGTAGCAAGTTCAAATTTAAAACTAGAACTTGTTGCTGATGATAAATTAAAATATCCTTTTAATTTATCGATTGAGTTAACTTGTGAAGCATAAATATCTGATTGTTTACTTGCTAGTTTATTTTTTATGAATCTATTATTCATATCAAAACCATGTTCTTTAATCTTATATAACTTGTATAAAAGAGCTTTACCTAGTCCTTCTAAGCTGCTAATTTTTCATGATTGATTAATGAAATCCGATGATTTAGGGGTTGCACTTAGATCTGATTGGGGACCTAATCCTCCTAAAAATGTATAATAAATTCCACCATAGAAATCATTACTACTTACTCTAGCTGGTTCAGTTGAATCAGTAGCATAAGGTAAAACTTTATATTTACTTGTGATATTATCGCCAACGTTAAATCAGTAAGCATATGAAAACTGATCAGCCATTTCTTTTTGTTTTGCTTCAGTTCCTTTAAAAGCTAAAAATTGATAAATTTCCAATCATTCTTGCCTTGTTTTTGCTGGTGCACCAAAAAGATATGCAAGATCAACTGTTTTACCTGTTTGTATTCCGGCGACAGTTGTAGCTTGATTTGTTCCATTCATTCCACCATAAGTGTATGCAGTATCTCCTCATTTAGTTCCAGATGGAGCTCTACCAGCATTTCATGAAGTTGCTTTTTTGACATCTAAATCTTGATGTCAATCAAAAAGATTGGCATCTTTAAAATTTTGTTTGACTGATGAAATACTATAAATTGAATCATTAAAATAGAAAGTGTTTTCTCCACCTTGAGAAACATTTTCTGTTTTATTTGGCTCCACAATTCTAAATTCATAAATATTATTCAGTTTAATTTCTTTTAAATCTTTAATCGGAAGAGAAAATTGATATTTTTCATTATTTACTGAAGTTTTGTCAATAGTAAAATCTTTTGAATTAGTTTCATTTCAATCTTCATCTCTGTTTTTTCATTGGAATTTTAGCGGTTTATCTAAATAAGTATCTTTTAATCCAGCTAAAGTAAATTTTGCTTCTGGATTTTTAACTGTTGCTTCTATATTTTCTATATAAACAAAATCTTCTGTTTTAAAATTAAGCGTTGCAAAGGCATCACTCGGTGAATTTAAATCTGCTTTTGAAGGAAAGACACTTACTACATATTCTTTTGAAGCTAAAAGATTTGAAATAGTTTGTTCAAAATCATTTTGATTTTCTTCTAAATTAATGGTTGAAACTTTTCTAGTTTTTGGATCTGTTGAGTCTTTAATATCTCATACAAGACTGATTTCACCAGAAACTACATTACTAATATCAGAAACATTAATTTTAAATTGTGATTTTAATAATTCAGTTTGGTTCGCAAAAATCTTAAAAGGTTGGGGAATTTCAAAGCTAATTCCTTGTGCTAAATAAGGAGCCTCAAAATTTACATCTAACTTATTAAATAATTGAACAATGTATTTGCCAGCTGTTAAATTATTAAATTTAGCTTCTTTATTATTTAATGAAACTTTACCACTTTGATTTTGAGATCAATTAATGTTATCTTTATTGACAGGTTCAGAGATGGCAACTGCAACTAAATCTCTTTCTTTTGCCTCATTTGTAGCAGATGCAATTTTATTAAATTTAATTTCTGCAGTTGAAGCAGATTTTCAAACATTAAGGGTTAAATCATTACTAAATCTTGATCGAATTACTGAAAAAACATTATCATTTAGATCGCTTTTGACCGGTTCAACAGTTGGTTGGGCTATTGTTGTGAAATTTTTAGTAGCTTCACTAACAATTTTGCTGTCTTTTCCGTTTTCTGTTTTAACTAATATATAAGTGTATTCTGTAACCGGTTTTAATCCTTTTAAAACAAAAGGAACATCTGGAGTATTTTGAAATTCTATTTTTTGTTCTTTAACATCTCTAGAATTTCCGTTTGTTTCTCAATAACGAACAGAGAAAACTGTATTTGTATCCTTAACTATTGAGTAATCTTCTACTCCACCTAAAAATCCTAATGCTCCGGTTGCAAATGTGTGATCTTCCATAATTATAGCGTCTGGATTCCCACCCTTAGTCCAAACAATAACTGGATCAGAAATGAATGAACTTTGTCCTTCGATTTCTAAATAGATAACATAAGCAGTTCCTTTTTGTAGACCTTCTAAATTTGCTGAAACAACATATTCTTCTGAACCGTTTTCCTTAGCATCTAAACCTACAATCCCTTTGGCACTTTGATAAAAACTATCAACTGAATTAGAAGATGAAGAATATTTTTTATAACGAATATTAATATTAGATTTTAAAAATTGTTCATTTAATTTTGAAGATTTAACATAAATACTTTCATCAGATGTAGAAGCATGTAATTTAGGTTTATTATAAGTAGAAAAAACGATTGCATCCGTTTTTGTATTATTATTAAAATTTATAGGTTGATCATTTGATAAAACTTTTAATGAATATGTTGTATTTAATTTTAAGTCACCAATCAAAAGGCTCATAGATTCTTTAGAAACAAATAAATTAATTTTTTGTGATGGTAAGCTAGAATTTGATGAAGTTTTTTGTACTTCAGTTACAGGAGAATATTCTAAAGTTAAATTTCTATTTAAAAAATTATCTAAGTCATTTAGTTCTATTTTTACTTCTGTAGGTGAAATATTAACAATAGATACATCAATTTTATTAATATCGGAAAACTGACTTGAACTATTTAATGTCTTTTGATTATTTCTTAAAATTAAAGGAACTGCAACTGCTGTTGAAATTGTTAAGACACCTCAAGCAGCAAAGAAAATTCCTATTAATTTTTTATTTTTAACATTCATAATGAACCTCATTTATATTTCTGGTTTGTGATTAGAGATAGTTTTAATTTGTAGCTAAAAAAGTTAAAACAA
Source organism: Mycoplasma iguanae (assembly GCF_024722375.1). Lineage (NCBI taxonomy): Bacteria > Bacillati > Mycoplasmatota > Mollicutes > Mycoplasmatales > Mycoplasmataceae > Mycoplasma > Mycoplasma iguanae. Next base: position 231,778 of record NZ_CP102734.1, on the reverse strand, counting down.
CTTTAACTTTTAATAGTCTAGATAATATGTAATTAATTATATAAAATTTTGGCTTTTTTTTTTTTTTTTTTAATAAGACTTTTACACATTTTTTACTTGAAATGAAAAAAATGGTGTAATTTTGAAAATAAAATTTTAATATAAACAAAAAACATTAAAAATCTGATAGAAATTAGTTTTTTAATGTTTTTTGTTTATATTATTGTTTTTGTTTGAAAAATTGAACTTTTTTCAGTAATGTTGTAAAGAATGAAATTAAGAATCCTAATAACATTGTTCCTAATCAAATTAAAAATGCGAATAAATTTGATCAATTAATTGCATCTCCTAATGCTGGGGGAAATACAAAAATTAATAAAATATAAGTTAATAAGAAAATTGTTAAGAAATAAAGTACTTTTTCCCAAAAAGGAATTTTGATTTTACTTTGCGTTGATAAGTATAAAACAGTTCAAATCGTTAAAATAAATTGAATAAACATAGAAATAGTTGTTGATTGAATAAAAGTATCAAATCCTGTTTCAATTCCTATTCATCGAGGTAAAAAGTAAAGTAAAAGAGATGAAATTGAAGTACTAAATGAAATTAGTCACAAAGCATTTCCGTATTGACCTTTTGCATTTATTTTTGAAAAAATTTTTGGTAAATACCCATCTATAGAAAGTGAAGCAAAAACTTTTGAATAATATAAAACATTAGAAACACTGGCAGAAAAACGGTTAAAGAAAATCCCAATTGTAAATAAAACAATTCCTGTAGCACCAAAACTTATTTGGAAAATACCTCTAAAGTTTAGTGGTACATCACGATTTACATTGATAAATAAGAAAGCAAGATAAGCAATAAAGTATAAAACAAACACTGTTGCAAATACTTTAACTAATAAAATACGAATTTTTTTGGTTTTTACATCCATTGATAAACCGGCAAGTGATTCAAAACCACCAAAAGCATACATAAATGTTAAGCTTGTTCCAATAATTACTGCCGGAGAAATGTATTTATTATTTGATATATTATCTACAAAATTTCCATCTTTTGCAGCTAAAATAATAACTAAAACCATTCCAGTAATAATTGTTAATCATTTAACAGAGCTAGATAAAAAAACTAATCATTTTGATAATCTTAAACCTAATGTCACTAAGAAAATAATAAAAATAAAAACTCCTAGTGATATTAAATTATAAATATTTGATCTAGCCGGATCAAAATAAGATAATAATGCTCCAATAAATAGAGGAGTATTATTCGAACCTACTACAACTTGTGATAAAACATTTCATCCTTGCAAAAAAGCTGCTATTTTACTTTTATAAGCTTTTTTAGCATATCCATATGATCCTCCTAATTCATTTGGATATCTTTCAGAAACTCGAGCAAAAGCCAATGATGTTCCCATTGCTGCAAATGCAGTAATGGCAAAAACAATCATTCCTCAAGCACCTAAGCTAACAATATCTCCAATAGTGGCAATAAAACCAAAACCAACCACAAAATTTAAACTAAAAGCAAAAAATTGTTTTTCAGTAAATCTTGCATCGGTTGATCCTTTTGCACCAAATTTTAAAAATTTCAAAAACATAGTTTCAATTTTACACAAAAAAATATAAAAAGTTTATTTTTTTAAGAAAAAATAGAGAAAAAGCAGTTTTTTTCTTTTTATTATGCAAAATATAATAAAAAGAAAAAATAAAACAAATGCTTACTTTAAATAATTTAGCTATTTTTTGATGTATTTTCTGTTAGAAATAAGCCGTAGAAAACCTATTTCTTTTAATTGATTTTGTCTAAAAATTTGTTCAAATTTTAAAGTTTTAAATATTTTTTTCTTTTTTTACAAAATTTATTTTTAAAAATTAATTTTCATTTTTTCTAAAAAAATCGTTTTTTAAATAAAAAAAATAATAAAAATTAACTTTTTATTTTTTGTGGAAAAACCTAGTAAAAAAATGATTTTTTACAGGGTGAAAATTAGTTATTTTCTGTTAAAAATGATGTTATAATTTTGAAGCAATAGCTTATTTCTAGGGCTATTGCAAAAATTCAAAATGGTTATTTTGTATTTTTGTTGTTATTAAAAACAACAGTATGGATAATTACCTAATTTTAGGTTTGAAGTTTTTATTATTTTATATTTATAACCTTTTTATTTTAATATTTATTTAAGTTTTATCCTCTTTTTTATTAATATATATAAACTTTAAGAATACTAGTGTTGATTAACACATTATTATAATTTAGCCGCCCATATTCTAAGCTTTGGGCGGCTTCTTTTTTGTTAATGATTAAATTTAAAATTTAATGTTAAAAAAAGACACTTCCGTGTCTTTAATATTACTTGTACTTAATACTATCAAGTGCGGTTTGATCGAATGATTTTAAAAATTCTACAACTATAACGATATTATTTTTTAAATCTTCTAAATCACAAACACCAATTGGTGAATGAAGATATCTTTGGGGAATTGACAAGCAAATTGTAGCAACACCGCCACGGCCAAATTGTAGTTCAGCAGCATCAGTTCCTCCGCCTTGAGCTACAAATTTGTATAGAGGAATGTTATGTTTTTGAGCTAAATCTTTAAAATATTGAATTAACTTGGGATCCATTAATGTTCCTCTATCAGCTACTCTAAGTGCTACACCTTTTGATAATTTATTTTCTCCTGTTCCAGATAAATAAGTATCATATGAACTTGTTGTATCAATTGCAATTGCAACATCAGGATTAATCATACTTACAGAAGTTTTAGCTCCACGAGTTCCTACTTCTTCTTGAACTGAAGCTACAAAGTAGGTTTGGTTTGGTAAAGTTTCATTTGATAATTCATTAATAATAAAATCTAAAACAGTAATTCCAGCTCTGTTATCCATTGCTTTACCTGCGACTAGATTTTTGTTATATAGTCTCAAAGTGGGACCATGGATATAAATTTTATCTCCTATTTCTACTCCTGCTGCTACAGCTATCTTTTTATTATCAAAACCACAATCTACAAATAAATCTTTATTTGTAACAGCTTTTTTAGCTTTTTCAGGTTCTAAAATATGAATTGAAGTGTGACCAAAAATTCCTGCATATTCTTTGCCTGTTGTAGTAACTACTTTTGCTTTTGAACCTACAACAACATTAGGTCAAACTCCACCAACAGATTGCACTCTTAATTGTCCATTTTCTAAAATATCTAAAACAATGTAACCTACTTCATCCATATGCACACTTATCATGATTTTGGGACCCTGATTATGACTTTTTTTAGTCATAATCAGGGATCCTAATCCATCTCTTGTATATTCAACATTAGCTTGAGCTGTATTTTTCTTAATTAATGCTACAACCTCATCTTCATATCGTGAAATACCATGTACTTCCATATATTCTTTTAATCTTGAAAAAATTTTTTCATGATCAATATTTTTCATATATACCTCATTTAAAATCAAAGCAATAAGCTTTCTTTTACTAACAAATTTAATTATATTGATTTAATTTTAACTTTTTTATTGAAAAAAGAGTGTCAAAAAAACAAAGGCTTTGTTTTTTTGAAAAATATGATATAATGTCTACAATATTCTTTTGTTCAAAAATCAAGTTAAATATAGTTACCAGGCAATTTTGCTAGTAATTTTTTATATTTAATTATTTTTGGAAAAAAGAATATTTTTATTTTTATTTCAATAAATAAAATAAAAATATTTGAAAGGAGATCTATGACGCAAAAAAGCGCAAAAAAAATAGGTTTTTGACTAGCTCTGACTATGTTATTAGGTTCTGTTATTGGAATTGGAATTTTCTTTAAAAACGGTTCAATTCAAAGACAAGTAGATTCAGAAGGATGAACATGATTAGCAGCCTGAATCGTGGGTGGAGTTATGGCAGCTGCAGCTGCTATCTCTTTTTCGGAAATGGGATTTTTCAAAAATACTAAATTAACTGGTTTAGCTAACTGAGCTCACAAAGTAGGAGGTAAAGGATATGGATACTTCATTTCTTTTGGATGATCATTCTTTTACTTTGGAATTTTGTGTGTTATTCTTGCCTTTTTCGGGGCAGAAGTTTTAATTTTCTTTTTAGCTAATGCTTTCCAATTTGATATATCAGCATTTAAAATTTGACATTTAGTAATTATTACAATTTTTACTGCCGCTTTCTTTGTAACAGTTAACTTTGTTTCTACAACTGTAAGTGGATGAATTCAAGCAGTAACAACAATTTTAAAATTTGTTCCATTAGTGTTGGCTATTTTCATTGGTATTATTGCATTTCAAACTCACTCTATTGGTGGAGAAAACGCATTTGCATTAACAGAAAAAAGTTTTGACTTTAAAAAGATGATTATGGCTTTACCTGCTGTATTGTTTGCTTATGATGCTTTCTTAACAGTTGGTTCACTTGGTAAAAAAGTTAAAAAACCTAATAAAAATATTCCTTTAATTGTTATTTTTGGAATGCTGGCTGTTATTGTTTTATACACATTAATTGCCATTTCTTCTATCTTACACAATCAAGGTCAAATTCACAATTTATTAGCTGACTCATTGCCAGAAAAAGCTAAAAAACCTATTATTATATTTACTTTCTTCTTTTTGTTAATTTCTACTTACGGAGTTATTAACGGATTTTCAGCGGGATTTGTTGCGGAAATGGAGCAACAAAGAAGAATTAAATTACTACTAGGAATATCAGCCTTAAGCAAAAAAAGATCAAGAAATGTAACAACTGCTATTTTAACAGCTGGAACAATGATTGTTTGAGCACTAGCTACTTTTATTCCAACAATTATTTTAAATACAGATAAATTTATTGATGGATTTTCAAATTTACCAACTGTTTTCTTTTTTGCTTTACATGGTGTAACAATTATTCTTTACTTAATTAAAAAAGTTAAGAATCCGGAATGAATTGAAGAACAAAGAGCTCAAAACAAAAAAGGATTAAATAAATTTTTAATCTGAACAGCATCAATTATTGGATCATTGGGATTTATTGCTGCTTTTATCATCAATATTGCTTTACTAGTTTTAGCTTTATCAGAAGATACATATACTTCTTCATGAGGTGTTTTCTTTGATAATGGCGTTGTTGTATCAGCTGCCCAAGAATTAGCAATATGACTAAGCTTTTTAGCAATTCTAATTATTGCACCATTTATAAATTATTGACTTGTTAAAATCTTTGAAAAAAGAGATTTAATCAAAGATTTTGATGAAATTGCGGGTCCTAATCTGGATGATGATAGTGAAATTATCCAAACTTCAGATCAAAATCAAGTTAAATAAAATTTAAAATTATTTTATTATAAAACTTTGTGCTTTAGGGTTCAAAGTTTTTTTATTCTTAAATTGCGCTAAAAAAAGTTAACCCTGTTTTTGAGTTAACTTTTTTGCTATTAGAAGTATTTTCTTAACTTGACTTTTCTTTTGTAAATTATAATCAGTGTTATAAATAAACTGATTGAAATAGCTAAAATTGGTACGGTGATGCTTACAATTCTTTTGACATGTCCAGGATAATTTTTAGCTACTCAAGACATTTCTAAATTGTATTCTACAGGTAAGAAATTAACTCCTGAACTATTAAAATTATTTCTTTTAGCTTTAGCATTAATTTTTAATATTTCACCATCTCATTTAAGATCAAAAGCTAAATCTTGATCTTTATCATATCCATTAATATTCATAGCTTCAAAGATTTCTTTTGTTTTGGTTTCATCAATGGTAAATTCTGAATCATATTTTTCAATAATTTCATTGACTTTTTCATTATCCATAGTTATATTAAAAACTTCATTAATTTTAGGTAAATTAATGAAAGTTACCTCTTTAGATTTATTTAGATCTAAACCTAAAGCAGTACTTAATTCACTTGTTATTGCAGGGTAAGAAATCTTTATTTTTAATATTCCATCTTTAATTGAAAGTAACATAGCTTCAATTGAAGTATTAGATGAAGTTTCAAATTCAGGGTTAAAATTCATTAAGTTTAGGTTGGTATTAATTAAAGCTTTAATATTGTTTTGAATATTTTCGGCTTCTTTTTCATCTGAAGTGATTGAAAAAGGTCATTGATTATAAAATAAATCTCTTAAATTAAAGCCTGTTACTAAAGTAAAAGGTGATTGTTCTGCAAAAATGGGATTATTAATTTTTGAAATATCTACTACATCGGCATTATTTTCTGTAGCACCACGGAAATTAACATAAAAATCTGAAATCTTATTAAAATTAACAAATGTAATTGATTTAGATGAAAAGAAACCATTTTGAGTTGCTACATTATCATCTAAATTAAAATTTAATTTCAAAGTACCTGCTCTATCATCTGCATTGGCTGTGATACTTACATTTAAATTAGATATTTTTTTAACAAATCTTAGTAAAAAAGCATTAATTTCTTCTACAGTAGGATCTAGTTTATCAGAAATAGAACGATAAAAATAAGATGGTAAAAAGTTATTTAAATTAGCTGGCAATCTTCCTTCTGAATCGGCAATTGCTTCTCTAATATCAATAATATTTTCTTCATTATTTTCATCAGCTTGGTTGATTCTTTCACCAACTATGGTGAAAACCTTTTCAGTACTAATGTTAGCTAAATAACTTTGACTAATTTTAAAAGTTTGAATCGAATTGTTTAATAAATCCAAGAAATTAATGAAAGCTCCAATTGTTATTATGTCATTATTTGGTGATAAATATTCCACAAAATAATCAATTGAATTAACTTTTAAATATTCATTTTCTAAAGGAAGAAGATTTAGAGGTTTTACTAAATCTTTTAAATAAGCAGGTGTCATTTGCACCAGAGAAACATTTAAAAAATTGCTAAATGCTCTTTGATCAATTCACATTGATCCCATTTCTTTGGCAACTGAATTAAAGTTATTGATTTCAATAAAAAAATCAGAAGAAACATTTAAACTTGAATTGTATCAAGCTGAGCTATTTAATCTTACTAAAACTGCTGCAGTGCTATTTTCTGCCTTCGGTTCTAAGGATAAATCAACAAACTTTAATTTTCCAGTTGGTAAATATCTTTTTCTTTCATTTGTAATGTTAGTAATAGAAATATTGTTGGTTTTCAAATTAGAAGCTAGTAAAGGAATGTTTGTAGCACTATTAATTTGAAAATTCCGTCTATTAATATTAATTTGAAACACAAGATTATCATCTAATAATACTTGTCTTTCAAAAGAAATTCCATAAATTAAAGAATCTTCATTTTCTCTATTTACCAACAATAAGAATGGATCTTCTTCATTTTTAATTGTTACTAAATTAATATCTTTTAGTTGAATATTTTTGTCCAAAAAAGTATCTAAATTATGAGTTAACCTAAAAAAACCGGTATTGTAATTAAAGTTATAAATATTTCTATCATCTGCAAAAATTACTTTAGCGTTTGATGTTTGAAAAATAATTTCATGAATTATTTTATTTGGAGGTGTATTAAAAAATTCTGCTGATAGATTTCCTTTAATTACCATAATTTTTTCACCTAAAGAAATTACTGAAGCTAAATCAATATTAGCAAGTAAATCTAGTGAATTTTCTTTATTACTTAAATTAATTTCATTATAAGCTAAAGCTTTTGAAAATTTAATTGGTTGATTTGTTCAATTTGGAATACCAGCATCTTTTCTAATTTGCATCTCATTGTTAACAAAATCAAATTGTATTTCACTAAATTTTGTATCATTTGCAATTGTAGAAAGATTTGCCATTTCTGGTTTAATATAAGCTATTAAATTTACATCAGGAGCAATATAAAAAATATTTTTAATAATTAGCTCACTATTTTTTGCTGTTTTTTCAATGTTTAAATCACTAAGTTGAAAATTATTGAAATCTAGTTTTTGAGCTTTAGAATAACTATTAACTGAATTTTGATCACTATATAAAATTAAAAAGTCTTTATTTTTGGAAAAAGCATTAATGCTTTGATCGATTTGATATTCTTTAAAAGCTTTTTTAGGATTTGCTAAATTGTAAATAATTAATTTAGCATTTTTGGTAATTAAAGCAAGATAAGATTGATTTAAAAACTCAAAATTAGCCATACTTAAAACTGCATCTGAACTATCTTGCAATGTAATTGTTAATTCTAGAGCACCATTAATATTTCTTTTTTTCAGTATTCTTCCTTCATTTTGAATAAATGAAGAACCATCTAAAGTAGCAATTACATTTTTATTTTTTTTGGTTAATTGTTGATTTTGTATTGTCTCAGAATTAAATGTTTTTGGAGCTATTTTTTTTGGTTTAATAAAATGATTGATAAAAACTGTACTACTTATACCAAAAGAAGCAGCAAAAATAGTTAAAGGAATAAGACCTTTAATCATCGTCTTTCTAATTTTATTTTTATATTTCATTTTCTATCCTTTAGCTTTTAACAAATACTGATCAATTTTTTATTAATTCCCAAATTTAGTATTTTTAATTATTTTTTGAATATATTCAACATCTTCTCAGTGGTCAAAGAAAATTCCGTCAATCATAGGTAATTCATTACTTTCTTTATTGAATAATCCACCATAAAGAACTAAAATTTTGCTTTCTGATAAAAATTCTCCAAATTGTTTTTTTATTACTTTTTTAACAATGCCAACTTGTCTTTCAATTTCTGCATTATCAATGGCAACATTGTTTGCTGCATAGAAATAAGGCATGTAAACAAAAATTAATTCGTTTGAATTCGTTAGTTGGATATTTTCAAAAAGTTTTTTTACTTCATTAGTAATTACTTTTTCAATATCAGTAACTTTTTCTTGTAGTTCATTTCCAATACAAATAATTGGTTTAAAATCATTTTCTAATAAAACTTTTAATTTGTAGTTAATTGAATGGCTATTTTTTTCATCGATATAATTTTTTAAAATATATGGATGATTCACTAAAATATAGTCAATTCCTACTTCTCTTGCTTCCACAAAAGAAACTTTACCTATAAAATCTCCTGTTGCATTAGCAGAAATGTTTTGCACTCCAACCTGTGAAATATCAATTTTTCCTTTTGAATTTGAAAGTAAGTTAAAAATACCAAAATAAGAAGGCAATATGATAAAGTTTTTATCTAAAGGTTTTTCTAAATTTTCAATAAATTGCCTAATTGTAAAATAGTTCATATTTAATTTTCAATTGAAAATAATTTTTTTCATATTAACTCCTTATTTTTTGTCTTTTAAATCTTTGTTAAACTTTTTATCTTCAAAAAGTTGAAATTCAGATTTAAGATTTAAATTAGATTCATTTTTACTTAGTTCTAAAAGTTCTTCGGCTTTTCTTTCAATTTCTTGTTTAATTAGAAGTTCTTCTTTTTCTTTTCGTTTTAAGAAAGCATAATTATCTTCTAATTCTTTTAATGAAGCAATTTTGATATTTTGTAAATTTAGTAATAAATTTTCTAATTCTAAAAAGCTTTTTCTTAAATATTTTACTCTAGAAGCTACAGGCAGATTTTCTAATTCTTTATATCTTTTTACAGCTTGATTAATGTATGAAGAATAACGATTGAAAAATTCACGTTTATAACTTCCTTCACCAGATGCTTTATAAAATAAGTTTGCGTTTTTTCCTTCTTTTAATAAATTTAAAAACATTTCTGCAGATTTATAAAATAGAATAAGATCACCCAACTTAATGTTCTTTACTGGAAGTTGATATAAATCTTTCTCATGGAAATACATTGCTAAATACATATTTTCTGTATTTAAAGATAGTGAATAATTTTGGGGATTAGCAATTCCCTTAGTGATAATTCTAAACTGGTGATTTATTTCTCTTTTTTGCATTCTAGATGCAAAATTAACAAATTCATCAAATGCTTTTTTATTTGTTTTTTGTAGTCTTTTTAAATTTAAATGTTCAATTAATTCTTTATCTGAATTAATTGCTTCAATTTTTTTTAATTTGTTAGATACCTTTATTGAAGCAAACAAATTTAAACTAAAAGTTGATTTATATTTTTTAGAAAGTAAACTAACTAATACATCTTTAAATTTTTCGGCATCAATTGTATTAGAAGTATTTTTTAATGTTAGTTGGTTACTTAAATAAAATAAATTAATATCTTCATCCAATTGGATAGAAAATAATCTTTCAAAACCAATTTCATCGGAAAATAAAATTCATTTAATATTTTTTCTACTTAAATAAAAAAGGATTTTTGAAATATAAACATCAAATACCATAGCTGCATACATTCATAATTTATATGAAAAATGCTCTTTTACTTCCTGAAAAATATTTCAATTTAAAACAATTGTTTTTTTGTTTTGACTAACTTGTTGTTTTAAAGATTCATAAAACAACTTAGCACTTTGACGCACAAAATAATACGGATTATCTTTGGCAGGACTTATGATTATATGATCTAAATGATGAGGAAATAAACCTGTTAAAAAATTATTTCTTTTATTTTTAGAAATTAAAACTGTTTCCAGTTCTTGAAATTCTTTAATTCCAACTTTTTCATCATTAGCTTTGAAACTTCAATCATCTAGATTGATATGTAAGCTATTAATATCTGGAAATTCTTGTTGATAAAAAGTATAAAAATCACTTAATTCATCTGTTTGGAAGGAAACAAAAATTGCGAATTTTTCTTTTAATTTTTTGTCATTGTCTCTATCATATAAAAATGTTTTTTCAAAAGAATGGTCTTTACTGATATCGGCAACAGCATTTCAAATTGAACTAATGATTTGAGTTTTTTCAGGATTGTTTCAGTTTTCAATTAATTCATAAAATTTAGCAGCTTGAAAATTATCAGCTAATAAGTTTTCACTAGGAATAAATTTATGAATAATAACTGTCGTAGATGTACTTTTTTGTAATTTAAAAATTGCTCTTTTTAAAAATGCTCAGTTAAAAATAGGTTTATCAATTAATAAATTTAAATAAAATCGAAATTTTCTATCTTGTGCCTTGGCTTTAGGTCAAAGTTTTTTTTGAAGATTTTCTAAAAATTCAATAAATGCATCTGCATTATTTAAATCAAATTCATTATCTAAATGTAAATAAAGAAAAATATAATTATTCTTTATTATTTCTTTTTTTGCAGCAAAACGTACAACTTCATTAACTTTGGAATTAAGATTATTAAGTTGTAAAAAATTTTGATATGGCAAATTAAAAGCATCAAATAATTCTTTTCTAAAATCTAAAGTTTTAGTTTTAAAATCAATAATTTGCAATACACTAAAAATGTTAATAATTTTTTTAAAGTTAGACATTTTAATGTATTTAAACAAATTGTTTTCAGAATCTTTATTTAAATTAACACCAAAATTAGGAACATTTAAAAAAACGGTTTTTTCTCTTTTACTCATCTTCTTCTATTGTTTCCCTTTTTTTGTCTAATTTACGTTTTTTAAATAATGAATTAATTATTTTACTTTGAACAAAAAGAATAATTGGTTTTTGACGAATAGCAAATAAGATGATAATTAAAGGTAAGAAAATTATGATTGGTAAACCTATTGCTAGTGATAAATTAACAATACTTTCAAATCTTTTTTCTTCTGGTTTATAAATTTTAAATCCTGTAACATTTTGCAATGGATTTGTCATTAAAACATAACCTTCTGCAACTAACTCACTTATTGGTATTAATCTACTAATTTGAAAATCGTGTGTTTCCACTTCATCATCAAATATATTTGGTGCTGCAATAGTTTGAACATTATTAAATGATCTTATTGCTGCAGTTGTAGTTAAATTGGTTTCTGTATTATTAGTATCACTATTTTCTGGAACTAAATTACTTGGTCTTTTAATAAAGAAAACAAATTTTCCACTTCCTGTACTATCATCATATAAGAAATAAATTTTTTTCTCCAAATTATTTAAAATATTATCCTGGAAAGTAAAAAACTTATTTAACATTTCAGGAGTCATTTCAGAAGGTAAATTATTTACTTTAGAAACTTCAATTACTGCTCGATCTAAAAATTGTGAATTTGTTGGATCATAAGTTCCAATTTGAGTTTGGAAAACTTCAATTGGTAATTTAAAACCGGTAAATGTTTGAGAAAATTCTGTAATTCCGTTTGTATTATTTCATTCATTAAATGTTGCTCTTACATTTAATGAACCTCTATCTGCATTTGGAGTAATTTGTACTTGGAATTGGTTAGGATCATTACGATATTTTTTAAGAGCAGCATCAGAAAGTTGTCCAAAAAATTGTAGTAATTCTAAAGGTTCTAAATTTCTTAAAAAACCAGCAAATTCAACAGATGTAAATTCTGAAAAATTATTACTTGTTGAGTTTGATGATGAACTAGAAGCTGAAGCTGAATTTGGTAATTTTTTTTGTGCAATTTCATTTTCAGTGTATCAATTTAAGAAGAAAATACCATTTTCATTAGTTTTATTAAATCCATCGTAGTAATGAACGATTTTTTTATTACTAATGTTTTTAATTCTTCCATCATCACCTAATTCAATAAATGAGTTAAAAACAATTGTAATTAACAATTTACCTGTTGCATTTTCTGGAGTTAAAGTGATATTGTATTGTGAATTTAGGGCGTTATCAGAAAAATTAATTAATCCACCTAAAACACCGTTAGGACTCAATTGACCGCTTTGTCTGATCATTAAATCTGAAATTTCTACATCTGATGCTGATCTATTAAAAATATTAGATTGTTCTGAAACATTATTTGTTGCTAAATATTGTTCTTTTGTTAAAAAAGTTATATTATAAACATCGTTTGCAGTAGCTTCATCAGTTTGGAAACCACTAAAGTCATGTGGGAAAGTTGTTCTTAATGAATTTCCTAAGGGATTATTAAAATTCAACTGAAGTGTAAATTCTCCAGTTAAGTCATTTATATTTGAAATAATAATGTTAGCTACTTTGTCTTTAACATAATCTGACATTGTAACAAAATTGTAACCAATAATTGCATTCAGTTTTTGTTGTGTATTACCTGCATTTTCTATGGCAGTTTTCACTTGAGAAGGTTTTTGTAATACAATTGAAGGATTTTTAGCTTTGATTTCATCAAAAGTATTAAATTTAATTAAAATATTTTGGTTTTGAGCAGTATTACTCTTAAATACTTCTTCACTTTCTCAAACAATTGAATCATGTGTTACTTGTAAAGCTTTTTTAGCTGCATCTGCTTCTTGTGATAAAGAAACTAAATTATTTTTGAAATTAAATTTTAATTTAAAAAGTGCTTTTCCTTTAGCATTTTGAGGAAGAATTGATAATTCATAATCTGATTGTTTTAGAAAAGGTGAAAGAATAATAAAGTTATCTAAAACTTCACTAGGTTTGATTTGAGAAGGTAATATTTTTCCGAATTTCTCAGATAAAATATCTTTTGAAAAAGGATTAATATTAAATGTCAATGTAGAATTTTCAACTTGACTAGTAGGAAAACCTGAAATTGTAGATGAAAAATTTCTATTAGTTAATTTTCCATTTTCATGTAAATAAGTTACATTAAAATTAATGGTTAAACGCCCTGTTTTGTCATTGGGAGTTAATCTTACTGAAATATTACTTCCATTTCCAGCTTTATCATATAGATCGATATTTTTAACATCTAAAAATAAATTATAAACGTCGTTATTATTTGCATACATCGAAGCAATTTGACTAGGTAATGAACGTCTTAAAACTTCTGGTAAACTAACAAATGATTTGGTTTTAACATCAGGATTATTTAAGAAAAATCGGAAAGTTTTTTCACCTAAAAAGACACGGATTTTATTTCCACCGATAATATTACCTGAAGGATTAACTGTTCCGTTGGCATCTAAAGTTCTTAGAACTTGGTATATTTTAATTGTCGATTCATGACTATGCTTTTGATCCGCAACTTCTTTATCAACTGTTTCAAATTCTAAAACAGGACTAACATTATTATAAGCTCTTTGAATATTTAAAAATGAATTTAAATTAGCTTCAAATGATTGCTTAAATTTGTTTAATGAATCAGCAAAAATGGCAGCTCCATTATTTACTTGGCTTTGATCTTTGAAGGAAATACTTACAGGTTTTTCTAAACCATTTGATGCTAAAGTTTTTGGAGTTCCTGCAAAACCTGAATTATTATATGCTCAAATTTCACCATTTGACAAGTATAAAAAGTAGTTGATACCAACTGTTTTTAAATCAATTATTGACACATTGCTTGGTAAGTCTACTAAAGCTAACTGATCAATAAAATTTAAGTTTCTATCTAATGTTACAAGTACATTGTTATTACTTATAGCAACAAATTCAGCATTAGAACTAATTTTAGTAGTTGAATAAACATTACTAATTCCTAGTAATGAACCATTGTTAAAATATTTTATTTGTTTTTGATCGTTTGTTACTGTAGCATTAGCGTTATTTCCATTAATTGTTAAATCTAGTTTTTGGACTAATAATGGTCCACTATCAGCAAAATTGCCAGTAGTTGGCGCTGCTTTATTTTGTCTTGCAACTAAGTAATTTTGACCTTTAATTGCTGTTATTGAATAGTGAGTGTCATTTCCAGGTAATTTTTTAATTGATGTTCTAAAAGGAGCATTAAATCCATTACCCCTAGTTGAATAAGCATATGCCACTACTTCTGTTGTATTTCCAGCACTATTACGTTTTTGAAGTAATAAAAATAATCCACCATTAATTCATGCCGAATTAGTTGCATAAATTTTATTTCCTGTTGTATTTAAATAAGTATTTTCTTGAGTTATAAAACTAGTTTCAAAAACATTTCTACCGGTAACATCACCAACAGAACCACCTGTAGAACCAGTAACTTCAATGGCAATTGTTTGATTAGTTCCACTGGTAGCTTTTTCATAATCACCTTTAATTAAAATTAAAGTAGGTGTACTTTGATTATCAGTTTTAATCACAAATTGTGAAAAATTAGTATTCACATATTTTCTAGATTGTGAACCAGTCATTTTACTTTCTGTTGCTAGTGCAGCATCAAAATAAACAGAAACATCACCAGATGATTCTGATATTTTTAAAATTACTGTATGTCCTTTAGTTTCATCTGTTTCATAAACGTAAACGTTTAAATAATAACTTCTTGAAGAAATAGAATATTCAGCTTTGTTGATTTTAACATTTTCTAGATTGTGACTTGGTGGAGTGCTAGGTTTTTTTTGATTTCTATAATTTTTAATTATTTCTTTAATTTTTTCAGCATCAACAGCTCATTTCATTTGATTTGTTGAATCTTGAATTAAAGCTACAGTATCAATGACATTTGCATTTCCGTTTGTTTTTTTATGAGCATATAAAAAAGAATGACCATTTTTATTAAAAATATTTTCAACATTTTGATATTTTAAATCGGTGTTTAAAAGAGCAGGATTAATAAAAGTTAATTGACTAAGAGATACAGTGCTAGATGAAAAAGTTTGAGGACTAACTGTTTGAGTAAAAGGAGATTTTTTTTGAATACTTGTGACAATAAAAGTGCTACTGATAATCACAGATGGAATAATAATTGCTGAAGCTATTTTTAAATGAGAGTATTTTTTATGCATTTTATTCCTCCTCGTGTTCAAATTTTTGATTTTGTTGTCTTAATGACTTAGTTTTTTTGTTAAATCTTGTTGCATTAATTAATATTCATAAAATTAAGATTGCTAAAATTCCAAACAAACTAGAACCTAATCCTAATCATAATCATAAAATTTGCTGCTGAGATAAAATTTCTCCTGGTTTTATCGGTGTGTCATTATGTTGATTAAAATTAGTTCCACCTGTAAAACCGGTAATAGTAAACGATAGTGTTGTGACATCATTTGTATTTAGATCAATATTTGTGTCATTAGTTCTTAAAATTGCGCTGGTAGTTGACAATGTCAAAGGCACTTGTTGAAATTTTAAAGTTAAGTCGGCTCAGTTAATTTTGATTTGTGCGGTTACCGAGGTTGGTGATCGATCAGTAATTTCAAGATTGTCTTCAGAAATCATTTTAAATAAAGTGCTCTCTAAACCACCAAACATTGCTTCTAAAATGTCTTTTTTAGTTAAGCTTTTTTCATCCATTGGATTTTTAGATAAAAAGTTTGCACTTAAATTTGTTAAAGGAGTATGTTTTAATTCTAAATTTAGTTTTAGTGCTAAATTTTCTTTAAAACCAGTGAAAACTCTTCCATATTCAAATGAAGGAATATTATTAAATTTATCGAAAATCAATGAAACTGCTAAACGACCGTTTTTATCATCTGGAACAGCAAAAATGATAGCTTGATCTAATGGTGTTGTGAAATCTGCACCAGCTGTAGGAGTTTCTAAAATAAACATTTTTCTTATCTGCTCAATTGTTAATTCACTCGGTAATAAATTACTATACTGATGCAGACTTTTTGTAAATTCCTGATTTATTCTAATTTTACTTTGTAATGATTCAGGAATATCTTGAGCAGTAGTGGAAGTTACATATGTTTTAGAAAAAACAACATTATCTTGTCCATTTAGACGTGAAAATTGGATTTCTACTCTAATTCTTTGAATGATTTCACCATTATTTTCGATTGAAGCATCTGTAATTCTTACCATTGAACCAGTAGCTGTTTCATTAGCTAAATTAGCTAATGATGGATTTACATATGGTAATTTATAAACTTTTTTTAAAAAATCAGAAGAATCAAAAAATAAAGAAACGAAATCTTTAGATTGTTCTGATGTTGATCATCCACCAGCAATTGGTGTTGAAGATGAACCATCTGCTGAATTAACAGTTTCCCTAAAAACATTTACAATTCCAGAAGCAACTAAAGAAGCATATCTAGAAGGAATGGTATTTGATCAGTTAAAATAAACTAATTCACCACTTTCTAAGTTTCTAGAAAAACCGGTATATTTAACTATTTCTATAGGCCCATCCATAACTTTTCCAGAATTATTAATTGTTTGATAAGTAATTTTTAGTTCTAAAGTTCCTTCTAAATCATCTGGAAAAGTTTCAACACTTTTAATACTTGTATTAATTTTAGCCAATTGATTTGAATTAATTTCAGCATTTTGATATGTTAAAAATCCAATTCTATTATTAGTAGAATTAATTGATAATGCAGAATTTGATTTTGTTCCCACAATTCCTACAGCATTTTTTATTACTCCATTAAAAATATCTAAAAAAGAAACATCGTATCTTGCCTGGGGATTAACAAATTCTGAAGGTAATAAAGTTGAAACTTTTTGACCAATTTTAGATTTTGTAGGATCAGCAGTTTGATCTTGGTCTCAATAAGGCATAGCAATATCAGCATTTAATAAGTTTTCGTTTGTCACCATTTTTAATTCAATTAATGATTCTTCATTAGTTCTGAAACCATAAAAAGTTTTTGAAAAAGATTTATTGGCATTTGAAAAGCTATTACTTAAATTAATTGATACTGTCAATAAATTTAAGGCAGTATTTGGAGTTAAAGAAATAGTTGGTGTAGGAATCATAGATTCATCAGGAATTTCTTGTTCTGTTGTATTGTAATCTAAACTTAATGAAAAAAAGTTTGAACTAATGTCTGAATTTGTGATTGAATTAACATCTTTGGTAGTGTTTTTAATAAAACTATCAATTTGTTCGTCTGGTGCTCATTGAAATTTTCATTTTACAATATTTAATGGTAATGTGCTCTTTGGTAATTTTCAAACATCAGCATCTGTTTCTGATTTAAATTCAGTTGGTGGTGTTATTAGTGCTCTTAAATTTCCAAAATCACTAGCAGTAGAACCAGGTCTAGATAAAATAACATTATTATTTTCATCAGTAGTATAAGCTGTAATATTCTGGTAAACTTTGAATTCTATTTCACCTTTAAAATTATCTGCTTTAGTAATTTCTACTACTAAATTATTGATAGAAGAATTTTGTAAACTTCCTAACTGAAAACCTGCATAACTTGATGAAAAATTTGAACTTTGGACAGATGTTATAGTTCCATTTTCTGAAATTTGTTCAAATTTATAACCACTAATATTGGTGGTTGCATTCTCATTACTATTATAAGAAGTTCTAATAAAAGAAAAAAGTTTACGAATATCTTCAGCATTAACTTGTGTTGCATATTTGTTTTTATTTCACTGTGAAAATTTTGTGGAATCTAAAGTAATTGCAGAAGGTCGAAAAAAATATTTGCCATTAGCAGTTGTTTCTACTGCTGCAAAAGTTTGTGGAACTACAAAATTTGTTTGGTTACTTTGTTGAATTAAAGCAACTGCTAATGTAGAAGCTGAAATTATTGACATAGCTCCTAGGATTGTTTTTGAAACTTTTTTCATTGTGCCCTCTTTATGTAATGAAACTGAGATAATTATATAAAATATATTGAAATAATACCACGAAAATCAATAACTCAATTCTGTGATATTTTTTAAAAATATCTATATTAAATAATAAATTTTAACTAATTAAAAATAAAAAATTTTAAATTATATTAAAGCTAGTATATTTAAAAATTTAATATTTTTCTAAAATAATGATGAATTTAAATAAAAATCAATAAAATGCTTATTTAAAAAATGTTACTATGATTTGTAAAACACGAGTTATTAACCTCATTGGACAATGAAATAACTGGTTATAATAATTAATAAGTACTAATGTAAATTATAAGTGAAATAACTAATTGTAATAATTTTTTAGTTTAAAAATAATTTTATAAAATGCAGAAAATTCTATTTTTGAGTATTTAGCAATAAAATTTTAAACTTTTTCTTGTTTTTAATTGAAAAAATAGCTTTTTGTTAAAATTTAATAGATAATAAATCAGATATGAAGATAATAGCAAAAAATAAAGTAGCAAATTATAACTACGAAATTATAGATAAATATGAAGCTGGAATTGCTTTATTGGGCTGAGAAGTAAAATCAATTCGTGCCAATAAAGTAAATTTAAATAACGCCTTTGCTACATTTAAATTTCACGAGCTTTTTATTTCAAATATGCATATTTCTTTATATATGGCAGTCAAAGGTGATGTACTAAGACCACGAAAATTATTAATGCATAAAGCACAGTTAAAAAGACTAGCTTTAAAGCAACAACAAAATAATTTTACTTTGATACCTACAATGATTTATTGATCAAAAGATAAAATAAAAATTGAAATTGCGCTTGCTCGTGGAAAAAATAAACAAGATAAACGAGAAACAGAAAAAAAACGTGATATTGAGCATGAAATAGCAAAATATCTTTAAATTCCTCATTATAAATACTATGGGGGTGTAAAGGTTTCGACATATATAAGCGATTATTTAATGCAGTGGTCTGGTAAACCATAAATACTTCTAGGCTTTTCTAAATGGAAAAGAAAAAACAAACGAAGACTACAGCGCTTTAGCAATGAATTCTTCATTTAACTTAAATCCTTCTTTCGCTTAATATTTAGCGGTTGGTCTTGTAGCATTCTTCCCAAAGTGCTACAATGTGGTATTGGGATATGTAAAAGGACTCAGTTAAATTTTGCAGAACTTCAACTGGACAAATTAAACAACTGTTTGTAATTTTAAGTTTTTAATTTGTTGAATATAAAAATTACTAAACTGTAGATTTAAATAATATGTTTATGTGTGGACCCGGGTTCGATTCCCGGCATCTCCACCATTTTTTTTATTATTTTTTCTTTAGAATTAATAATAAAAGATTTAAAAACATAAAAAAAATTATCTCCCTTTTCAATAAAATAGGGGGATTTTTTTATGTTTTTTTTATTAAAAAATTTAATACTTAAAAATTTATAACAATTTAATATAATTAATAAATAACAAGTTAATATTTAGAAACATTTTATGATAATTACTTGATGATTTTAAATTTTACTAATTAATCATTTTCAAAGGAGAAAGACCAAATGAAAAAAACAATTGATCAAATAGAACTAAAAGGTAAAAAAGTTTTAATTAGAAATGATTTTAATGTTCCTTTTGATAAAGAAGGAAATATTACTTCAGATAAAAGAATTAGAGCATCATTGCCAACTATTCAAAAAGTTGTAAATGAAGGCGGAAAAGCAATTTTATTTTCACACTTAGGCAGAATTAAAACAGAAGAAGATAAGGCATCTAAGTCACTAGCTCCAGTGGCAAAACATTTAGAAAAACTACTAGGTAGAAAAGTATATTTTGTAAATCAAACTAGAGGTTCCAAATTAGAAGCTGCTGTTGAGAACTTACAAGATGGTGATATCTTATTAGTTCAAAATACAAGATACGAAGACTTAAATGAAAAAGCTGAATCAAAAAATAATCCTGAATTAGGAAAATACTGAGCTTCATTGGGAGATGTATTTATTAATGATGCTTTTGGTACCGCACACCGTGCACATGCATCCAATGTAGGAATTGCTACTTATATTAATGAATCTGCAATGGGTTATTTAATGGAAAAAGAAGTTAAAGCTTTATCAAAAGTTTTAAACAATCCTGAAAGACCATTCATAGCAATTGTAGGTGGAGCTAAAGTTTCAGATAAGATTGCTATTGTTGATTCCTTGTTAAAAGTTGCTGATAAAGTTATTATCGGTGGAGGAATGGCTTATACATTTGCAAAAGCGCAAGGACATGAGATTGGAAATTCTTTATTAGAAGAAGATAAATTAGAACTTGTAAAAGAATATTTAGCTAAATATGGAGATAAAATTGTTTTACCAATCGATCATGCTATAGGCAAAGAATTTGCAAATGGAGCAAGATTAGTTAATAAAAAAGATCCTCTAAACATTCCAAAAGGATATATGGGATTAGATATTGCTGAAGAATCAATAAAATTATTTGAAAAAACTTTAGCAAATGCTAAAACAGTGCTTTGAAATGGACCTATGGGGGTTACAGAATTCTCAAACTTTAAAAAAGGAACTGAAGCAATTGCTGTTGCTATTGGTAAATTAGATGGAGCTTACTCAGTTGTTGGTGGTGGAGATTCTGTTGCTGCTATTGAAAATTTAAAATTAGAAGCTTCATTTTCACATATTTCTACAGGTGGAGGAGCTTCAATAGAATTCTTAGAAGGTAAAGAGCTTCCAGGAATTAAAGCGATTCAAGATGCTGATGAAAATGTTGAAGTTCAAGAAAAAGAAGAAACAACAACAAAAGAAGCAAAACATCAACATAAAACACTATTTTGTAAATTATTTGGATGATTACACAAAAAATAATTTTATAAAAATTGAAAACTAATTAACCCTAGTTTTCTTTTTTTATAAAATATAAAATAAATTTTAAAAGGAATACAATGAAAAAACCAGTAATTTTAACGGTAATTGATGGGCTAGGTTTAAGGTCAGAAAAACAGGGGAATGCCTTTAAAATGGCCAAAACTCCAACTTTTGATGAATACTTTAAAAGTTATCCTTATTCAATTATTCAAGCTTCAGGTCAATATGTGGGATTACCTGAAGGACAAATGGGTAACAGTGAAGTAGGTCACTTAAATATTGGAGCCGGTACTGTTGTTTATACAGGGCTTTCGCTAATAAAAAAAGCTTTAGAAGATGGGACTTTCGGTCAAAATACTGCTTTTGTAAAAGCATTTGAAGCTGCAAAAACAAATAATGCAACTTTGCATTTGATGGGTTTATTATCTCCCGGTGGAGTTCATTCTTTAGAAGACCACTTATTTGCTTTAATTGATGCTGCTAAAGCTTATGGTATAGAAAACTTATCTATACATATTTTTGGTGATGGTAGAGATGTAGCGCCTCAATCAATTCTTAGTTCAATTGAAAAATTAGAAACAAAAATAGCTGATAAAGCAGGTTATAAAATTGCTTCCATTGCCGGAAGATTTTATGCTATGGATCGTGATAAAATGTTTGATAGAAATCAAAAATCTTATGATGCACTTTTTGGTAAAGCAAGAAATACATTTCATTCAGCAAAAGATTATGTTAAATCCCAATATGCAGAACAATTATTTGATGAATTTTTAATTCCGGCAATAAATCCTGATGCTAAATTCATTAAAGATCATGATGCTGTTATTTTCTTCAACTTTCGTCCAGATAGAGCTCGTCAAATTACTCATATGTTAATTGATTCAGATTTATATGACTATGTTCCTTCTCATAGAGCAAAATTATCAGCTTTTGTGTCAATGATGAAATATGAAGGCATTAATTGTGACATTGCTTTTGATGAAATGGAAATTAAAAAACCGATTGGTAAAGTAATTTCTGATGCAGGACTCAAACAACTACGTCTAGCTGAAACTCAAAAATATGCTCACGTAACTTTCTTTATGGATGGAGGGCAAGATATTGAATATGCAAATAGCAAGAGAATTATGATACCTTCACTAAAAGTAGAGTCATATGCAACTGCACCACAAATGTCAGCTCAAGCAATTACAGAAGCTTTATTAAATGAAGCTAAAAATTTCGACTTAGTAATTATGAATTTTGCCAACCCTGACATGGTAGGTCATACTGGTGATTTACAAGCTGCAATCAAAGCTGTAGAAGTTTTAGATACTCAGCTGGGTATTATTAAAGAATGAGTTGAAAAAAATGATGCTATTCAATTCATTACAGCTGATCATGGAAATGCTGAAGTTACAGAAGATGCTAACGGAAATCCTGCAACAAAGCATACTTCATATCCTGTAATGTTAATTACAACAGATAAATCATTAAAACTAAAAGATGGAAAATTAGCAAACATTGCACCCACAATTTTAGATTACATGAATATTGAAAAACCTGTTGAAATGGATGAAGAATCTTTATTAATTAAATAAATATTCTGCATTTTTTATATAAAAAAACCCACTAAAACACAAAGATTTTAGTGGGTTTAAAATTATTTGTTAATTTGAATAAATCCTCAATTTCTGTTTCAAGTAAAGTAAGCTTTATTATCTACCAAAATATTTTTTTTAGCCTTTGCTAATAAGTTTTCATAAAATTCTAAAGAATAAAAAGGGGCTAAACCACTGTAAATGGTTTTAATTGCTTTAAAATCTCAAACCAGAACTAAATTAGGAATAATTTCATGATAATGGAAGCCATTTTTTTCAATTTCATTCATTAACTGTTTATTAAATTGAAAATCAATTTTTCTTATTTTATAAAGTTTGTTAACATTGTAAAAATTATGATCACCATTAAAACTGAAAGCAAATTCACTGTGCAATAATCTGTTTTTTTGGATTAAATCTTCTAAAGATACAAACGGTTTAACAATTGCTTTACTATTATGAGGACTAAAAAGATTTAAAAATTTTGGTGCTAATCAATAACCGGAAGTTAAATGGCTTACTTTAATTTTTTTAAAGAACATCTTTAGATTATATTATTTTTTTCAAAAAATTAGCAATTCCGTCTTTATCATGAGAATCTGTAACATATTTTGCTATTGTTTTAACTTCTGATTTAGATTGTCCCATAGCAACTGAATATTTTGCTACTTTAAACATTGGAATGTCGTTAACTTCATCACCAAAAACTAAAGTTGTATCTAAATTAATTAAACCGTGTTGAGCAATTTGTTTCAAACCTTGACCTTTGTCTGAACCAGTTGGCATAATATCTAAAACTGTAGGTTGTGATTTAATTAAATAAACTTTTTCTTGATATTTTTTGAATTCTTTTTGGATTAAATCAAGATTTTTGGGATCAGTTTCCTTAGCAATAACTAAAAATTTTACAACTTGGTGTTGATCCAAATCAAAATCTGAATTAACAGGATTAATTTGAAATTTTTCATCTTCTGCCATTTTAGCAAGTTCACCATCTAATCAAATAAATCACTGAGAAGGTGATATTGCTTCATTTTTAAACATTTGTTTTGATGTATAAACTAAAAAATTAATTTTTAAAGCGTGTAAATAATTAAAAATAGATTTAGCAACTGTTTTTTCAATGGGATTAACAAAAATTTCTTTGTTGTTAACAGGATCAAATACTAAAGCTCCATTACAAGAAATAATTGGCATTTGGCTATCAATTAAATTTCAAGGTTTTTTACAAAAATATCAAGGACGACCAGAAGCAATAATTGCTTTTGTGCCATTTTTTTTCTGCAAATGCTTAATTGTTTCAATACTTGAATCTAAAACATTTTTTTCTGAGTTTAATAGTGTTCCATCTAAGTCAAAGACTAAAGTTTGAACATTATCTTTTTTGTCCATAATAGGCATCTTTCCCGTGTTTGCGATTGTAATGTTTTTCTTGTAAAGCTTTTTTAGCTTCTTGAGCATTAGGATCAATTGTTATAGTAAACAATGCCATTTTTGCTACTTCTTCTAAAGTTAAAGCCAGATTTACGGCATCATTTGCACTTTTAGTTGATCATACAAAAGGTCCGTGTTCTTTCACTAAAACAGCTGGAGTTGCAGCAAAATCACGATTATTTTTATGAAAATGATCAATGATGACTAATCCTGTATTATGTTCATAATTTTGAGCAATTTCTGCTTCATTTAAATCACGTGTACAAGGTACATCTTCATAAAAGTTATCTGCATGAGTTGTACCAAAACAAGGTATTGATTTACCACTTTGTGCCCATGCTACTGCATGAGGTGAGTGAGTGTGCACAATTGCTTGAATCCGTGAATCAGCTTTATACAATAATGTATGTGTTGGTGTATCGCTTGAAGGATTTAAATCTGAATCAATGACATTATTTTCCATATCAACTATAACCATATCTTTGTAAGTCATAGTTTCATAAGCTACACCACTAGGTTTAATAACCATATATTTCCGATCTTGAGTAATTGCTGAAACATTTCCTCAAGTATGGATAGCTAAGCGATAAGTAAATAATAATTGGTTAGCATCAAAAACTAATTTTTGTAATTTTTCAATTTCTGCTTTATTCATCATTACCCGCTAATTTTCACTGCTGTTGGTAAAATTTTTTAGCTTTTTTCAATTCTGTTAAATTTTGTTGGAATGTTTCTTCAGGATCATTTTTTGATCACATTTCAATCATTAAAGGACCACGAAAATTAATTTTTTTGATAGCTTTTAAGCTTCGTACAAAATCGACTGTTCCTTGCCCTCAAGCAACCTCTTTAAATTTCGTTGGTGTTGTGTCCTTAAAGTGAAAAGCAACAATTTTATCTTGACCTAATTCCACTTCATTTTCAAAATCATTAGTAAATTGATTTAAATTACCTATATCTGGATAAACATACAATTGTGGATAATTGATTTTCTTAATAAAATTTAAACACTTTGAAATAGTACCTGCAAAAGGTGTATCCATTGTTTCAAAAGCTAAAGTAACACTATATTTTTGCGCTAGTTCTGTAGCTTTTTTGATACCTTCAATAAAGCGTTTTTTAGAAAGTTCAGTTGATTTTTCATAGTAAACATCATATGCAGCAAGTTGAATAATTCTAATTCCTAATTTTTTAGCTAAAATTAGTGCTTTTTCCATAATTTCTAAAGCTTTTTGGCGTGTTGCTGCATCTTTTGAACCAAAAGGAAACCTTCTGTGTCCACTAAGACACATTGAATTGAAATAAAAATCGTGTTTAATTAATAACTGACGTAATTGGTTGATTTCTTCATCATTTCAATCTAAACGCGCTAGTCGAAAATCAGCTTCATCAACACTAAATTCAATAAAATCAAAACCGGCTTTTTTTGCTAATAAAATTTTTTCTTCTCAAGAAAACTTATTATTTAAAGCTTTTTCATAAATCCCTAAGTAACGTTTTTTTTTATCAATATTTGTTAAATTCATCTTTAAAGGCCTTTGCTGCCGCAGCTGGATCTTTCGCATCACGAATTGAGCGGCCAGCAATGAAAATATAAATTGGCAAATCTTTGAAATATTTAATGTCTTCTAGTTCGACTCCACCAGTGACAGTTACTAAAAATCCTAAATCTACTAATTTTCTAATACTATCTAAGTCTTTTTGGCCTCATTTTACACCAGCAGCTTGTGCATCACGTGCCCGATGTCAAACTGCTTGAGTTATATGATGATCTCTTCACTGTTGAGCTTGTTCTCAAGTGAAATTAGAAGTTAGTTCCACTTGGACTTCATTTTTAACATCAATTTCTTGTCCCACTTTTAAAAGTTCAGACATTGTTTGTGGTTCTGCTGCACAGATAGCGGTTACATAATTGGCACCTTGACCAAAAAACATTTTCCCAAAAATTGAACCAGCATCAGCCACTTTTCCATCAGCAATAATAATTTTTTCAGGAAAAGTTGCTTTTAAGATGGAAATTGCACTTTTTCCAACTGAAGAAATTAAGATTGTTCCAACTTCAATAATGTCAATGTAATCACGCACTTTTTGGACATTACTAATTGCTTCTTCAATAGTTAATGTATCTAAAGCTAGTTGTAACATTGGTTTTCTCGACATATAAACTCTTTTCTTAATTATGATAAATATTTAGTAAAATCAATTTTTTCAATAATATCAAAAACTTCTTCTACTGTTTTAGCATCAACTATTTCTTGAATTGTTTTTGGATCTTCAAAAACTGCAACAATCTGAGGTAATGCTTCTGATGTATGTACTTCAGCACTTGTAGCTGCTAGAGTAATTAATACTCTAATTGGACGTTCATCACCAGGGAAAAAAACTGGTTCTTGTAAAGTAATAAGTGAGAAACTATTTTCATTAACACCGGCATCACTTTGAGCATGAGGCATCGCTAAATCATCAGCAATAATATAATAAGGTCCATGTTTTAGCGTACTCGCTATAATTGCATCATAATATGAATGTTCCACTAATTTTTTATCAATTAAAGGTTTAGCTGATAAAAAGACAGCTTCTTCTCATGTTTTGGCATTTAACTGTAATTGCACTGTTTGATATTTTTTTAAAATTTCTAATAGATTAATTTTCATGTTTTATCCGTCACTAAAGATTTAAAGCTGCTTTTAAAGCGCTTTCAATTTCTTTTTCATCCATTAGGTTTTTAACACCAACAATTTTAGCTTTTTGATTGTGGTTAAATTCACTTGATAGATGAGTTGAAGAAATAATGATATCAACTGAAGCTGTTAATCCTTTTGATTGTCCCATTGATAAAGCTTCTATATCAGCTTCAATTCCTAAAGCTTTACAAATTTTTTGCACTTTTAACTTAATAATCATGCTTGTACCCATACCATTACCACAAGCTGCAACAATTTTTAATGCCATAGTTTCTCCTTTTTTATATTAAAATAATTAAGCTTTTTTATTTGCTGATATTAATTCTGGATTTAACTTTAAGAATTTTTGTACAAATGTTTTTTTGTGTTGCATTCCTGAGTCTAATGCTTGTCCATAGAATAGTAATCCTAGAATTGCTAAAATTGTAAAGATTCATGCACCAGCTGTTGATCAAGCTGAAACTAAAATGTATGCACCAAAGAATAAGTTTCAGTCAGCCATTCCTATGAATCCGCCTGGAACTGGTGTTTGAGGTTTTAGAGTTTCTGGATCTGGTACAATTCCTGGCATTGCTGCAGTAGAAACGTGTGTAACAGCTCCTAAAGCGAATGATATAATCAAGATTTCAAATATACCGATAACTGCTGGAACTATAATAGCACCTTTGATTCCTCCTGAAGCATTTGAGTAAGCTGCAAGTGCTCCTGAGTTAAAGAATAAAGTAATAAATAATGGGATTGTAATTGAAATACTTAGTCCTGGAATTCTTGATAAAGCAATTACTAGACCTACAGCAGCAAATTGCGCTAATGTTCCAGAAATAAATCCATATGTAATTGAGTTTGGTGCGAATCCGTAAACTGCAGCAATATCAACTGCAACTACTGAATCAGGAATAATTTTTTCACTAATTCCTTGGAATGATTGTTGTAATTCTGTAACAAACATTCTAACTCCTGTAATTAGAGTTAAGATTGAAGCTGTTATTTTGAATGCTCCAAAGATAAATTGTAATCCTACTCAAGCTCCTGAACTTAAGGCATTTCAAGAACCAAAATCACCACGAAATTCTCTTTTACCTCAGTCATAATTTACTTTGTTAGAAACAAATAGAATAATCATTAAGATTGAGAATAAGATTAATAAAATAAATGTTTGAGTAAAAATGTTGTCTTCAAAGATTTTTAATCATTTTGGTAAAACTCTTGTTTCTGCTGAGTTTTCTTTTTTACCAACATATTTTCCTAATTTATAAGCTACAGAAATTGATAACATTTGTTGGTGTCCAATTGCAAATCCTGCATTTTCAGTTACTGTATTTGTTGGTTTAATTGTTGAAGTTGAACCAACTCCTCAGTAAACACCTAACATTATAGATGACATAATAATCATCGCTCATTCAGGTCCTGATTTTACTCCACCTGCTGATAATTCTGTTTCTCTAAATAATAAGAAGTATAAGAAAGCCACTAATACAGTTGCTTGTTGGATCATAATGTGACCTGTAATAACAATTGAGTGAACATTTGTTCATTTTTTGAATACTACAAGAATTATGTTAATAATTAATCCCCCTAAAAATGCATAAATTACTCATGCAGCATAGGTAAACCCTTCACCAGCTAATCTTGATAAAAATCCTGTTGGATTAGCAATTGTTAAGGCAAAGTAAGGATCTAATGGAACAACAGTAGTTCCTTCCCCTAATGTTTGTAATCCGTTGAATACAGGTCTTGCCATACCTACTAGCATTCCTGAACCAATACCCATTAATAAAATACCAATAGATGATTTCATTGCGCCAGTAAATGATTCGACAAGTCCTCTACCAAGCACTAAATAACCAACAAATACTAAAGTACCAATTAGTAATACTGGTTGTCTTAAGAAGTTGTCTAGGTAAACTACACTAACTAAAAAGCTGAAAGCTTCACCAAATTTACTTCAACCATTTTCATTGGTTCCCATTCAAATAAGTAGCACTATAATTGAAAGGATGATGAAAACAGCTAGAAAAATAGATCAGCCAATTAAGGTTTTTTTCTTAGAGGCTTTTTCTAATTTATCCTTCATATAAGTTTCTCCTTTTTTATATTAATTTATTTTGAACTCTTTTTTTAATTCTAAAACTCTAGGATTAACTTTTGAAACATCATATGTTCGAGGTTCATCAAAAGTTAAAATTTCTCTTGGGTTGTTTACAAGCATATCTTCAATAGCTGATTCACTAACTCCAACTTGTTTTAATAAAGGAATAAAACGATCGAATAAATATCCTAATCCAAATGTTTGTTTTCCTTTTTCTAAACCATAATTTCTTTGATATAAAATTCTACCCGCATCTAGTGATAAAGTAATATGTTTTTGATATCCTTTATCTACAAGATATTTAATATTTTCTGCAAGAGTTGCGTCTGAGTAATATTTAACACGGTCAGGACCGTCAAAACAAAGACTTACTCCTAATTCTTTAATGATTTTTTCATAATAATATTTATCAGGGTTTTTATTTAAGTGAGATAATTGAATTTTTCTTGGATTAACACCAAAATCAATTAAGTGTTGGGCAGCTTCATAAGCCATCGTTCCTAATTGAGTATGTACTAGGATAGGGGCACCCGTTGCAATCGATGAACGTGCTGCTGATTCTAGAGATTTAAGTTCTAAACGATCAATTGCTGCATATCCTGTACCAGCTTTAATAATTCCAGCTTTTGCTTTTGAACGTTTTACAACTGGTCCACTATAGTTGTATTCATCCATTCCTTCTTCAATTTCTGCAACAACCATTTTTACAATTTCGTCAACAGGAGCTAAAGCCAATCAAGATGCACCTTTGTCATAAAATGCTGCTTTGTGGAATCCTGTAGCCATTAAAATATGACCTCTTCCTCTAAAATGTTCAGCAATTTCTAACATTTTGTGAACATCGCGTCCCACGTTAGGTGGATCCATTGTTACAATAGTTTTTCCACCTTTTGCTAAATATTCTTCCATTTCTGCTTTTGCAGCAGGAATAGATAACATAACAAAGTCAGGATGTTCATGAGCCTCTGGCCCATAATTTTTAATTAAGTGATCATGACAGTCAGTAACTCCTAATTCCGAGGGATCAACGTCCCCTAAAATTGTTCTTACAAATTTTTTCATTTTTATAAATTCCTTTTTTTATAAATAGTTTGAAAATTATAATTATTAAAGAACTAAAAGTCTCTAATAATTCACTTAATTATATTCCTAAAAATTTAAAAATTGATGTAAAAAGTCAAAAAAAATTCTTAAAATGCTATTTAATTCATAAAAGTTCATCAAAATGAACAAAAGTTATATTTTAAAAAAGGAAACTGAATTTTCGCCACCTAATTTTAAAAAAATATCCATAAAATAAAAACCGGTGAAATTAGGTTTAATTTTATGGATATTTTTTTGATTATTTCTGCTGTTTAACAATTTTATTTTTATGTATGTTAAACATTATTTGATATATTTTTTATTTAAATTTTAATATTTTTAATACTATAAATTTTAATTTCTAGATGCTATTTAATCTAGTAACATATTAATTTTTAGTATTTGCGATTCTATAAAAGTTCATAATTAACCATTTTTAGTATTAAAACTAATTTTAGTTAAAAATAAATAATTAACTAGTTCATTTTTTATACAAAGTTTCTTGCTCGGAAGTAATTTCAATATTTTTAGCTTTATTAAAATCTCAAGTTTGTTGTACAACTATTTTGAAAGCTTCATTAAAATCAGTTAATGCTAATTGACGGACTTTTTGAATTCCGGGATATCTTCTACCTTGTGCTAATTTATCAGCTACAAAAACTATTTTCCCTAAAACTGTCATTTCAGAATTTAATGATGTATGTCATTTAACTGCTTCAACAATATCTTTGTTGTTAATATAGTAATCTTTTTCTAATCAAACTGCTGCTGTAGTTTGATGTAATTGATAATCTCTGTATTGACTAGCATCAATCTTATGTGATTCTAAATATTGACGTTGAGCATCATTGGGAATTGTTTTTGTAATATCATGAACTAATCCTGCTATTCAAGCAATTTTAGCATCATATTTTAGAACTTTTGCATACTCGGCGGCAGCACTAGCTGTAGCTAGACAATGTTTAAATCTTTTAGCATCAACAGAATTTTTTAAAATTTCCTCTAAATATAAGAAATTTTCACCAATATATTTTCTAACTTCTATTGGTACAACATCTAATTTTCCTTGTTGAAATTCTGTAGAAGAAAAATCATAAATTTCATTATTTAGAAGATAACAATTAAATTTTTTGATGTTGGTTTTAACTATATTATTTGATCTTTTAAAAATAATGATTTTTGTTTCTTGTGAAATTGTTTCAATGTTTTTTCATTTATTTAATTTGGGTAAATTATCTGAACCCAAAATTAAATATAATTCTGCATCTGGGAACTGTTTTCTAAAATAAAGCACAGTATCAATTGTATAACTTATTCCTTTGCGATTTGCTTCAAAAAGTGAAATATCTGTTTTATTAAACAATACTCTTTTTAGCATAGCAATTCTGTGCTCTACATCAACATATTTGTGTTTTGATTTAAAAGGATTTTTGTAAGCTGGTACAAAATATAATTTATCTAAATTTAATTTTTCAACTGCCTCTTTTGCGATTGAAATATGACCTTGATGAACGGGGTTAAAGGACCCACCAAAAATAGCTATTTTCATTAAGAATAAATAATACATGAAAATTAGTTTTTTTTATAATGATTTAAGTTTAATAAAAATACTGCTTTTTTCTCTAATTTTAAATTTACTTGCTCGACAACATTCAAAACTCTTGAATCAACTTTTGAGTTTGTTTCTGTACTAAATAAATCAACTTGTTTAAATTTTTCTGTTCCCTTTTCAAGTTCTGATAAGTAAACCCCGATTCCTCGTAATTCTTGATTATTTCAATACTTTTCAAAAATATCTGATGCAACTTGAAAAATTTGTTTGAAATTATTAACTTTTTCATTTAATTTTTTTTGTTTATTAAATGATTCATGAAAATTGATTTTAAAGTTAATTGATATAACTTGTCCGAAAGTATTTTGTGATTTAGCTTTTTGTGAAATTTGTTCACAAATTTTCTTTATTTCATTTTTAATAAAACTATGGTCTGTTGTAAAACCATTATCAAAAGTTTTTTCTTTTCCAATTTGTTGAAATTCAAAACTTTTACTATTAATCAAATCATCACCCATTCCGTGAGCATTATCTAAAAGTTTTTTGAAGCGAATTCCAAAAAGTGTTTGTAATTTCTTATTATTTAATGATTGTTTTGCAAAATCTCCAATGGTATAAATACCCATTTTATTCAATTTAGGAATAGAAGATTTACCGATATATAAAAATTCTTGAATGGGAAGAGGATAAATCACTGATTTAAAATTTTTTTCATCAAGATGAAAAATACCTGCAGGTTTTCCGCGGTTAGTAGCCATTTTGGCAAGAAATTTATTTTTTCCAATCCCAATTGTGACAGGTAAATTTAAATTATCCCAAATATCTTTTTGAATTTGCTGTGCTAATTGTTGTTGAGAAATATTTTTTTGGATTAATAAATCTGTAGCATCTAAATAACACTCATCGATTGACATTTTTTCTATTTTTTTAGTTCATGTTTTTGTAAGGTGATGAAAAAAATTATTCGAAAAATAACTATATAGCTCGTATCATAAAGTAACAAAATACACATTTTTAAAATTTTTACGAATTAAAGATAAAGGAGTTGCAATTTTAATCCCTAATTTTCTCGCTTCATAAGATACTGAAGTAGCTATTCCGTGTATACCTGTTTTTTGCTTAGCAACTATCACAGGTTTATTTTTTAATTGTGGATTTATAATTCTGTGTGCAGACACAAAAAATGAATCAATATCAATGTGAAAAATTACTTTAGGCATTAAAAAATTATTATATAAAATGTTTTTATAAATTGAATTTTTTTATTAATTCTTTAGCCACTAATTCCAGTTCTTCTTCAGGAATTAATTTAAATGGTTTTTTGTTAAATCCAGCATTAATTCCGTGTAAACGCATTATTGCTTTTAAAGTTTGCATTAATCCTGTTGAAATTAATGCTTCAATATAATCATTATAATCTTTAATTTCTTTACGTAATGTAACAATATCATGTTTATCAAAAGCTTCAATCATTCTTCTTGCACCTTTAGCATTAGCATTGTAAGTTGAACCGATAAATCCTGTAGCTCCCAACATTAAACCTGTTACTAATGATTCATCTCAAGCTCACATTCATATTTTTTCTGGATATGCACTGATTAATCTTTCAAATAAAAACACATCAGTAGCTCCAAATTTGCATCCTAAAACATTTTTGATGTTTAGTAATTCACCAAATTGTTGAATTCCCATTTTTCCACCTGCTAGTTGAGGTAAGTAGTAAATAAACATTGGCAAATCCACTCTCTGAGCAATATATTGATAATATGATTTCACTTCTTCAAATGAGAAGCTGTAATAATAAGGAGTAATGGCACTAATTGCATCAAAACCTAATTTTTGTGCATATTGTCCCATTTCAACAACATCATTAAGATTAAGTATTCCAATTTGAGCAATTAAAGTTATTTTTTCTTTTGCTTCTTGAGCTACGATTTCAAAAATTCTTTTTCTTTCTTCAACAGAAAGTAATAAAAATTCTCCTGTTGAACCTGTTACATAAAGTCCATCTATTTTTTGATACTCAATTAAATACTTAATAATATCTCTTAAAGCTTGTTCTTTTACTTTTCCATTTTCATCAAATGGAGTAATTAAAGCTGAAAATAGTCCTTGGTATTTTTTCATAATTCTCCTTGAATTTTTTTATTATTTATGATTTTAATAAGGAATAAAAAATAATTTTAAAGTCTTAAAAAATTATTTATTTTTTGTTAAAAATTTTTTTACGCTTTCAAAGAAAAAATCGGGGTTTTCTTCTCAAGGTGCATGCCCTGATTTTGGAACAATAATTGTTTGATGGTTTTTTAAGTTTTTTTGGTAATAACTATAAATATTATTTAAGTCAATGATGTTATCACTATCTCCATAAATTAATAAAGTATTTTTTTCAATTCTATTTAATGATTTTTCAATACCATTCATTACTTCATCTGAAATTAAATGTGCACCCAATTTTTTTAATTTACGACTGAAAGCTTTATCATTTTTTAAATTCTCAACATATTTTAAAGCTTTGTCTATAACAAGTGGATTATTTTTAAATTTAGTTGCATCATAAAATACTTTATCTAAAAATTCAATTCTAGCTGTTAGCGTTTCTGGATAAAAACCCTCTAAAAATAATTCTTTTAAATTGCAACTTGTTTTATTTATTGGAGCTACAAAAATTCCTGTCTTAAAATTTTGAGATTTTTGATTCATAGCTAAAGCTAAAACTCCACCACCCATTGAGTGACCAAAACCTATAACATTAGGAATTTTTAAAGTGTCAATAAATTCATTAATAATGGCACTATAGTAAAATAAATTTAAATGTTTATTTTCATTTTCTGCTGTTATTTCACTAAAAGGTAAATTTAACCCTCAAATATTGTATTCTACAAAGCGCTCTGATAATTCTATAATGCGACTTAAATCACCGCCAAAACCATGAATGTATAAAATATTATTTTGAGGATTACATTCATCTTCATGACATAAAGTTTTATACTCAATCAATGAATCTAGTATTTTAATTTTTCTCATCATTGCCTTTATTAAACATTAAATAACTCACACCTAACATTCCAGCATTATTTTGTGATTTTGCTAAAATTAATCGTGTTTTAAAAGGTGTTATTGCTAATGCTTTTTGAAATTTTTCTTGTACAGTTTTAAAATATTTTTTTTCAATATAAGAAAACCCGCCACTAATAAAAATCTTATCAAGATTTAAAAACATTGCCAATTGCACTGTAAATTTCACAATTTTATCAAAATAGTCATCCATGAAATTTTTAAATTTTTCATTATTTAAGTATAAATTGTTAAATTTTGCATGTTCATTAATATGAATATCAAATTGATTTTTCATTTCATTTGATTGTTTAGTAAATGAAAGATATTGATCTAAATATTGATCACCATATTTTAAATAGCCTAATTCACCACCTAAATAATTAGAACCTGAAAATAACTTATTTTCTTTAATGATTCCAATTCCTACACCTGTACCTAATGTTACAAAAGCATAATTATCTGCATATTCATCAAAGATTTTTTCTGAAAATGCCGCTGAATTTGCATCATTTTCTAAAATAACTGGTAAGTTAAAGATTTTTTCTAATAAAGAAAAATCTGTATCTTTATAAAAACTCATCGATGAATTAGTTCAAGCAATTTTTCTTTCTTTTGAATCAACAGCTCCGGTAGTTGCAAGTGCAATTCCTGCAATTTGATTGCAAATATCAGCATATTTCTCCAATAAATTTTCAATAATATTTTTTACTTGTAAAAAAATATTAGCAGTTTTTGTTGGAGATTTTTCTTGATAAATGAATTCATAATTTTTATTAATAATTCCGTATTTAATATTGGTTCCCCCAATATCTAATGTAATAATTTTTTTCATAATTTAATATTTATATAGCAATTTTGAAAATAATTTTAAAAAGTTTTCCTCGACTATTGGTGTATTTTGGCAAATGAGCCTCACCAGGAAAAAACAAAATGAATTCTCCAGGAAATGGTTGTAAAAAATTTCTGCTAGTATCTTTATAATACAAAGTTACATCATTTTCTACATCGAATTCACTGTGAAGATTACTTAATTCTTCTGGATAAGCAAAAAAGTATTTTTCCCTTGTATCTACTAAAACATGTAAATCTGCATATTTTGAATGAACCTCATATAATGCATTTTTATCATCATATGTGTCTACTTCCATATTTAAAACAAATAAATTTTCATTATCAATTATCGTTTTACCAACTGATAATTGTCGTAAATCATTTTTTTCAATGAATTCAATTGCCTTATTTAAATTAGGATGAATATTTTTGTATCTACTTAAATTGATTAACCTATCATAAATCATTGTTGCTCCTTAGTTAAAAATGTTTAGGTTTTAATAACCTGTTTAAATTATCTAATTAATTAGAAAATATTTTTTAATATTATAAAAATGTAAAATATATTTTAATTTTTGAACATTTTCAATCAAAATTTAAAATTTTTTTAAGAATTTTTGAATTATCTAAAAGCTGTAAAAAAATTTATATAATAGTTAAAAATACAAGAAGGTAGAAGAATGTTAAAAGAAAACACATTTATAGTTTCATGTCAAGCATTAGAAAATGAACCAATGTTTGGCCCTGGAATTGTTTTAAAAATGGCACAAGCTGTAATACAAGGTGGTGCGGAAGGATTGAGAACTAGTCAATTGGATAATGTTAAAGATATTATGAGTGCTAATTTTAATGTTCCAGTGATTTCTCTTATTAAAAAAAAATATGAAAATTCAGGAGTATTTATAACTCCTACTTTAGATGAAGTAAAACAATTAATGGCAGCTGGAGCAACAATTATTGCAACTGATGCAACATTAAGACAGCGGCCAAAAGAAAGCTTAGAAGAAATTGTGACTTGATTTAAAAAACACCGTAATGAAAAGCAATTTTTAATGGCTGATTGTTCCAATGAAGAAGATGTTTTAAATGCAATTAAATTAGATTTTGATTATATCGGAACAACTTTAAGGGGATATACTCAAGAAACAAAGTCTTTATCAAATATTGATGATGACATGAAATTTTTGAAATGAGCTAAAAAACAAACAACAAAAAGTAATAAACTTTTAATTGCTGAAGGGGGTTTTGACACTCCTCAATTAGCAAAAAAAGCTTTAAAGATTGCTGATGTCGTTGTTGTAGGATCTGCAATTACCAGACCACAATTTATTACAAAACTTTTTGTAGATGAAATTAAAAAATAATGTTTTAATAAACTATAAGTGCAAAAAAGTATTTTTTTGCTTTTTTTACTTATAATTTTAAATTAATAATGATAAAACTAGAAAAAATGGATTTAGTAAAATTTTCAAATGTTGATTTAATTATCAAACGTTTTATTGAAACAAAACCTAAAAAGTTTGTTAATTCATCAATTAAAGAAATAGCAGACATGTTATTTATTTCTGTAGCTACAATTACCCATTTTGTCAAAAAGGCAGGATTTGCAAATTTCAAAGATTTGAAAAAATATGTAATTGAAAAAATTGATGAAAATACAGAAAAAGGCCTTTTTGATATGAATGACAAAATTGAAAATGTAAATTTATTTTATGTACATTCATTAGAAAAAACTTTAGAGCTATTAGATCTAGCAATAATTCACCAAGTTACTCAAAAAATTATGACTTCTTCAAAAGTAATTACTTTTGGTGCTGGTTCTTCTGCTTGAGCTGCTCTAGAAATGGTTAATGCTTTAAATATTGTAGGAATTAATGCTGTTAATGCCAGAACTTTACACGATATTAGTTTATGAATTGATGAAGATTATAAAAAAGCTCAAATGATTGTTATTTTTTCTAAAAGTATGAATTCAAAAGAAAACAATCAAATTATCAAGTTATTAGATAAACACAAAATCAAAGTTTGCTTAATAACTGCCAATAAAAAAATTCATCCTTCAGAAAATGTTGATGTAATTTATTTTGCCACCTTAGAACAAGAAAAAAGAATAGTGCCTTTATCTTCTAAAATTGCCGAAATGTTTATTCTAGATATTATTTCTTTAAAATTAAATTCATTAATAAAAAAAGAACATGGTAATTTTTATCATGAATTTCAAGAATTATGAAGATCTAAAAAGAAAAACTTTAGAAAAGATTAATTTATAGGAGATTGCTTGATAAAAACAAGGATTTATTATATAATTATTAGCGCAATTACGCGTAGGGGTGTAGTTCAATGGTAGAACAACGGGCTTCAACCCCGTGTGTTATGGGTTCGAGTCCTGTCACCCCTGCCATTTTTTTTATTTTTTATATAAAAAAAATTTACTTTTTATATTTTTTTTATATAATTAACAGAGCATTTAAGCAACAAATAAATATGGGGGGGTAGCAAAGCGGCCAAATGCGGGTGGCTGTAACCCACTTCTTTCGAGTTCGGGGGTTCGAATCCCTCCCCCCCCACCATTTTGCCCCGTCGCCAAGTGGCAAGGCATCGGTTTTTGGTGCCGACATTCGTTAGTTCGAATCTAACCGGGGCAGCCAATCACAATAGTGACCAAAAGATTAACCACCTCTATATGAGGTGGTTTTTTATTTCTTTGCAATTTTAGCCAAATGAAAAAATATATATAATTTAAGGAAAGAAGGTGAAAATGCATGAAGTAATTAAGAAATTACCACAAATTTTTATAGATAATAAGAAACCAGAAAAACCAATTGTTTTTGTACATGGTTTTAATTCTTCATATCAAGTACATCAAAATTTTTATGAAAATTATCATGAAAATGATTATTATTCAATTAGCTTACCAGGAAACAATCTGTTGGAAGCAACAAATGAACAACTAAATGTTTACTATTATGCCAAATTAATTGCTACATTTATTGAATCTAAAAATTTAAAAAATGTTATTTTAATGGGACATTCTATGGGTGGGGGAATTATTGCTTTGGCTTATCAATTAATTCCGCAATTAATTGATCGTATGATTTTTATAGCTCCCATGAATAAAACTTCATTATCTTTAAAAAAAGTATTTTTTAGAGATTATTTTCCTCAAAATTTTGAAGGTGAAAAAAATTTTATGAAAAATTTATTTTATAATCCCACTTTTTTAGAAGATGTTGATTATTTGATTAAGGCACGAAAAAACTTTAATTTTAATTTATATAATAATAAAAATATTTGAAAATTAGGAAAAAGTTTACCCAACATAAATTTAATGAATGATATTGAAAAAGGCTTGAACCAAATTAAAGTAAAAACACTTTTAATTTTAGGCCAAAAAGATGGAATAATTAATCGTGATGATGCTAAAGAATACTTTGAAAAAAACGTAGAAAATATTGAAGTAAAAATTATGCCCAAAACTGGTCATTTAATGTTTAAAGAAAATATCGATGGCTATATCGAAATAATTGATAATTTTCTAAAAAATTAACTATATAGTTAATTTTTATGTAACAAAAAAACTATAAAAATGCTTTTATAGTTTTTTTAATCAATTTCACTATACAAAAAATAATTAATTTTCTTTGTTTTTTGTAATATTTAATAAAATGTAAAGCATAATTCTTTTAATTCTAGAAGAAGTATATCTTTTAGAATTAACTTTTGAAACAAATTCATCATAAGAATTTGCATTAATATGTTTTTTAAATAAATTTTCGATTCCTTCAGACACTAAGCAAATATTTTGTAAATCTTTTACAGAAGAGTTACGAATAATTTCTTGAAATTGGGGATAATAATTTTCAATTCTGTCAGGAATTTGGTTAAAAATCATTGGAGTATATTTACTAACATCTTCATTGTTAAAAATCATTTTTCTAATTAAAGAAGCAGAAGCAAAATTTTCATGAGCTTGTTCTGCATGGAAATCAAGCGTTCTCTTTAAAGTGTAAGGAGTAATATTATAATTATTCATAATAATTACTTTTACATATTCAAGACCTAAAATATCATTGGGTAAGCTAATCGCTTGACCAATTAATTTTTCTAAAACATTAGCATTGGCTTTAGGAAAAGAAAAACCTTGCTTTAATTCTAATTTTAATAATTTATTATATTGATCAATATTTTCTTTGATGGTTTTTGCAATTAAAATTAAATTTTCTACATCATTTGATTCCGAACCGAAAATCATTTTTTCAATTTTTAAATCTGCGATCATTTTCACTGCACCAGCAGCAAAAACATGTGCTGCCTGAGTTGCATATTCAAAAGCTAATTCATAAACTTCATCAGCTCCGTAGCTTTTTGCTATTGCTGCTCTTTCTTCAAAAGAAACGACAGCTAGTTCACCGCGCTGAACATATTTGCCAGACATAATGATAATAATTTTGTCATTGGGAAAATTCTTTTTTACATATTGAAGTTGATAAATATGTCCGTTATGAAAGGGGTTATACTCTGCAATAATTGCAATGGCCATAATTAGTAATTATTTTGAATTCTTTCAAAATTGATTTGCATTTTTTTATAATATGAATCCAAAATTGTTTTGTATTCATAACCCAGTCATTGAACTAAAGATAAAAAAATTTTAAAAGCACTTTCTAAATCTGACAATGAACGTGATTGTCAAAATAACATTATATTATTATAAATGTGAATAATATTAGTATTAATATCTTCTTGAAAGATAGGAACTTCTATTTGAGGATTCATATTATATTTTATTCCTAAAGAAATAAAAAAATGAATTACATCAGCATATTCTTCCAATATTTTAGTTTCATCTCTTTTTTGATCTTTTTTTCAATATTTGAAAGTCTTTATTTCATTAGAAAATTCACCAATTTCAACTAAAAGAGCAATGATTTGTTTATCAATAATCTCATCATTAACAATAATATTGTGAGCTTTAGAGATTGACTGATCTAATAATTTTTGTGAATTAAAAATCTCTTGTAAATTTAAAATCATCTTTTAATTATAAATTATAAAAAGTATTTAAAAATATCTTTTTATAAAAAAAATAAGTGGTACAATTAAAAGACTTAAATTAAAAGGAAAAATATAAAGTTGTAAATCGCTTTATGTGAAAGGAAAATTGTGAAAAAGGATATTCACCCAGAATATAGTATTTTAAAATTAACATGTTCAACATGTAATTCAGAACACTCATTTGGATCAACAACTAAAGAAGCTTCTGTGGATGTTTGTTCAAAATGTCATTCATTTTATACCGGAGATAAAAACATGGCTAAAGCTACTGGTAGAGTTGACAGATTTAATAAATTGGTTGCTAAATCACAAGAAAAACAAAATTCTAAATAGATTATTTTTAAAAAGTTATTTTTATGAAAAATTAGTTTTTTTTATTGTGATTTTTATATTAAAAAGTGTAGCTACTAAAAGCTACACTTTTTTTCTTTATTAACTAATTTCTAAATGAATTTTGTAGTGGCCGATTAATTCATTATTTTTTGTTTTTAAGGAATAATTAAATTTAATGGAATTTTGAGTTTTATCTAATTGTTCTAAAAAACTTTTCATAATAATGATTCCTTGCGGTGTTTGAAATTGAATATCGACTTCATTTTGCAGTTCAAGAAAAATTGAAGCCGGTCCTGCAAAAATGTTAACTTTATCATCTGAAATTTCAATTCTATTCATAACATTATTTTGAGGTTCCAAAAATTCATAAACATCATATTCTTCTCATTGTTCTTTTTTTAATGGAGCTTCAAATTCAATTTTATTTTCATTATCTTCTTGTTTAATTAGTGAACTAAATTTTATTTTCATTTTGCTAAACGCTCCATAATTAAATCTTTACCAAATAAATAAATTGCTTTAGCTAACTCAGGACCATGATTTTGATAAGTTGTAGCTAATCTGATTGGCATAAACAACTTTTGACCTGTTTTACCAGTCAATTCTTTAGTTTGGTCTAATGCATTTTGAATGTTATCCACTGTAAATGGTTTATTGATAAGTTGCTTAGTAAAAATTTTGATAACTTCTTGATCTAAATCTCTTAGATCATTACTTAATTTAGGTGTCTGATAAATACTTAAAGCTGATTTTAAATCTTGGTAAGTTACAGCATTTTGCTTATAAGTATTTAAAAATAATTCTAATCAAGCTGGATCTAAACCTTCAATATTTAGATACTCAATAATTTTTGCATTATCTAAATTTTTAAAATATTGTTTTGAAAATCACTCCATTTTTTTTATATCAAATTTTGATGGAGATTTCGACAAACGACTAACATCAAATTTTTTGACAATTTCATCAGCTGACATTAATTCTTTAGCATCTGCTGATGTTCATCCTAAAAGTGTTAAAAAATTAAAAATAGCTTCAGGTAAATAACCTTCATTTTTATAATCTTCAATAAATTGTTTTACAGAAAAATCGCGTTTAGAAAGTTTTTCGCCTTCCATATTAGTAATAATTGTTAAATGTCCGAATTCTGGAACTTTTCAATTAAAAGCTTCATAAACAGCTAATTGTTTCGGGGTATTAGTTATATGTTCTTCGCCACGTAAAACATGACTAATTTGCATGTCATAATCATCCACTACCACAGCAAAATTATAAGTGGGATATCCATCAGATTTACGAATTACTCAATCGCCAATATCATTTGAATTAACTGTAATTTGACCTCTTACTAAATCATTTCATTGATAAATATGATTTGCAGGTAAACTTAAACGGATTGAATAAGCATTTTTCGCTTCACGGTTTGCTTTTTGTTCATCAGAAATTTTTAATCAATTTTTGTCATAACGAAAGCTGTGAATCCCTTTTGCTTTTTGTTGCGCTCTTTGCTCATTTAATTCTTCGGAAGTATCGTAAGCTTTATATGCTAAATTTTTGCTTAATAATTGTTCAATTAATTCATTATATCGTGCTAGTTTTTCACTTTGGCGATAAGCACCAAATTCTTTTTTAGGATTAAGAGGTGATTCATCAGGAATAATGCCTAATCAAGCTAGATTTTCTAATTGTGATCTTTCACCATCCACAACATTTCTAGCAATATCAGTATCTTCAATTCTTACAATAAAATCACCATTTTGATTTTTAGCAAATAAATAACTAAAAAGAGCTGTTCTCGCTCCACCAATATGTAAAAAACCTGTTGGGCTTGGAGCATATCTTGTTCTAATTTTCTTCATGTTTTCAATTTTACACTAAAGCCTTTTTTTATGACTATTTTAAGGTTTTTTAAAGGCTTAAAAACATTGTTTAAAATCAAGTTTTTTGAATATTTTGTATAAAAAAATGCAAATCTGGGAATTTGCATTTTTTCTGAAGAAAAATTTATTCTTCGTCGTTTTTGATTGCTCTTTTTTTAATGATTACATCGGCAATTTGTTTTGGAGTAACTTCATAGTGATCAAATTGCATTTGGTAAGTTCCACGTCCTGAAGTCATTGAACGTAGTTCAGTTGAATAACCAAACATTTCGCTTAATGGTACATCAGCTTTAATAACATTTGCTCCATCTGAACGTGTTTCTTGTTCTTTAACTTGTCCACGGCGACGTGATAAATCACCCATAACATCACCTGAATAATCAGCTGGAACAATAACTGAAACATCCATAATAGGTTCTAATAAAACAGTTCCAATTTGATCTTTTGCTTTTGTAAGCGCTTTAGAAGCAGCAATTTTATAAGCCATTTCAGATGAATCCACATCATGGTATGATCCATCAAATAATGTAGCTTTCATATCAATCATTGGATAACCAG
This sequence comes from Mycoplasma iguanae, assembly GCF_024722375.1. Classification (NCBI taxonomy): domain Bacteria; kingdom Bacillati; phylum Mycoplasmatota; class Mollicutes; order Mycoplasmatales; family Mycoplasmataceae; genus Mycoplasma; species Mycoplasma iguanae. The sequence goes on along the minus strand of NZ_CP102734.1, from coordinate 188,503 downwards.
CAAGAATTCCCACTGCCATTTTTTCTTCAAGACCTTTTTGAATTGATTTGATGTATTCTTTAGGAATTTTTCCACCAACAATTTTGTCAACAAATTCAAAACCGCCATCTGGATTTGATTCAAATTTAATTCAAACATGTCCATATTGACCTTTACCACCAGATTGTTTGATGTGTTTTCCTTCAACTTCAGCAGTTTTGGTAATTGTTTCACGGTATGAAACTTGTGGAGCTCCAACGTTAGCTTCAACACCAAATTCTCTTTTTAAACGATCAACAATAATTTCTAAGTGTAGTTCACCCATACCAGCAATAATTGTTTGACCTGTTTCATCATCTGTTCAAGTTCTAAATGTAGGATCTTCATTAGCAAGTTTTTGTAAACCTAAAGAAAGTTTTTCAGTTGCAGCTTTAGAAGCTGGTTCAAGAGCTTGTGAAATAACTGGTTCTGGGAAAACCATTTTTTCTAAAATAAATCCTTTACCTTTTTCAGCAACAAGTGTATCTCCAGTAATTGTATCTTTTAAACCAACAGCTGCAGCAATATCACCTGCTCTAACTTCATCAATTTCTTCACGTGAGTTAGCATGCATTTCTAAAATTCTTCCGATACGTTCTTTTTTATCTTTGGTTGAATTTAAAACATATGAACCTTTTGAAAGAACACCTGAATAAACCCTAAAGAAAGTTAATGTTCCCACATAAGGATCATTCATAATTTTGAAAGCTAAAGCTGAAAATTCAAAATCATCTGATGAAGGAATTTCAATCATTTCTTCATTTGGTAAATAACCTTTAATAGCAGGTACATCTAACGGTGAAGGTAAATAATCAACAACAGCATCAATCATTTTTTTAACACCTTTGTTTTTGAAAGCTGTACCACATACTACAGGGAAAAACTCTGAAGTAAGTGTAGCTTTTCTAACTGCAGCTCTTAAAGTTTCTGCACTAACTTCTTGACCATCTAAAACCGCCATCATTAGTTCTTCATCAAAATCAGCAACAGCCTCCACTAATTGAGAACGCATTAATTCTGCTTTATCTTTTAAATGGGCAGGAATTTCGATTTCTTTTGCAGTTTCATCAGCATTTCCATCATATTCGAATGCTTTCATTTCAACAAGATCAATTAAACCTTTGTATTCTGATTCTGCACCAATATTTAATTGAATAGCTACAGCATTTCCACCTAAACGATCTTTAACTGAACGAATTGAAGCTTCAAAATCAGCTCCAGCTTTATCCATTTTATTAACAAAAACAATTCGAGGAACTCTGTAGTTTGTTGCTTGTCTCCAAACAGTTTCAGTTTGAGGTTCTACTCCTGATTGGGCATCCAAAACAGCAACTGCACCATCAAGTACTCTTAATGAACGTTCTACTTCAACTGTAAAGTCAACGTGTCCTGGAGTATCAATAATATTAATTCTTTTATCTTTTCAAAAAGCTGAAGTAGCAGCAGAAGTGATTGTAATACCTCTTTCCTTTTCTTGCTCCATTCAGTCCATTTGTGATCCACCATCATGTGTTTCACCAATTTTATGAATTTTACCTGTGTGGTAAAGAATTCTTTCGGTGGTAGTAGTTTTTCCGGCATCAATATGTGCCATGATTCCGATATTACGGTAATCTTTTAAATCATATTTTCTGGCCATAGTCTATCACCTAAAGTGTGCAAAGGCTCTGTTAGCTTCTGCCATTTTATGAGTATCCTCTTTTTTCTTGATTGAAGCACCAGTTTTATTTGAAGCATCAATAATTTCATGCGCTAATCTTACATCCATTGTTTTTTCTGAACGTAATCTTGCATAATTTACTAATCATCTTAATGATAATGTTTGTTTTCTTCTTTGTGAAACTTCCATAGGTACTTGGTAGTTTGTTCCACCAACTCTTCTTGAACGAATTTCAAGTTGGGGAGTAATGTTAGTAATCGCTTCTTGGAAAACTTCTAATGGTTCTCTTCCGGTTTTTTCTTTGACAATTTCAAAAGCAGAATATAGAATATTTTGTGCAATTGATTTTTTACCATCTAACATAATTGTATTAACTAATTTTGTAACTAATTCAGAGTTAAAAATTGGATCTGCTAATACTTTACGAATGGGTGCTTGGTGTTTTCTAGACATATTTAAATTTCCTTTCTAATTTTTATTATTTTTTAACTCTTTTTGTTCCGTACTTAGATCTACCTTGGTTACGTTTTGCAACTCCAGCAGCATCTTGGGTACCTCTAATAATATGGTATCTAACCCCTGGTAAATCTTTAACTTTACCACCACGAATTAAAACAACTGAGTGTTCTTGTAAATTGTGCCCTTCTCCTGGTATGTAAGCTGTAACTTCCATTCCATTTGATAATTTAACCCTTGCATATTTACGTAAGGCAGAGTTAGGTTTTTTAGGTGTCATTGTTGCAACCCTTGTACATACTCCTCTTTTAAATGGTGAAGGTAAACTCGTTTCTTTTTTCTTTAGTGAATTGTAACCTCTAATTAAAGCAGGTGATTTAGATTTAAATACTTTGCTTTTACGACCTTGGTTAACTAATTGACTTATTGTAGGCATCTAATTCCTTTCTATTTGATTTAATATTTTTATTGAAGTAGGTCAAAATAATTTAATTATTTTAAAATTAACTTGTTAATTATATAACAACTTATCCGTGTGTATCATAAAAAATATTTTTTTTATTTTAATATTAAAATTAATGAGAATAAAAAAGAAAAACAAACCCGACAAAAGTGGTTTGTTTTTCATAAAATGGTTTATTATAATAGCAAAAATTTATAAGTTTTACTTTATACAATTTAGAAACCTGTATTTTGTAAAATAAATTTAATTAATTCAGGTCGTTTCATATCTTCATAACCAAAAATGTTTAATTTTTTAGCCATATTACGTAATTCTGATAATGTTAATCCATTTAACTTTGCTTCAGCTGCAGCTTTTTTCTTTTCTTGTTCAGTCATTTGATTTGTTGCTTTATTTTCAGAATTAGCTTCATTATTTTGTTCTGTAGAATGACCACTTGCTTGAGATGGACCGAAAGGACCGAATGGAGCATTAAATTGACCAAAAGAACTTTTATTTTTTTCCATAAATTCTGACATTTGTTTTTGCATTTGTATTTGAATAAAACCAATTTTTAAATTTCATAATTTATTCATGTATTTTAACTGTCCCAAATAAGAAATTACAAAAAGTAAAATATTGATAAAAATGAATGTTCATAATGGAAAAACTAAACCAGTTGAATGATCAAACAATAAATGTCCTTGATTTGTAAATAAAGGCGATGTTAAACCCATAATAGCATGAAATAGCGATAAAAAGCTAATAAATTTAAAGACATTAGATGCTTTTAAAAGTGAAAAGTTTTCCTCTTTTTTTACATAGTTAATTGATCTAACAAAAGCTATTAAAGAATATAAAATTCAAGCTACTACTAAAATAGAAAATATTAAACTTATATTTGATTGTGTTTGTAATCTTTTGACATCATCAGAAATATTTGAATTTTCTGAATACATTTGATAAATATTCACAATTCGGGCTGATAGGGCAAAAACTGTCCCCAAAATTAATGCTACTCAAAAAAATAAAATATTTTTTCCATATTTAAAAAAGTTTTTATTTTCTGCATTTCACATGTCTTTTGTATTTGAATATAAGGTTTGGTTACTCATGAATTAACCTCTTTCTTTGATATTTATTCCATTATTATACTCTTTATTTTTAAAACAAAAAGAAAAATTAGCAATCTATTATATTAACTGCTAATTATCAATTAGCTAGTTTGCAATATCGAATTCTTTTGGTAAATCACTTGTGAATTTTAATTCTTTGCCATCAGGCATTGTCAAACTAAGTTCATAAGCATGTAATCTTTGACCAAAATCATCTACAGTATTACCATATAAAGGATCTCCATAAACTGGGTGTTTAATGTAGGATAAATGTACTCTAATTTGGTGGGTTCTTCCTGTTTCTAGTTCACAGCGAATTAAGGAGTATTTTTTATTTTCATATTCAAAAAGTTTTTCTAAAAAAACTTTTGTTCTAGCTTCTTTTGAGTTTTGTTTAATAACTGCCATTTTTTGGCGATTTTGAGGATCACGGCCAATTGGTAAATCTAAATTGATAATATCGTTTTCTAAAAAATTTTCGACAATGGCTTTGTACTTTCTTTTAATTTCATGATTTTTTAATTTTTCAGTTAAATATTTGTGAATTTTATTATTCTTGGCAACAATTAAAAGCCCTGAAGTATTTTTGTCAATTCTGTGAACAATTCCCGGTCTTAAATAACCATTTTCATCAGAAAGATTATTATTGAAGTGATAAAGCAAAGCATTTACTAATGTCCCACTCATATTCCCTGGTGCAGGATGCACTACCATACCTGAAGGTTTATCTACAATGATAATATCATCATCTTCAAAAACAATTTTTAAAGGGATCTTTTCTGGGTTAATATCCATAACTTTAGTTGGGATATTAATGATTTCAATTTCATCATTTTCAGTTAACATAAATTTTGGTTTACGCACAGAAATACCATTCACAAAAACTTCATGATTTAAAATTAAATCTTTAATATCATTTCTTGATATTTCTGAATTATCACTGATGTATTTGTCAATTCTTTCGCTGTATTTTGCTGTAATTTTCATTGTCAAAATTATAACACAGCACAAAACTAAAAATTTAATTTAGCAGCATTAATATATGCCCTTAATAATCCTCCATATCCTAGTTTTGTTCCGCCAAAATAGCGTATAACAACTAATAATTTATTAATTTGGTGGTGATGTTGCAACAAACTAAATAGCGGTTGACCTGCGCTACCTTTAGGTTCACCATCATCCCAATATCCTCCATGAAAATTACCTTCTCCATCTTGATAGTAAAATGCATAACAAATATGGCGGGCTTTTTTATGTTCTTTTTTTAATTTTTGGATGATTTCATCAATTGTTTTTTTAGAATTTACTTGATAAATTGCGGTATAAAATTTACTTTTTTTAATTTCGTATAAGTGCATAATTTTTATTTTTATAAAAGTATACTTTAAAATTTTAAAAATAAAAAATCTGGAAAATACTGAATCCAGATTTTGTATAAATTATTAAGAAAAATTAAATTCTTTTTGCAACTAATTTTGTGATTTTATCATTTTCTACAACTAAAACAATGTCACCTTTTTTGATTCCATAAGGTTTAACTGCATCAATGGCTTTTGCAGAATCTTGTTTGATTTCCTTGAATAGTTCTAGTGAATCTAATGAAGTATAAACTGAAGAAGTTACACCGAATGCACCAATCATTGCTTCATCATTTAAAATTCCAATAATTGGAGCGTTTGGTCTAAATTTAGCAACTTCTTTTAATAATTTACCTGTTCTTGAAAGTACAACAACATAGTCAACTTTATCTTTTTGACATGTTAGGGCAATTTCTTTAGCAATTTCAGCTCTTTTACCTTTTGAAGAAGCAATCATAGCTTTTAATTGCATATCATAAAATAATTTTTGATAAAATTCACGTTCTGCACGTTCATTAATTGTGGCCATTGTTTTTACTGCTAGTAATGGGAAATCTCCTTGTGCAGATTCTCCAGAAAGCATTGTTGAGTCAGCTCCTAGTTCTGTTGCTCAATAAACGTCAGTTACTTCAGCTCTTGTGGGGTGGGGATGATTTTCCATTGAATCTAACATTTGAGTTGCCACAATAACTGGTTTACCAGCTAAACGACATTTACGAATAATTTTCTTTTGATAGTAGGGAACATCTTGAAAAGGAATTTCTAATCCTAAATCTCCACGAGCTACCATGATACCATCTGAAACTTTAATAATTTCATCAATTTTTACTGTTCCCACATGTGATTCAATTTTTGCAATAATTTGCACATGTTTTCCACCATTTTCGTTTAAAAGTGTTCTTAATTCTTTAATATTAGCTGCTGAGTTAACAAATGAAGCAGCAACATAGTTAATTCCTTTTTTGATTCCAAATTTAATATCAGCAATATCTTTTTTAGCTAAAAAAGGTAGTGAAAATTCAACGCCAGGAAGATTAATTCTTTTGTTGGTTTTTAATTTATGATCATTTTGAGCTTCAACTAAAATTTCACCTTTTTTAATATCTAAAACTACTGTTTTTAATTTTCCATCATCAATTAAAACTAGATCTCCTACTTTTAAATCTTTATCCATTTGATATGAAACAGTAATTTCTGATGAAGTTCCTACATGTTCTTTAAATTGCTTTGAACCTGTAAAAATTTTAATTTTTGAGTTAGCTGTAATTTTTTGTGCTCCATCTTTCATTTGTCCAATTCTAATTTCAGGACCTTTTGTGTCTAGCATTAAAGAAATTGGAACATTTAATTCTTTTGAAATTTGTTTTGCTAATTCAAATTTACCATTTTGTTCTTCATGTGTACCATGCGAAAAATTTGCCCTAACAGTTGTAACACCAGCAAGAACTAGTTCTTTTAAAGTTTCATAGTTATTTGATGAAGGTCCAATTGTTGCAATGATTTTGGTTTTTTTGTCAGTTAATTTCATTGTTTTCTCCTTAAGTCAAAAGTTATTATTATCCATTTAAAAATTAAAAAGTAAATCTTAAACACTTAAGATTTACTTAATAATGAAAATTATTTAGATTTAAGCGCTGCTTTTTTAGCTGCTTTACGAATTTTGGCTAATCTTTTTTCTCTTCTAACAGCCATTTCAGCACGACGTGCTTTAGTCATATTTTCTCCATTCATATATTTAAAAAAAATAACTTTTATATCGCTGTATATATTACCACAATTTAATGAAATTCATGCTATTTTTGTAATAGAAAAAGCAAAATTTTAGTTTGCTTTTATTTGATTGCCAATTGTGCTTTTTAATATTATGTAATTTTTTATTTTATTTATGCTTTTACTATAAAATTTATAGATATGAAAATTAACAAAAAAAACCTGCAATACTTAGCTGTATTATCTACATTTATCCCATTTGTAGCGATGAGTTGTGCTGCTGCAAAAACTAATACTACAACAGAAAATAGTAAAGAAAATGAAAAGCAACCTGCTGCTGTTAGCCCTACTCAACCTGTTACAACTAATCCAGAAAATAAACCTAATGCAACTGATAATCAAAATACAAACCAAAAACCTGAAGATTCCAAACCACAACCAGCTCCTGTCAAACCTGCTAATCCTGATAAAGAATCTGAAATAGTTGCAGAAAAAGCATTAGATAATTTATTTACTAATTTTACAATTTCTTTAAAAGATAATTTATTCGCTTCTGAATATTTATCAAGTAATTTATCAAATCATTTAAATAAAAACAAGTTCAATATTACAACTCATTCAAAAGTTTCTCATGATAATGTGACATTAACTGCAAAAGATTTAGACACCAATGCAGGTACTATGACAGTTGTTGCAACTATTTCACAAAATGGTAAAAACCAAAGCAAAGAATATAAATTAACAACTTCTAAAAAACTTGGTTTTTTCAATGTTGTTAATGGTGTAAGTAATTTTAATTCATATACTGAATATAAACTCTATAATAACTTGGATGTTACTTTAGAAAATCCAAATACAAAAGGTAAAAATATAGATCAACTAGTTAATGATTTTAATAGTTCAAGTATCAGTAATGAACAAAAAATTGAAAAATTGAAAGAAATTACTTTTATAGCTTACAAATTTTCAAATAGTCCTGCATGACAAAAAATTGTTACTCCGACACTAAAAATTAAAAGTGCTGAAAAAAAAGATGAGAGTAAAGAGTTAGTAATTAATGTTGTTTTAGCTGTTAATTTTACAAATATAAAAGATAGTAAAATTGAAACTCAAACTTTTGAATCTAAAGCAAGTTCAGGAGAACTTCAAAATTCATTAAAAATACCCTTAGAACAAGAAAATTCTGTTTTAAAAGCTTTTAATGAAATCAAACTGAAAAATAATTCATTTACAAATATCACTAATATTTATCCTTCTTGATATCAAAAAGTATTTAATCAAGAAGTGAATGAACAAAATAATTTATTATTCCAATTTAGTAATGAATATCCAGAAATAACTACTAATTATTATGGTCAAAATTTTCATGGGAATTTTTACTTTAAACAACTTACTCAAGAATCTTCAAGTTATTTTGCTAATCAATGATTTGATATTCCAAATGAATTAGCTAATGGCAATAAATATTATTTTAAAATTTCTAATGTTTATGATGCCAATGATGCAGCAGGTACTATGAAAGTTATTTTGGAAATGTATAAAATAAACGAAGCTGATTCTTATGATTGACAAAATAATAGTATTGCATTTAAAACTTTTGATATATCAGGAGTTAATAAATGACAAGCTTCAGATATTAATAAATTTTCTGTAAAGATTAGAAGTAATAAAGTACTAAATTCATGAACAACTTTATTTTCATTTAATAATAAAAAAATCACTGGAATTTGAAATACAGCTAATAAATTAGATCTAAGTTTTAATGCTAACGGCTTTAATTTAAATGCCGAACCTTGAAAATTCTTTGACTTATATTTTGATAATAAAATCTTAAATTTAAAAAATCCTAATAATTGACCTTACCCCATTGATTGAGAATTTAAAACTATCAGCATTAGTGAAATTTATGTACAAAATAAAAGACTATATATAACTTTAAAATATTCAATAACAGTAAATGGTCAAAAAGTTGAAAAAACTGAAACCTTAGATGCTGGAATGCATATTGAAGGTGAAAACAATAGATACTATGTAAATTAATATAAAAAAAAACCACAAAATAATTGTGGTTTTTTTATTCTTTATCTAAATTCATTTTTGTTAGTTTAGCATATTCGCCTTTAATATGGCATGAGCGACAACGTGATTCATATTCATCTGTATCACCAATTAATTTAATATTGCTTTTATTTACTTTTCTAAATGTTGTAGAAGCGGCATTTTTACATACTACACAAATAGCTTGCAGTTTATCAATGTGTTCTGCCATTGCTAAAAGTTGAGGCATGATTGTGAAAGGACGGCGTAAAAAATCTTGATCCAAACCACTAACAATTACTCGATAACCAGAATTGGCTAATTCATCAATTAAAAAAATTAAATCTTTATCAAAGAAATGTACTTCATCAATGGCAATTGCTTTAAATTTGCTTTTTTGTTGGCTGATGATTTCACGAATTTGTTGTGAGTCTTTTACATTGTAAGCTTTCATTTTTGCACCTGAACGTGAAACAATTTCATCATCAGAAAAACGCGTATCAAATGTTGGTTTGAAAATTAGCGTTTTAACATTAGCATAAGAAAGTGTAATAATTCTTTTTAAAAGTTCATCACTTTTTCCAGAAAACATTGGTCCTGTAATAACTTCAATCATTCCTTCAGAAAATTTTTTATACATCATCACTCCTTAATTATTAATCATAAGTAACGCCTTTTAAATCTCTTAAATAAGTGGTAAATCATTTCATTGCTTTATCTAGATTGTGTTCTTGATTTGGTAAATAAAATTTTTTAATTTCACAAAGTTTATGTAAGCTATTATAAATATCAACTTCATCATCAGCAGGCTTTAAACCTATTTGAATAATTTTTTCAGGGTAATATTTTGATACTAATCGATAACACTCATTAAATAAAATTTTTGGTGGAATAATATCAAATTTAATTGAACCAATAATGGCAATTTTAATTCCAATCAGTTCATCAGAAGCTTTAGGTCATAAAATTCCTGGTGTATCTAATAATTGGAGATCTCCAGCTTTAATCCATTGCTGTCCTTTAGTTACTCCGGGCATATTTCCTACTTTAGTTTTAGCTTGCGCTACTAAATTAATTAAAGTTGATTTTCCACTATTGGGGACACCCATTACAAAAACTCTTAAGCGAGGTTTTAATAAACCTTTATTTAGATCGCGAATACGCTTTTCATATAAAAGTTTTTCTGCGGCTTTAATAATTTTTTCTTTAGAACTAAATTTTTTTAAATTAACTTCAATAACTGCAGCATTTTCTGAATTAAATCGTTGACGAATTTTAGGTAGTTTACTTTTATCAGCTAAATCAATTTTAGTAATTACAAAAAGCCGGGGTTTGTGTGGGGCAATATAATCAAATTCTTCATTATAAGAACTGATAGGTGCACGAGCATCTAAAGTAATAATAAAAAGATCAGCGAGAGTTTGTTTTTCTTTTATTTCTCTTAGAGCTTTAGCCATATGGCCAGGAAATCATTGAAAATGTGACATAAATTATTTAATTATATCGATAAAAAAGCTATTTTATAAAAAACAATAAAATAATAAAAAAGCTTCAAAAAGAAGCTAGTTTTTAAAATTTTTCTTTAATTGACGCTTAATTTCTACTTCACTACCTGTAACTGTTGAAGCTTCATGTTTTTGTTTTTGCTTATTAGCTTCTATTGTTGCTTCATCAATATCACTTTGAATATTATCAGTGATAATTTTTACAAAAGATTTTTCTGCATAAACTAATGCTCCATTAGTTCAAAACTTTTTAAAATTTGAAGAATGAGTTCAGTTAATTAAAATGAATGAAGGTTGAATATAAGAAGCAAATGGCACACGATTTGCTTGAATTCCAATTTGACCTGCAAGTGTTGTTACAGTAGCAATTTCTACATCTTCTTCTAGAAAAATTCCGTTAGGCGTAATAATTTTTAAATTTGTTGTTAACATGATTACTCCTATTTTGAAGTAATTTTAGCTGCTTTAGCAACTACATCTTCAATTGTTCCAACATATAAAAATGCTGCTTCAGGTAAATGATCATGTTTTCCATCTAAAATTTCTCTAAAACTTCTTACAGTGTCACTTAGTTTAATAAATTGACCTGGAATACCAGAAAATTTTTCTGCTACATGGAATGGTTGCGATAAGAAATTTCTGATTCTACGTGCACGTAGAACAACTTTTTTGTCTTCTTCTGTTAATTCATCCATTCCCAAAATTGCAATAATATCTTGCAATTCTTTGAAACGTTGTAATGTTGCTTGCACTTCACGGGCAACATTGTAGTGTTCCTGTCCTACAATTAATGGATCAAGTAATCTTGAAGATGATCCTAATGGATCAATTGCAGGATAAATTCCTAAAGCTGCAATATTTCTATCTAAAACTGTTTTAGCATCTAGGTGTGCAAAAGTTGTAGCAGGAGCAGGATCAGTTAAATCATCAGCCGGAACATAAACTGCTTGTACAGAAGTAATTGATCCTTTATGTGTAGAAGTAATTCTTTCTTGTAATTTTCCCATTTCAGTTGCAAGTGTTGGTTGATAACCAACAGCTGAAGGCATTCTCCCTAGTAAAGCTGAAACTTCAGAACCAGCTTGAATAAATCTGAAAATATTATCAACAAATAATAGCACATCTTGATTTAATTCATCTCTAAAATATTCAGCCATTGTTAGTGCTGAAAGTACAACACGCATTCTTGCACCTGGAGGTTCATTCATTTGACCAAAAACTAAAGCAGTTTTATCTAAAACTCCTGAAGCTTTCATTTCATTATAAAGATCATTTCCTTCACGAGAACGCTCACCAACTCCAGCAAAAACTGAAAGTCCACCGTGTTGTTTAGCAACATTATTAATTAATTCTTGTACAAGTACAGTTTTTCCAACTCCAGCTCCACCAAAAAGACCAATTTTTCCACCTTTAATATAAGGAATTAATAAATCAATAACTTTAATTCCGGTTTCTAAAATTTCGGTAGTTGGATCCTGATCTTCGTAAGTGGGTACAGGAGCATGGATGGGATTTCTTTCTACAGTTGCAGGAATGGGTTCTTTTTCATCGATTGGTTCTCCAAGAACGTTTAACATTCTTGAAAGTACTGTTTTTCCTACTGGTACAGAAATTGGTTTTCCTGTGTCGTAAACTTTAATACCTTTTTTCAATCCATAAGAAATTTCCATCGCTATTGTTCTTACAACATCGTTTCCGATATGTTGTTCAACTTCTAAGACATATTTTTTACCATTAAATTCAAATTCAAGTGCATTTAATAAGTTAGGAAGTGCACCTTCTGGAAAACGGACGTCAATAACAGGCCCTAAAATTTGAGTAATTATACCAACATTTTTTTGATTATTATTTGCCATATTTTTCTCCTATTTTAATCATTTAAGGCACCGTTAATAATTTCGGTAATTTCTTGTGTAATATTTGACTGACGTGATTTATTAAATAATAACTTCAATGTTCGATTAATTTCATCTGCATTATTTGTTGCACTTTTCATTGCAGACATTCTTGAAGACATTTCTGATACTTTACTTTCTATGATTAAATTCAATAAAGTTGAGCTAAAGTAAAGTGGTAAAACACTTTTTAAAATCTTTTGAGCATTGGGTTCCAATTCTAATTCTCCAGCTAAAAGATTGTTTGTAAAATCGTTTGCTTTTAAAGGAAATATTTCTTTATTTATTGCTTGGAAAGTTAAACTGTTAATATACTGGGTATATAACACATTAACAGCACTAATTTTTTTGTCATTTAGATAGTTAACGATAATATTTTTAATTTGTTCTAAAGCTTTAGTTAAATCATCATGTTCATATTTGGCCACTTTAAATAAAACTTGTTCTTCTAAAAAAGTTTCTCTTAAAATAGAAATTCCTTTTGACCCTAGAATAATTACGTAGTCATTTTTAGTTACTAATTTTTTTGCAAGTTTTGCAATGTTTAAGTTGTAAGGTCCACATAGTCCTAATTGGGAAGTAACAATTACATATAATTGTCCAGCTGTTACATTGATGTCTAAATCTAAATCTTTTGCATTATTTTTTTGATAAATTGAACCTAAGACTTGAGCAATAGCTTGCACATATTCTTGGATCGATTCATGATACATTTTGATTTTTCTTGTTTTAGCTGATGAAACAAGTTCCATTGCTTTGGTGATTTTTCTTGTTGTTTCAATTGAAGATATTCTACTTTTAATTGATTGTAGAGAAGCCATATTTAATTTCTTTCATAGGGAACAGGTTCATATTTAGATGCATCATAATCTGGTATTGTTTGTACATAACCTTTAGTGAAATTTAATGTTAGTTCTAATGCAATTTTATATGTTTCATCTGTAAAATTTTTGTCATTAGCTAATTGTCTTTTCAGTTTTAGAATATCAGCATTACTGTTGGCAAATTTAATAAATTCTTCTTTAAAATCAGATATTTTTTCTTTTGGAACAATATTAATAATTCTTTCTTTAACAGCAAGCAAAATTAGCGTTTGATTTTCATTAGATAAAGGATTATATTGTGGTTGTTTTAACAATTCATAAACTTTTGCCCCATGATTTAAAATTCTTTTGGTTGATTCATCTAAATCAGAACCAAATTGTGCAAAAGCTTCCATTTCATTATATTGAGCAAGTTCCAGCTTTAATGAAGAAACAACTTTTTTCATTGGCTTGGTTTGGGCAGCTGAACCAACACGAGAAACAGAAAAACCAATATCAACAGCTGGCCTTTGACCAATATTAAATAATGATTCTTTTGTAAAAATTTGTCCATCAGTAATTGAAATAACATTAGTTGGAATGTAAGCTGAAATATCTCCCGCTTGTGTTTCGATAATTGGTAAGGCAGTAATTGAACCACCTCCTAAAGTATCACTTAATTTTGCAGCTCTTTCTAATAAATATGAATGCTGAAAAAAAATGTCTCCTGGATAAGCTTCACGACCTGGTGGACGTCTTAGAAGTAGTGAAAGAGCTCTATAAGCTACAGCATGTTTTGATAAATCATCATAAACAACTAAAACATTTTTACCACGTTTCATTCACTCTTCTGCAATTGTAACCCCTGTATAAGGTGCAATGTATTGCATTGGAGCTGATTCTGAAGCTCCAGCTGAAACAACTGTGGTATAAGCCATTGCTTCATGCTTTTCTAATTTATCAACAATTTGGGAAACTGTTGAATTTTTTTGACCAATTGCCACATAAACACATATAACATCTTTTCCTTTTTGATTGATGATTGTGTCTAAGGCGATTGAAGTTTTACCAGTTTGACGATCACCGATAATTAATTCTCTTTGACCTTTACCAATTGGAATCATTGAATCTATTAACAAAATTCCTGTATCTAGTGGTTGATTTACTTCTTGACGTGACATAATGCTTGGAGCTTCTGTGAAAATTTCTTTGCTTTTTAATTTTGCAAGTGGTGTTTTACCATCAATTGGTTCACCTAAAGCATTTAATACACGACCAACTAATGCATCACCAATTTTAGTTGAAATAATTTCTTTAGTACGATGAACTATTTCACCTTCAAATATTTTAGTTTCATCCCCTAAAATTAAAACTCCAATAAATTCTTCTTCTAATGAATAAGCCATTCCTGAAACATTTGATTTTTCAAAAATTAGCACTTCACCAAATTGCACATCTTTTAATCCATAAACAATTGCCACATAATCACTAACAGAAATTACTTCTCCAATTTCTGATTCTTCAATTTTTTTATGAAAATTTTTGATTTGCTTTTTAATTACTGAAGTTATATCTAACTCTTTATTAGCGGTCATTATTTTCTCCTCTTAAAATTAGATTTTTCATTTGCTCCATTTGTTTTTTGTAATTGTCTTCATAGATAAAATCTTCCACTTTTATTTTTATTCCCGCAATTAATGAAGGATCAATTTTATTGACTAAAACAACTTCTTTAGCTAGCTTTTGAGCAATAAATTTTTCAAAAGCTTTTAAATCTTTTTGTGAAAGTACTTTAGTTGAAAAAATTGTTCCAAGGGTAATATTTTGTTTTTTGTAAACTTGAGCAATAAATTTTTCAAAAACATTTAAAAGTAAACCAATTTGCTTTTTTTCAGTAATAAAAAGTAAAAAATTCATAAAAGTAGAATCAATTACTTTTTTAAAAATATTATTAATTAGTTTTTCTTTTTCTTCATAAGAAATAAAATAGCTTTTTAAAATAGTATTTAATTCTGGATTGTTAGAAAAAATTGCTTTGATATATGTAACATTTTCTTTAAATACATCAAGCTTTTTTTCTTCTATAGCAATTTCTAAAAGTGCTTGAGAAATTGCACCAATTGTATAAGTTTGATTCATTTCTTAAGCCTTATCTAAGATTTTTTTAATAATTTCTGATTCAGTCTGTGGAGTTACTTTTTTCTCTAAAATTTTTGAAGCAATTTCAGTTCCGATTTCAACAACTTCTTGTTTTGCTTGTTCTCTAAATTGTTGCTCTTTTAAGTTGATTGCAACTGCAGCTGAATCTAGAATCTTTTTATATTCTTTTTTAGCATTTTCTGTATATTGTCAAATAATTTTTTCAGATTCTATTTTTGCATTACGCACAATTTCAAAGGCGATTGTTTTTGATTCAAGTAATTCTTTTTGTTTTTCCTTTTCAAACTCTAAAGCTTTTTCACGGCTTTTTACAGAAGCATCAATATTATCTTGAATAAATTTCTTTCTTTCAGCTAACATTTTTTTTACTGGCTTATAAACCAAGTAAGTTAATACTACCAAAAGAATAACTAAAGCAATTAGTGTTGAAATCATCACTCATAAATTAGGAGATAATCTTTCGAATAAATTCTGCATTTGAGTTTGAATTGATATATTTGAAGGATTTTCTAATACATGACTATCTACTGAATTGTTCATATGTGTCTTCTTTCATTAATAAAATATTAATTAAATGCAAATACTAAAATTAGTGAAACAATTAAAGCATAGATAGCTGAAGTTTCAGAAATAGCTAGTCCAATAATTAAGTTTGTTCTAACTACTTTTTCAGCTTCAGGGTTTCTTCCGATTGCATCTGCTGCACGACCTACAGCAATACCTTGTCCAACCCCTACTGATGCTCCGCCTATCATGGCAAGACCAGCTCCTATAGCAACTAATCCTTTACCTACTGTAATTCCTGCATTAGCATCTGTTGTTGATGTAGCAACTGTGTCATTAAATAAATTTAAAATTTCATTCATTTTTGTGTCCTTAATTTAATGTTGTTTGTTTTTTATGTAAAAATATAGATTTTTTGATTTTTTTTGCCTTTTTTTGTGGTAAATCTTGAGTTAGTTCTGTACCTCAGAAAATTGTTGATAGCAGTACAAAAATAAAGGCTTGAATTAAAGTACCAAAAATATCAAAATAAAATTTAAATGGTACTGCAACAATTGAATTTAAAAAGTTAACTCTTCAAATACCTGGAACTGGTATCATTTCTCAAATTCAAGCTGTAAAAACTTGAATTAGAATTAATAATACTACTCCTCCAATCAAGTTTCCAAACATCCTAAATGTTAAAGAAATTAAACTTGATTGAACTCCGATTAGATCTAATGGATTTTTTGCAAATTTTAAAAACCATCTCAATTTAGCATGCACAATCCCTGAAACATAAATTCCCAATCATGTAATTATTCCCAAAGTTAAGGGTACTGAATAAGATGTTGAAATAGATTCCAATCCAATTAAAGAAAGCAAATTACCAAAAATTAAAAAAGTTAATAATGTAAAAAAATATGGCGCGGTTTTATTCATTTTTCCTTCACCACTAGTTTCAACCATGTTATCAACTAAAGATACATATTGCTCAGCAATGTAAGCAGTTGTATTAGGTGCTTGGTTGGGTTTAACTTTTTTAACTTTGAAGTAAACTACTACTGCAATAATAATGATTAAAATTGTTGCAATTATCATTGAAAATAGTTGTGGTTGCATTCAAAATGATTGCGCGTCCAAAAAATTCTTTGCAAAATCAATTGCCATAGTTTTTGGCATTTCGATATTGGGAGTTGAACTTTCAGTTAGAATATTCAAATTTTACTCCTTTCGGCTTAACGATGCTGCAATTAAAAATGTAATCATGGGTATACTTGAACCTACAACGAAACTTATAATATTCAAAGGTGCTAATAAAACATTTGATCAATTACCATTGGCTCAATAATTAATAAAAATCAAAAATAGTGCTAATAAAATTTGAATAAAACTATTTGTATATGTAAAAATCAAATATTTCATTTTATTAAAACTGTTTTTTGCTTCACTTTGATTTTTATATTTTTCATTTAAGAAAAATAACTTTGGAAATATAAAAAAAATATTTCCAATCCCACTTCAAATCCATCCCAAAAGTATTGACTTATTGTTAATGGTAAACATTAAAACAATACTAATTACAGATCCTAGCAAATATAATGTTAATCAAGTTAAAAATATTTTTTTTGGAAATGACATTATATTCCTATCTAAACTGACACAATTTATAACTATGTCTAAATTATTTTATTACTTTTTTATTTTTATGAAAATAAAAAAGATACAAAAAAATAAATCAATATGGGCTGAAACTGGCTTTTTAAAAAATACTCCATAACTTGTGCAAAATAGTGAATGAATTTTGCACAAGTTGTTAGTAAAAAGTTCATACTTAATTAACTTAATTTTATAAAAATTAAAGTTTTTTTCATTAAAAGGAAAAAACTAACCTTCATTATGAGGTTAGTTTTTTATTATGAAACTTTAATTGTAATTTTATTGTTTGAATAATCTAAAAACATTGTGTCTTTTTCTTCTAAATTATGAGAGATTAAAAATAAGGCAATTTCTTTTTCAATGTTTTTTTGAATAAATCTTTTAATTGGTCTTGCTCCAAAATTGACATCATACGCTTCTTTTAGAATATAGTTAATTAAAGCTTCTGAATATTCTACTTTTAATTTATAAGTATTTTGGATTCTTTGAGCTAATTTATTTAACTCTAATTTAATAATTTCTCTAACACTATTTTCATCTAATTTATTAAATGCAATAATTTCATCGATTCTGTTAATAAATTCAGGGCGGAAATGTTTTAGTAAAATTTGATCTAACTCTTTTTTGTTTAATTTATTATCCAAAATTTCTTGAGATGCAATGTTGGAAGTCATGATTATAATTGTGTTTTTAAAATTGATGTTTCTTCCTTTAGAATCAGTTAAAGCTCCTGTATCTAAAATTTGTAATAAAAGATTTAAAACATCAGGATGAGCTTTCTCAATTTCATCAAATAAAACAATTGAATAAGGCTGTTGTCTAACTTTTTCTGTTAGTTGTCCTGATTGTTCAAAACCTACATAACCTGGAGGTGAACCTATAATTTTAGATACTGAATGTTTTTCCATGTACTCAGACATATCTAAACGAATCATTTGTTTTTCAGAATCAAATAAATTGAAAGCTAATGATCTTGCTAATTCAGTTTTACCCACCCCCGTTGGACCTAAAAACAGGAATGAACCGATGGGTTTAAAGGGATCATTAATGTTTGCTTTAGAACGAAGAATAACATTTGCTACCAGTTTATTAGCTTCTTGTTGTCCCTTAATTCTTTGTGATAAATTAGCTTCTAATTCTAATAATTTATCTTTTTGACTTTTTACTAATTTTTCTAAAGGAATTTTAGTTCATTTAGAAACCACTTTCGCAATATCTTCACTGGTCATAATTTCTTTTGAAATTTTGTTTTCAGCTATTTTTTCTAATTGAGCTAGTTCTTTTTCTAGTTGAGGAATTTTTAAATAAGCAATTTCAGAAGCTTCACGATATTTACCTTCACCTTTATAAAAATTTGCTTTATGATTTAATTCATTAATTTGTGTTTTAATTGCTGCTATTTTATCAATTGCATCTTTTTCTGATTTCCATTTTTGATAAATTTCATCTGCTTGCGTTTTTAAAGTCTTTAATTCTTTATCAATTTCTGTAATTCTTTCTGTTGCTTCTGCTGTTTTTTGAGTTTTTTTAGCAGCTTTTTCCATTTCTAATTGAGCAATTTTTTGATTTGCACGTTCTAAACTTTCAGGTAAATAATTCATTTCAGTTTTAATAGAAGCAGCTGCTTCATCAATTAAGTCAATTGCTTTATCCGGTAAAAAACGATCAGCAATATAACGATTTGATAGATTTGCAGCAGCAATTAGTGCATTATCATCAATTTTTACTTTGTGAAATTCTTCAAATCTGGATTTAATTCCTCTTAAAATTGTAATAGTAGATTCAATTGATGGTTCTTTGACAGAAATTTTTTGCATTCTTCTTTCAAGCGCTGGATCTTTTTCTATATATAATTTGTATTCTTCCAAAGTTGTTGAACCAATTAATTTAATTTGATCGCGAGCCATAGCTGGTTTTACAATATTTGCCGCATCCATTGCTCCCGAAGTTTTTCCAGCACCAACAATCATATGAATTTCATCAATAAAAATAATTACTTTATTTTCTGATTCTTCAATCGCTTTCATAATGTCTTTTAATCTTTTTTCAAATTCACCTTGATATGATGCACCAGCGATTAAAGCAGGTAAATCAATTTCATATAATTCCATATTTTTTAAATTTTCAGGCACAGAACCTTGAACTATTTTAGTTGCTAAACCTTCAACAATGGCAGTTTTACCTACTCCAGGTTCTCCAACTAAAATTGGATTATTTTTATTTTTTCTGGAAAGAATGTGGATAATTCTTCGAATTTCATCATCACGACCAATAACTGGCTCTAGTTTATTATTTTTAGCTAAATCAGTTAAATTTCTACCATATTTCATTAATGCATTTTCATTATTTGTATTATTCATAATTACCTCCTTAATTCTATTAACCAATTATATCACATTTTTAGCACTTTCATTAAAATAGTGCTAAAAATGTGATATAAAAAAAAGCCAATAAGGCTTTTATTTGAATAAATATTTAGCAATTTCATCATAATGTGAAACTGGTATAAAGGTAATATTCTTTTTAACTTGATCTGAAAGTTCTTCAAGGTTTTTTTCATTATCTTTTGGAATAAAAACAGTTTTGATTCCAAATTTTAAAGCTGCAAGTGATTTTTCTTTTAATCCACCAATTGCTAAAACTTTTCCTCTTAAAGTAATTTCGCCAGTCATACCTATTTGATGACTTATTGACTTTTTGGCTAAGGCAGAAATAATTGCTGTTGTAAATGTTACTCCAGCTGAAGGACCATCTTTGGGAACAGCTCCTTCAGGGACATGAATGTGAATATTATTTGAATCTCAGTCAAAATCTTTAATACGGAATTGTTCAGCATTTGAACGCACATATGAAAGAGCAATCTGCGCTGATTCTTGCATAACATCTTTTAATTGACCTGTAAGTTTCAATTCACCTTTACCAGCTGAAGTTGAAACTTCAATTGATAAAGTTGAACCACCATATTGAGTATATGCAAGACCATTAACTGCACCAATTTGTTCTTTTCCATCA
Source organism: Mycoplasma iguanae (assembly GCF_024722375.1). NCBI lineage: Bacteria > Bacillati > Mycoplasmatota > Mollicutes > Mycoplasmatales > Mycoplasmataceae > Mycoplasma > Mycoplasma iguanae. The sequence goes on along the minus strand of NZ_CP102734.1, from coordinate 168,190 downwards.
TTTTCTTCATCGCTGAATTTTTCCACACCTAAAAATTTAGTTGTAATTTCTTTTGTGATAGTAAATTTATTTTCTTTGATTTCTTTATTAATTTGTTTTACAACAATTTTACGTGCTAGTTTATCTAAAATTCTTTTTAATTCCCTTACTCCAGCTTCACGGGTGTATTTTTGAATAATAAATTCAATTACTTCATCTGAAATATCAAAGTATTCGGGTTCTAAAAAGTTTTGTTCTAATGTTTTTGCAATTAAATAATCACGACAAATTTGAATTTTTTCTAATAATGTATAAGAAGAAACTTCAATGATTTCTACCCTGTCCATCAATGGTTCAGGAATTCCTTCATAATAGTTAGCTGTTGCAATGAATAAGACTTTTGATAAGTCGTATTCAGCTTCTAAATAATGATCTTGAAAATGAGCATTTTGCTCTGGATCTAATACTTCTAACATCGCAGAAGCTGGATCACCTTTATAATTAGAAGATAATTTATCAATTTCATCTAATAAGATAAGTGGATTTGAAACTCCAGCTTTTTTAATGGCTTGAATTACTTTCCCTGGCATAGCTCCAACATAAGTTCTTCTATGCCCTCGAATTTCAGATTCATCATGCACTCCACCTAGTGAAATTTTAACGAATTTACGACCCATGGCATCAGCAATTGATTTAGCTAAAGAGGTTTTTCCTGTTCCTGGTGGACCAACTAAAGTAATGATTGGAACATTAAATTTTTGTTTGGGACTATTTTTTTGCTTTTTATTTTCTACAAATAAACTTTCATCAACTAATAATTTTTTTCTAATAGGTTTAAAGTTTTCATCTAATCCAGTAGCTTTTTGTTTGGTTAAAATAGCAATAAATTCTAAAATTCTTTCTTTTACTTCTTTTAAACCAAAATGATTTTCATCTAAAATCTTTTTAGCTTTTTTTAGTTCTAGAAAATCAGGTTTGACAATTCTTCAAGGTAATTTTTGTAATCAGTCTAAATAAGTTCTTGAAATATTAGCCTCTGGAGAAGTTGACATCATTCCTTTTAGTCGTCTTTTTTCAGCAATAATAATTTTTTTGATGTATTCAGGATAAATTAATTTACCTTCACCGCTGGAAGTATATTTGATAAATTCATCTTCATCATCAGCATTATCATCACCTAATTTTTTGCGAATTACTTTAACTTTTTCTCTTAAAATAAATTCTCTTTGTTGTGCATCTAAATTTTGACGAATTTCTGAATCAACTTCATTGTCAATTTCTCTAGACATTTCTTCGAATTGTAAATCATCAATTAAAATGTCTAATTGTTCAATTAAACTTTGAGTTGAAAAAATATCATATTTTTGCTCAAATGTTTTATTTAAAAATGAACATAAAATATCAACTACTCTCACGGCTTGGTCTGGTTTGGCATTATATAAAAACTCTAAATTATATTTATCATGACTTGGTATATGTTTAATATTATCTAATATATCACCGAAAATAGCACTAATAATGTCTAGACGATTTTTTAGCATTTCTTCATTATCTGCATGAGTTATGACATATTCTTTTACTTCAGCCATTACATTTCATGTCATGTCAACATCACTTGGATAGATTTTGCTTACAACAAGTCTACCTAATATATTAAGTTCAACTTTAGTTTTTTTAGGTCTAGAATCAATACTTACCATTTGGCCGATAACACCAAAATGGTAAAGTTCAGCAACATCATTAATTTTTGCATTTTTTTTCTCTTTTTTAGAAGGGAATAAAGCAATAAATTTCTTGTCTGAATTTCATGCTATTTCCATTGCTAACTTTTCTTGTTCATTAGTAGAGGTTAGAGTTACTCGTGTTCCTGGAAAATAGATTTCGCGGTGTAATTTAACAAATGGTATTAACATTTGACCTCATTTCTTAATTTTAAAAAATTTAAATATATTAGATAATTATACAATAATTTAGCAATCTCTATAATTGAATGCCATTTTTATGTATTTTTTCGTATCCTTCTGTTACAGCATAACAAGTAAGAGATGTTATCACTAATAAAATAACGTTAAAAGAAGAGTACAGAGCTAAGCTACCTAAAAAGTAATTAGGTAATAAAAAGAATAATGTTTTGTAAGTTTCTCAATTGTCTATAATCATATAAAAATTTACAAATCTATTCTCAAAAATAGAGAAAAATAGTGGATTGATTAAGAAAATATTTAAAATATTAATAATAATTATTGTAACTAAAGATGCAAATGTAAATTGGACTATTTTAGTTAGATGTTTATTTTTAAAATTGAATAAATAATGTGAAATCCATAAAGATCCAATGTATAAAAGCGAAACAATTAATAAAACTCCTTGCCCTAAAAAACCTAAAGAAGTGTAACCTTCATTATATGAAGGAGCAATAAAAAATCTTAATAGTAAAATTAATAAAGTAGGTTTTCAACCCGCAACTATATAAGTTATGGTAATAAAAATAATTGAAAAATCAAATTTTAAAAATCCATAAAATGCTAGAAAACGATTTAAAAATGTAAATAGTAAAACTAATCCCAACATGATGCCGGCAAAAGTAATTTGGAAAGTTATTTTTGGTGAATGAGTTTTAAATTGTTGATACATTATTTAGTCCCAAAAATACGGTCTCCGGCGTCACCTAGACCGGGAATAATGTATTTTTTACTATTTAATTTTTCGTCTCTTGCTGATAGATAAATATTTACATCAGGAAAAACTGTTTGGATTTTTTCAATTCCTTCATTAACACCTACAAGACAAACAAGTTTAATGTTGGTAAAACCATCTTTTTTTAACCTTTTAATACAATCAAATGCAGAAATACCTGTCGCCAACATAGGATCTACAACTATCATGTATGAATCTTTAGCAACATCAGGAATTTTATAAAAATATTCGTGTGATTCAAAAGTTTTTTCGTCACGATAAAGTCCTACATGTCCTACTCTGGCATCAGGAACTAATGAAAGAATTCCTTGCACCATTCCCAAACCGGCTCTTAAAATAGGAATAATGACAATTTCTTTATCCATTTGCTCGCCCTTTGCAATTGATCCTGTTGGTGTTTGAACTAATAATGATTTAGTCTCATAATTACGTAAAATTTCATAAACCATTAGTGATGAAATTTCTTCTAAAAGTTTTCTGAAAACTTGATGTGATGTTTTTTCATCACGCATAATTGTTAACTTCGTTTTAATTAGCGGATGATCTAAAACTTTTACCATTTTTATCCTCTCTTTTTTATTTATTAGTAGTTGTTTTTTGAGATTTTTTCATTACTTAAAATTTGCACAGCTGATGAAGTCCCAAATCTAGTAGCACCTTCTTTATGCATACTTTCTAGATCTTCAATTTTTCTGATACCACCTGCTGCTTTTATTTCTATTGTATCACCTACTACTGATTTCATTAAAATAATATCTTCTATAGTAGCTCCTCTTGTAGAAAAACCTGTTGAAGTTTTAATAAAATCAGCACCTGAATTAACAACAATTTCAGAAATTTTTAAAATTTCTTCTTTTGACAATAAAGCAGTTTCGATAATAACTTTTAATATATGAGTTCCTATCGCTTTTTTGATAGCTTGAATTTCTTTTAATACATAATCATAGTCATGGTCTTTAAATCTTCCAATATTAATAACCATATCAATTTCATTAGCTCCAGCTTCGATAGCTGATTTAGCTTCAAAAACTTTTGAATTTGTATCCATTGCCCCTAAAGGAAAACCAATAACTGATGTGATTCCCACATTAGTATTTTTTAGTTTTGAATAAACATATGATACTCATGATGAATTAACGCACACTGTAGCAAATTGATATTCAATTGCTTCTTGAATTAATTTATCAATATCTGTAGTTTTAGCTTCTGGTTTTAGAAGAGTATGATCAATCATTTTGTTGAAATTCATATCTATTCCATCCTTTTTAAAATAACTTTATTTTCAATTTGTTCTGGATTAATTTCATATGAATCATTTAAATCTTCTACAATTTTTGGATCAATTGGTTTAGATGAATATAGTGTAAATAAGATTTCACCTTTTTTCACTAGATCATTTGTCTTTTTATTTAATGTTATACCAGCATCAAAATCAATAATATCAGTTTTACTAAATCTACCTGCTCCTAATTTTGATGAAACCATGCCAAAATCTAAAGCTGACTTAATATTAAAAAATCCTTCTGAAGTAGCTTTTATTTCTAATGCATGTTTTGGTTGTCAAAAACTTGCTGATTTCAATTTTTCGACGTTTCCATTTTGCGCTGCGATAAACTCATAAAACTTTTCTAAGGCTTTACCTTCTTTGATTGTTGCATCAATCATTTTTTTAGCTTCATCACGGTTTGAAGCTTTTTGTGATTGCATAATAATCGTTTCACATGAAGAATAACATAATTCTGTGAAATCTTTTGGTCCTTGACCTTGCAAAGTTTTAATAGCTTCTAGCACTTCGTTTTTATTACCGATTTCACAACCGATTGGTTTATCCATGTTAGTAATTTCTACTTTAACATCACGGTTTAATTCTTTACCTATATTAATCATTTCTTGCCCTAATTGCATTGCAGATTCTAAATCTTTCATAAATGCACCATTACCACATTTTACATCTAATAAAATTGCATCTGCTCCTACCGCTAACTTTTTAGACATAATTGAAGAAGCAATTAGAGGCATTGAGTCGACAGTTCCAGTAACATCTCTTAGGGCATAAATTTTTTTATCTGCAGGAACTAAATCATCAGTTTGTCCCATTAAAGCAATATTAATATCTTGAACTTGTTTAATAAAAGTTTCATAATCTAGTTCAGTTTGAAATCCTTCAATTGATTCTAATTTATCAATTGTTCCACCTGTATGTCCTAATCCTCTACCTGACATTTTAGCAACCGGAATACCTAGAGAAGCAAGAATAGGGCCAATTACTAAAGTAGTTTTATCTCCTACTCCACCAGTTGAGTGTTTGTCTACTTTGATTCCAGGAATTAAACTTAAGTCTATTACTTTTCCTGAATGCATCATTGCTAAAGTTAAATATGAGGTTTCTTTAGTAGTCATACCATTTATAAACGTTGCCATTAAAAATGCAGACATTTGATAATCTTTAATATTATCATTTACATAATTATCGATTAAAAATTTAATTTCTTGTTCTGTTAATTCTTTTTTATTTTTCTTTTTGTTAATTAAATCAATTATTGTCATTAAACTTCTTTCTAATTAATATTTTTTACTAATAAAAACTAACTTAAAAAATTAAGCTAGTTCTAAGGCAATTTCCATCATTTTATTAAATTTTTGTTCTCTCTCTTCGGGTGAGGTTAATTCATGGGTAATTAGATTATCACTGACAGTTAATAAACATGCAGCTTGCTTACCTAGTTTTTTAGCATTTGTAAATAAGGCGAAAGATTCCATTTCTACTGCAATTGCTTCTGTAATTTTTAATGTTTCTTCTAATGATCTAGATGAATAAAAAACATCTGAAGAATGGACTCTTCCTGTAGTTACAGGAATATTTAATTTTTCAGCATTTTTTAATAATGCTTCATTTAATTCTTTTGAAGGATACATAACATGTGTTTTTTCTCCTAGAACAAGTTCAGTAAAGGTAGTTGAATCTGAATAAGCACTTTCAACAAGAATAATGTCATAAAGTTTTAATTCAGCTTTGTATGCTCCTGCTGATCCAATTCTGACAATTTTTTCTACATCGTAAAATTTGAATAATTCATATGAGTAAATCCCGATTGAAGGAATTCCCATACCTGAAGCGGCTACAGTAATTTCCTTACCTTTATATTTACCTGTATACATAAAACAGTTTCTAACTGTGTTAACTAATCTGTAATCTTCCAAGAAAGTTTCAGCAATAAATTTTGCTCTCAGCGGGTCTCCTGGCATTAAAACAATTTTTGCAATATCTTCTTTTTTAGCTTTAATATGTGGGGTCATTTATACATCCTTTATAAAATAAAATATCCATATAATTTTACCATTTAATAACATTTAAATCTTTAAATTTGCATTTAATTAACATCAATAATTGATGTAATTAAATGTGCTCCTTGACTAATTAAATAATTATTTCCATCATCTTCGCTTATATCACCAGGGAAACAATAAATTTCTTTTCCTAAATTCAAAAACTCCGTTACTAAAGTATTAGCTTGACTTCTTTTTTTAGAAGAATAAATAACTAATGATTCTCCAAGTGCAGATACTAAACGGTTACGAGCTCTTAGTCTATTTCTTGAAATATTTACATTACTTGGACTTTCTGAAATAATTAAAGTTTGATCTGTAACTTTTACCGGTTCATGAAAAAAAGGATTTTCTATACCATTACATGAAATATAAATTATTGGTTTATCATTTTTTTGAAAATAATTAACTATTTTGTGATCCATGGCTTTCGAATAATTAGTAATTAATGTTTGTTTTTTAATTACTTCCGGCAATGTTTTATTAAAATAAAATTCGATATTTTGTGTCTGATGTTCACCAGTTAAACATATTTTATGTTTATTGTATAAAAGCAGTTTATTACCTTCATAAAAAATCACAAATGGTGGTTTAGCTAAAAATTTAAATTCCTGGGGGTAATCTCAATCTAAAATAGTAATCGCTTTGATTTTTCGAGCTTCAACTTGTTTTTTAACTTCTTCAATTTCTGAAAATGAAATTAATTCATTTTTTAATAATGCTTCATATATTTGATTAAAATCACCTTTGTATTTGATTGCGAAATAAACTAGTACATATTTCATTTATTCTCCTTTTTTACTGTCACTTCATTAAGTAAATGTAAAAAAAATGCATGAAAATAAAAAAACTCAAATAGCTTTTTCTGCTACTTGGGTTTTTAAATATGTTTATGTTATTATTTAGTTATTTTTTTTGTTACCATTTCGATAACATCATTAATAGTTTTAATGCTCATTAATTCATCATCGCTAATTTCAATGGAAAAATGTTCTTCTAAATCAGTTACCATTTCTACTAAATCTAAAGAATCAATACCTACATTTAAAATGATACTATCTTTTTTTAAATTTTTAGCACCCATTCTTTCAAGGTTGTTAAAAATAAATTTTTCAATATCTGAATTTGACATCTTAAAATTATAACATTAAGATAAATCTATTTGAAAATTATTTACTTCACTTAAATTTTGATCAGTTCATTTAAAATGAAATTCTACACTTTGATCATTAATTTTTTTATAGTTAAAGGTTATTTTACCTGTTGTTTTGTTCATTGTTTTTATTGTTTCTTGAATAATGGCAGCAATAAAGTTATCACTTATTAATAACTTATTGCCTTTATATTCTAAATAATCGTAAAAATCACTTATATCAATTTTTGGGAAAACTACTGTCTCAGTTAACTTCTGCTTATCATCAAATAAAGAATATTTTTCTGTTTGATTTTTTTTAATTAGTTCAATAGTTACAAAAGTAATGGGAACTAAACCAATAATTAAAGAAACTAATAAAAGCATTTTTCATTTTTTAGCTAAATTAATTTTTTGCCAAGCATATTTTAATTTATTCAAGATTTTCATTTTCTTCTTTTTTACTTAAATGTAAAATAGTTTGCAAAGATAACTTTTGTAAAGCTATTTTAACAAAATCTCTACTTTTAATTGTATAAGGTAAGAAAACATTATCTATATCATTTTTGTAAATAATTTTCAGTTTTTTAATTCCCTCGTAGTGATCTAAATAAGGTTGTAAAATAGTTTGATGTAGACCTAAATGAAGATTAGAAAAATCCTCATTTAGGTCAGTTTCTATTACATAATTTAATTCACCTTGAAAATTAAAGGGAATAATATAACCTTTATTGGCATTTTTATTCAACCCCTTGATAGTTTGTTGGCTTTTCATATCATAAAAAGTGTTGCTTATTATTTCGATGGTACCAATAATTTTTTGATTATTAATTGTTTCTGGATTACTAGTATTGTTTAGAACAAACTGGAGATCTAAAGAACTATTCCCTTTAAGAGGTAAACCAGAAACTTTTTTTGGTAATAATGCTATATCCCTTGCAATATCTTCCTCATTATCATTAAATATTGCAACTTTAAAAAGTACTTTATTATGTATTCCTTGTTGCAATTTTTGAGGATACAAAATAATATTGTTATAAATGATATTATTTTTACTAACTATTTGAGAATTGACAACTTGCAAGTGGTTGGAATAAGTTTTAGGGCTAAGAAAATGAATGCCATTTTCAGATACTAAATATTCTTTTTCATTTTCTTGATGTTTCACCGCAATTTGATTAACAATTTTCATATATTCATTATTTTCATGATCCCTTAAATTAGTAATAGAAGAAATACCTTGCAATTTTTTAAATTGCAAATTTTTTGTGAAATTAGGACTTAGGAAAGTTTGATTTCATTTTCCTGTATTTAATTGTTCTAAAGCAGTTTGTAATTGATTGCTGTTATTTCATTGAAAATAGTGTGATCAATAAAAACTTTGTTCTGTTAAAAATTGTCCTTTACTAGCAAATAAACCATTTACTAAATATCGTTTTAGTTCTATCACACTTTGGTCATTTTCATTAAGCTGATTTAAATTAGCTTGATGGTATGGAATGTAGTGAGTTCTAGAAATAATTTTTTGTTGTTGATTTTGTTGTGGGATCACAATCGGCATATTAATTAGTAACATTGTAAACTCCTTTTTTATTTTCTTCTCATTATATGAATGTAGAAAAATGATAAAAAAAAAGAAAAAACACTCATCATTAATGATGAGTGCAAGGCCATATATGGATGATATGGTGGCTTCGGCAGGAATCGAACCAGCGACACACGGAGCTTCAATCCGTTGCTCTACCTACTGAGCTACAAAGCCTAATGGCGGTCCAGACGGGGATCGAACCCGCGATCTCCTCCGTGACAGGGAGGCGTATTAAACCACTTTACCACTGAACCATTGGTTGCGGAGATAGGATTCGAACCTATGACCTTTGGGTTATGAGCCCAACGAGCTGCCAACTGCTCCACTCCGCTATATTGAAATGCATCAATAATGCATTTAGATGGTATATTGCCTATTGAAAGTTTTTAACTTTTAATAAACACTGGCGGGCAATGAGGGATTCGAACCCCCGCGGGCCGTGAAGCCCCTGCTAGTTTTCAAGACTAGTCCCTTCAGCCAGACTTGGGTAATTGCCCTTGGTGGACCCAGCTGGGCTCGAACCAGCGACCGACCGGTTATGAGCCGGTTGCTCTAACCAACTGAGCTATAGGTCCTAAATAACCTATTTAATTCCATATGGTGGCTCCAAAGAGAGTCGAACTCTTGACCTTCCGGGTATGAACCGGATGCTCTAACCAACTGAGCTACAGAGCCATAATGGTGGAGAGGAAGGGAGTCGAACCCTCTACCTCCTGCGTGCAAGGCAGGCGCTCTAGCCAGGTGAGCTACCCCCCCAAAATGGTGAAGAAGACAGGATTCGAACCTGCGACCACTTGGTCCCAAACCAAGTGCTCTACCAAGCTGAGCTACTTCTCCAATATGGAACTAAATAATATTTAGTTGTTTTAAATGCTTTTGAATTATACAATATTTTTATAAAATGAGAAATATTTTTAAAATAATTTTATCATTTTTTCTAAATTTTAGTTTTATTAAATAAAAAATGTAATAACTCCTCGGAGTTATTACCTTATTAAGCATATGGAATAACATTGCAAATGTCTTTAAGATGTTTTATTATACGCAGAAATATTTATTAATATTTCTTAAAACCCGCTTGGGTACTATTCCAACGGATCTATTTAATTTTATCAGATTTTAAAAATAAGTAAAGAAAAAAATACTTTATAATAAAGTATTTTTTTATGTTATTAAGATGTGGCAGCTGAGCCTGCTGCTGGAGTTGAATCACTAGGTTTTAATGAAGCTGGAATAATAATTTCTGTTCCTTTTTCATCAACAACTTTGTATTCATAAGTTTTTCCTGATTCTAAAGTTGTTAATTTAAATTCAACACCAGTAATTTTATTTGCTTCTGTAACGATTTGAGGTGCACCTTCTACCGCTTTTCAACTATTTGTTGTTGAAGAAGCTGCATCTGCTACTTCACGGTAATGTAAAGTTAGTATTGAAGATACGTTTTCAATTAATGGTGAAACTTTAATAGTTGCACTAGTTTGACCTGTTTCATATGTAACAGTAGCAATAGGATCACCATATGTTTTAAATGTACTTTCAGCTAAAAGTTTAGTATCTGTTAATGTATCATTTGTGCTACTTCCTGGTTTTTTAAAGTAAACTTCATATTTGTAAGTTTCATTTTTTTGTAAACCTTTTAATTCTATAGTTGCTTTTCCTTCAGCATTTACTGCTATAGTTGGTGAGCTAGTTCATTCAGTTGATGTTCCACTACTATTATTAAGTTGGTATTTAACAAAAATATTTAATCCGGCAATTAGTTGTGCATCATCAAGATTTATAATTGATCCAGCCAATTTAGATTCTGTAGATGAGCTAGGTAATTTAAATGTTTCTTCTTTTAATTCATCTCACTGAGTTGCACCAGGTGATTGGAATTCTACTTTAACTTGGTATTCAGTTTTTTCTAAACTAGATAAAGTAAATTCGTATGAATCTGATGAACTTGAAGTTGTAGAAGAAGCTACAGTATATGAATTATCACCACTTGTTGGTGGAGTAGCAGATCCATTTGTTGATGCTGTTTGTCAAGGCATGCTGCTGCTGCTGCTGCCAGTTTTTCTATAACTGACTTTGATTTTTCCACCAACAAGATTTTGGGTTCTTCCCACTTTTACTTTTACAGTATTTTCAGAATCTAAAACAATAGTTGTTGTTGGAGCTTGATTTGAAGTAAAAGTAATGGGTGATTCAAGTAATGGATTTGTTTGATCATGAACGAATAGTTGTAAAACATATTTCACTGATGAATCTAAATTAGATACAGTTATTTCTTTTGAACTATCTGCATTTACTTTTGATTCATTACCAGTTTTAACACTATTTTTATTTTCAGGAAAAAAGTCTAAAATAGTAGGATCTAAAGCAGCATTTGGGGTTGGGTTTTCAATAACACGTGCCATAAGCATTGAACTTGAAAATGTACTATCAATGTTTTCAATATTTACAGATACTTTATTACCTACTAATGTAATAATTACATTATTATCTGCATTTACTTTTGCTCTAGGGAATTTTGTAGTTTTAAAATTATTTACTTCAGTATCTAATAAAGAAATTTCTGGTGCATCTTCTAAATATACTTTATATAAATAATCTGTTTCAGGAATTAATCCAGTTAATTCTAAATTAGCTGTTAATTTTTGATCAGTTCCGGTAGGTAATGCAAGTGTAGTTTCTACCTTTTTAGTAAGATCTTCATCTTTGAAAGAATCTGCTGTTGCTTTATCTGTTGTTTTATTTAAAAATGCAACAACAACTTTTTTACCAGCTAATTTTTTGTCTATATTTGTTAATTTAACAGTTGCTGTTTTAGGTCCTGTTTGCACTAGGCTATTTATAGATTCAGACATTTTAAATGAAACAACAGCACTGCTATCAAAGAATTGACTAATAATTTGCCCTGTTTTAGGATCTGAAATTTGAATTGTGTATTCTTGGTTTGCTTCTAAGTTATCAAAATTAAGATTTAATTTTTGATTTTGAACTAAAGCATTTTTAGAATTTACTTTTTCTAACACAATTGTTGCACTTGATGATACAGCAGCTGAATTTTTCAATAAACTTACTGTTAAAGCTTCACCATCATATTTTTTAGAAATATTTTCAATAAATATTTTAGCTGTTTTATTAATTAATTCAAATTTTACACCTGTACTTTTAGGAGTAGTAAATGTAGATTCTGCTGTACCAAAATTAACTAAATTTTGACTTAATGCTTTAACTTCAAAAGTATAAGTTTTTTCTTTTGAAATACCTTGTGTTAATGGAACACTAAATTTTTGATTATTAACTTCAGAAATTGTGGTTGTATTAACTGTTCAATAAGTAACTGGAGCTGGAGCTGTTTCGGTTGTTTCTGCAGTTGATGATGCAGGTGTTTCTAAAATTTTTGATGTTTCATTAGCTAAAGGCAATGATGTTTCTGTAGTAGAAGAAGCAGTTTCACCTTCTGTAGGTACTGGTGCTTCAGTAATAACAGAAACTGTAATTTTATATTTAGAAGATGCTTCTAAACCAGATAAAGAAACTGTTAAAGCATTTTGATTTGCGACAGTAATTTCACTTGATGTTACATGTTTAGCTTCTTCATATGTAATAGGTGATGGAGCTGTTTCAGGAGCTGGAGCTGGAGCTGGAGCTGGAGCTGGAGCTGGAGTAGCTGTTTCATTTGATGGATTAGATTGACTTGTCTCACTTGTTGGAGTTGAAGCGCTTGTGTCGCTTGTGTCGCTTGTGTCGCTTGTGTCGCTTGATGTGGCAGATACAGCAGGTGATGGTGTTTCTGGCGATGTTGCTGGCGCTGATGCAGTTGTTTCTTTTGCGTATGATACTTTTAATTTTTTACCAATAAATTCTTCTAGATATTTGAAAGTTAATTCTAATGATGTTGGAGCTTTTTTAGTTACATCAAAATAATTCTCTAAAGTAAATTTTGATTTATCAATAACTTCTTTGTAATTAATCTGCAAGCTTTTACCTACATAATCATGTAGATTATTAAAAACTAAATGAACTTCATTTGAAGAAATTAAATCTGTTGAATATGAAAATTCTTCAGTTTTTGTTTCTGGAGTTTGAGGAGTTTCTGTAGTTGGTGCAGGGCTTGGACTAGTTGGTTGTTCTGGAGTTGGTGCTGCTTTAGTAGTAAAAGCATTAGTTCAAATATTTGAACTAGCAACAATAACACTTGAATCACCAGGTTCTAAAATATTAAATCTAACTTCATACTCTTTTTTTGAACCTAATTTTGTTAGAGTAACTGTAAAATTATCTTTATTTTGATCATTAATTGCAATTCCACCTTCAACAGGTAAAGAAGCGAAGTTAGTTGAACCTACTTCACGATAATTAACAACAAGTTTTTTGCCAATGAATTGCCCTAAGTTTTTTAGTTTAAGAGTTGCAGTTGAATCAGTTGCAGTTCATGAAGCATCAGCATCTATATAATTTTTGTACTGTAATTGCTGATTACTACTTTCTGAACTTGGAGCACACGAAATTACAATTGCAATAGGCGTAATTGTACTTACACTAAGAGCGCTTCATTTATATATTTTTTTCATATCTTTCCTTTACTTTCATTTAAAAATATCTTATTTACAAGAATTTATTTTACTATATTCACTGTGTCAACGTATAGTTATTTATTATAAAATTACAAAAAATTACCTTGAAAGTATTTTTTATTAAAAATTATAACAATTTTTTACTGTTTTAAACTAAAAAAAGAATAATTAAAGTAGTTAGCTTTTTTTAGAGTTAGTCATTTTCTCATAAAAATTCATAATCAAAAATTCTAACTGTGTCATTTTTTTTAACTCCTTGATTTTCTAATGCTTTTCAAACACCTAACTGACGTAATTTTCTGTTGAAAAGCATTAAATTATCATGTGAAATTAAAGGAATTTTATGGTAAATTTCTTCGATTTCTGGGCCAAAAATTTCAAATAATCCTTCATGAATTTTTTTAACTTCGAAGTATGTTTTCAAACTAATGGTAACTTCTGATTTAACTTTTGCAATTATTGGATTTTTATTTGCTTCAATCATTTTAAAAATCTTTGCTTTTAATGTGTCAAAGTCATCATTTTCTAAAGCACTAATTGTAATGATTTCCTGACTAGGATATTTTGCTTTGAAAGCTTTTAGATGTTGTTGAAAACTACTTAAATCTGCTTTATTAGCAATTATAATTTGAGCTCTGTTTTCTAAACCTATATTGTATGCTTTAATCTCTTGATTGATATGCTCATAATCTGTGATGGGATCTTTATTAGGATCACCAAAATCAATGACATGTAATAAGACACGACATCTTTCTAAGTGTTTTAAAAATCTAATCCCTAAACCTTTACCTTGTGAAGCGCCTTTAATTAAGCCTGGTAAATCTGCTACTACAAATGAATTTTCAAAATATTTTACTAAACCAAGTTGAGGCACTAATGTGGTAAAAGTATAATCTGCTATTTTGGGTTTAGCATTAGAAATTCGCGAAAGTAAAGTTGATTTTCCAGCTGATGGTTTTCCCACTAAGCCTGCATCTGCCATAATTTTTAAATTTATGAAGATGTCCATTTTTTGGCCTCGATCACCTTTTTCAGAAATTTCCGGTGCAGTATTTCTAGAAGATTTAAATTTACTGTTTCCTCTTCCACCTTTACCACCTTGAGCAATTAGGTAAGGTCGATCTTCTATAATATCTGCAATTATTTTATTTTTATGATAAACCACAGAACCAAAAGGTACTTTGACAAAAGTATCTTTGCCTTTAGCTCCATATTGATTTTTAATTCTACCATTTTCACCATCTTCAGCTTTGACAGTTTTTTTTAAGTGTAAACTTAAAAGTGTATTAACTCCGCTGTCAGGTACAAAATAAACAGAACCACCATCGCCACCATCGCCACCTGAAGGGCCACCACGATCAACGTGAGCTTCACGACGGAAGGCAATCATTCCGTCTCCTCCCTTACCAGCTTGAACTAGTAATTTTACCTGATCAATAAATTTCATAGTGCTCCTTATATATTAATTCTGTCAATAAAAAAATCTTACATTAATTTGTAAGATTTTTAGCATGAAAATTATTGTCTTTCTGTATAAACGGATGCATATTTACGATTTTTCTTAGTTTCGTATTTTACGTATCCCTCAATTAAAGCAAAAAGAGTATCATCATTTCCTCTTCCCACATTAGTACCGGGGAAGATTTTTGTTCCTCTTTGTCTAAAAATTATTGCACCAGCTGTTGCAAATTGACCATCACCTAATTTTAATCCTAAACGTCTTCCTTTGGAATCACGACCATTACGAGTCGAACCACCAGCTTTTGTCTTTGCCATTTCTGATTATCCTTTCAATTCCGTAATTTTTACTCTTGTATAAGGTTGACGATGTCCTAATTTTCTTTTGTGAGTTGATTTTGCGTTGTGACGATAAACAATAATTTTCTTTTGTTTTCCTTGTTTTTCAATCACACCAGTTACTGTTGCTCCAGTAACTAAAGGTGCTCCGATTTTTTGGTCTAAAACTAGTACTTGATCAAAAGTAACTATATCACCTTCGTTACCTTCAATTTTTTCAATAAAGATAGTATCATCTTTTTTGACAAGTAATTGTTTACCACCAGTTTGAATAATTGCAAACATATTTCTCCTTAATAATGGCTCATCTTGAAGGTACTAAATATTTTTTTAAAAATATTTAGATTTAGAACCTTTTTAGAATGGTTACATTAAGTAACGTTTTTTATTTTAACATAAAATTAAAATTTCTTTATTATTATAAATATATAAAATGCTAGTAAAATTAAAATACTAAAAATATTCAAACTGGATAATTTTTAAATTTTGTAAAAAACATGATCTGAATTTAATTTATGATTTGGTGAAAAACAGTCTTGTTAAATAATAAATAAGGAATAAATTATGGGTGAAATTATTTGAAAATCGTTTAAACTAGGTGATTTGTTTGAGTTTATAACTGTTTCAAGATCATTGACACTAAAAAATTATAATTTGCTTGATCAAGTGCAGGATAATTACATTAAGGTTGTTACTAGTTCAAAAAATAATTCTTATAAGTATATTAATAAGGATGATTTAGATCCAACAATTCCTATTTTTAGAAATCAACTAACTATTAATAAAAATGGTAGTGTAGGTTATTGCTTTTATCATGATTATGATTTTGTCGCAACTGCTGATACGTGTATTTTAAGTTATAAAAATAAAGATTTAGAAAAATTAGATAATTCAGTTAATCATTTTTTAGCAAAAATACTATCAAATCTTTTACTAACAATATCTACAATTATTCATATAAATTAAACCAAGAAAATATCAGTCGTGAAAGTATTTTACTACCCTGTTTAGAAGTTAAACCGGATGACCAATATATATATATATATAGAAGATGGTAAATATTATACGCTTGCTACTGATTATATAAAAGATTTAATGGAGCAAGCTAAAGAATATAAAGAGCAAAAAACAATTAGATTGTATGAAGCTCAAAAAGCTAAATATGAAGCACAAAAAGCTAAGTATGAATTAACTTATTTACAAGATAAAACAAATATTATTTGAAAATCGTTTAAACTAGATGATTTATTTGAGTTTATAACTGTTCCAGGATCATTGACATTAAAAAATTATAATTTGCTTGATCAAGCTCAAGATAATTACATTAAGGTTGTTACTAGTTCAAAAAATAATTCTTATAAGTATATTAATAAGGATGATTTAGATCCAACAATTCCTATTTTTAGAAATCAACTAACTATTAATAAAGATGGTAGTGTAGGTTATAGTTTTTATCATGATTATGATTTTGTTGCTACATCACATACATATGTGATGGATTATAAAAATAAAGATTTAGAAAAATTAGATAATTCTGTTAATTATTTTTTTGCAAAAATACTAACAAATCTTTTTGTTTCTAGTGTTTATAGTTACTCTTATGCACTCAACCAAGAACATATTCGTCGTGAAAGCATTTTACTGCCCTGTTTAGAAGTCAGTTCAGAAGATGAATATATATGACAAGAAAATAATAAATATTATATACTTGCATTAAACTACATTTCCTATATTTATTTACAAGGAAAAGTCAATTATAATCAAAAGCTAATTGATAATTACACACATTAATATTTAAAACTAACTTTGTCTTCATTTTTGCAAAATTTTATCTGTTTTGTAAATATTTTTTCTATATTTTTTATCTAAATTCATATAAATTTCAAATAAACAATCAATAATGATGATTGATGATAACTTAGATGCAACTGGAACATTTTTAGTATTATCATGAATTTTTTCATAAAGAATTTTGATATCTATTAAATCTGAAAATTGATTTTTGCCATTGGAAGTAATAACAATAATTTTTGCGCCTTGATTTCTAGATTGTTGAATGGAAAAAATAATTTCTTTATTATTTAAATTATTTGATACCACAATTACACAAGAATTTTTGTTTAATAAACCAATTAACGGCATAATTGTGTGAAAGTCTTCACTAAATAAAACATTTTTTCCTGATTTTGCTAGATTAGATGATAGTTCATTTGCTAATTTGTTAGATGAACCTACTCCAATACACATAATTTTTTTGGAAACATTAATAAGATTGGCTGCTTGATAAATTTGTTCTATATTAAAATTATTAATCGTATTTTGAAAAGAGTAATTATGAATATTATTCAAAATTACTAAATCTTCTTTTGTATTATGAATATTTCTGGTTTGTGACTTAAGTTCTTCAATTTTTTTGTTGACATAAAAAACAAAATTTCTGTAAGAACTAAAGCCATAGCGTTTTACAAAACGTGAGATAGAAGCTTCCGAACAAAAAACTTTTTTTGATAATTCTAATGAAGTTAAATTAAAAGGTTCTAATTTTAAAGAATTAATAAAATTTAAAATATTTTCTTCAACATCAGTTAAATTAAATTTTTTAGTTATGATTGGAAAAGAAGCTTTTTCACTGTTCATAAAATAATTATAGCTTATTAATTTTAATTATGAAAGTTCCTTTCACATTAAAAAGATAAAAATATAATTTATATAAAATTTATTTGGACTTTAAGTCCATCCATAAATTAATTGAGGTAAAAATATGCTTAAATTATTTCTAATAATTTTTAGTTCAATTTTAATTGTAATTTTGCTAGCTGTTGTTATCTGGAGAATTTATACAAATAAAAAAATGGATCTAGATAAGGGATCTATGAAATTACTTTCTCAAAAAAGTGTTGAAAAATTTCATTTTTTTGCAATGCTAAACAATTTAAAACTTTTTATAAATATATTAATAAAAAACCCACATGCCAAAGTGAAAAAAAGCTTAATTCCTGCAATTATTGTTACTGATAAAAAAATTTATATATTGTCTGAAATTATTTTTTCTAATAATCAAGAAATTATTAACTTAAATTCAGAAAATAAATATCAAGAAATTGAAAAATTACTAAGTAAATATAAAGTTACTTTTGAAATAATTTTTATCAAAAACAATCCTAACTCTATGGTAAAAAATTCAACAAATTATCCAATTTTAACTTTTGAAGAATTGGGTGAAAAAATTAAATTTGAAAGCGAAAAAATGAAAAATAATATTGACCAATTAAAATGAATTAATTTTTTTAAAAGAAATAATTTATTAAGTTCAGATAAAAAATAATGTGAGAAATACAATTAAATTATTATGGTTTATTTTTCGTTTTATTTTGGATTTTTGTTGCTTTATTTGTGCTTTATATTTATGCAGAAAATCTGAAAATTAAATACAGAAAAATAAATTTAAAAAATGTTTATCCTGGCGTTATTTTTCAAAATTTTTTAAAATCTAAAGAAATTACTTTGCAAATAAACGATAAAGAGGCTAATTTTTGATTAAATAATATTAATTTCAAAAAAAGCTTTATTAATCTAAATAAACTCTATTTAGAAGCAAATATTTATAGTTTCGTAAATTTAATATTGTTGATCCATGAAATCATTTAGCCTAAAAAACAAATTATCAAATACTTTTTATTTATTTCTTTTTGAGTTTTGGCTTTTTGCTTAATTTTTAGTATTTGAATACTTGCAATAATTTTTGGTTTACTTTTTTTATTACTTATATTAATTGATTATTTTTTACAAAGACAAAATCATCAATTATCTTTAAAACAAACCGAAAAAGTTTTAAAAGAATACCTTACAGTTCATGAATTTGAACAAGCTAAAAAATATTTTAAATATAAAAAATGAACTTTAATCCAAAAAATAATCACAATACCTATTGAGCCTTTTGCAGATTTAATAAAGTTATTTTTAAAATGAGGTAAATAATGGATAATGACATAAATTTTTTAAAAAATAAATTGATTGATTTGTATGGTCAAAATTCTGAAAAAATCAAAAAACTTACTGCAGAAGAAATGCAACAATTGATTTATAAAATTGAAAAAGATAATTTAGATAAAAATTCTAATCCTAATAAATTTTTTATATTAAATTCTATGCCTAAACCCAAAAAATGAGAAACTAAAACTTCCCCAAAAGCTGGAATATGAGTAATCATAGCATTCATTTTCATATTTATTATTTTTGGAATTCTCATGTTTTATTTAGCATTCGCTAACAATTAAGGAAATAAAAATGCAAAAAATATTTGACCAAAATAATGTATTTTGAATTAAAGAAAAATTAAATTGAAAAGATGTTATTAAATTAGGTGTTCAAAAACTTGTGGATAAAGGACAAGCTACAGAAAAACTGGAAACAGCAATATTAGAATCTACAAAACAATATGGTGCATACTATGTCTTAGAAAAAGGTATCGCTTTACTTCATGCTGCTCCTGGTAATTATTCATTAAAACCTGCTGTTTCAACTTTAATATTAAGTGAAGCAGTAACCTTTAATGATCAAGCAGATAAAACAGCTAGAATAATTATTACTTTATCTACACCAGACTCAGATTCTCATATGGGGTTTATTCAAGATTTTGCAATGTATTTTATGGATAAAAATTTCAAACAAGAGATATTAACTGTTCAAAATTTAGAACAATTTTGAACAGTGGTTAATAAATATAAAGGAGATTAACATGAATATTAAATGTGTTTGTGGTTCTGGTTTGGGATCATCACTGTTGATGGAAATCAATGTAAAAAGTGTTTTGGACTCAATGGGAATTCAATATGAAAGTGTAGAACACACAAATATTTCCTCTTTTTCTAAAGAAGGAGTTGATTTAATTGTAGTTGGAGCAGATGTTGCTCCAGCTTTGGACTTTCCTGAAGAAGATAAAATTATTCTAACAAATATTTTATCGAAACAAGAACTAGAAGAAAAGCTTCAAAAATATTTTGAAAATAAAAACAAATAGTCATTAAGGAGGAACTAAAATGTGATTTTTAATTTTTTTAAAAGACTTTGTATCAGTTCCAGCTTTTTTGGTTGGTATCTTTGTTTTAATTGGAGCTTTAATACAAAGAAAAAAAGTATCACAAACAATTATTAGTGTTTTTAAAGTAATAATTGGTTTTCTAATTTTGGGTGGAGGAGCTGGAGTATTAGTAGGTTCACTTCAAAAATTCCAGCCTTTATTTCAAGAAACTTATAGTTTGAATGGCATCATTCCTAATAACGATGCCTTTGCTGGTATTTTAGCAAATGCTTTACCAGCCATTGCAACTTTAGGTTCACTAATCATGGTTGTAGGGATGATTGCTAATATTTTATTAGCATTGCTATCAAGATTAAAATATGTTTTCTTATCAGGACATGTTTTATACTACACATCATTAGCTTTAGCAGCAACTTTATATGCAGTGGGATTAGACTTCCAAAATAATGCTGGTGATTTTGCCATTGCTTTAATTATTGGTGCCTTAGTGCTTGCTGCATACATGGTTATTTCACCTGCTGTGAATCAAAGATATATGAGACAAATCATTGGTACAAACGAAATCGGAATGGGACATACAGGTGGTTTTGGTTATGCAATGAGTGGGCTAATTGGTGAAGTTATTTACAAAATTAAAAAAGGTAAAGTTTTATCAACTGAACAAATTAAATTTCCTCAGTCACTTTACTTTTTTAGAAATACAATGGTATCTATTTCATTAACAATCTTTATTTTCTATATGATCGCTTTCTTACCTGCTGGAATTATGTATGAAATGGGTAAATTCCACCAAACAATTGATGGAACAACTAGCATTATTGCAGGTAAGGAAAATGTTGTCAATATTTTAAGTAGTTCAAATTGACTTGTAACAATGTTTGTTCAAGCTTTTACATTTACAGCAGGTGTGGAAATCATCTTAGCTGGAGTGCGTTTATTTATTGGTGAATTGGTTCCAATGTTTAAAGGGATTAGTGAAAAATTAATTAAAAATTCAAAAGCTGCTGTGGACTGTCCTGTTGTTTTCCCTTATGCACCAAATGCTGTAATTATTGGTTTTCTATCATCATTTGCCGGTGGAATTGTTGCAATGTTTATCACAATTGCAATTGATCATAGTTCAGCTGCAGCTGCAGTAATTTTACCTGGTTTAGTACCACACTTTTTCTTAGGGGCAACTTCAGGAGTATTTGGAAATGTTAAAGGTGGAATTTGAGGAGCTATTATCGGTTCATTTGTGATGGGTATTTTCATTACCTTTATTCCAATTATTTTCATTGCAGGTTCATGAGTACCAGCAAGTAATTCTGCGCTAGATACTTTAGCAAAAGCACAAGAAAGTGATGTTAACCTAAATTCACTAAACTGAGGTGATACTGACTACATCATTGCTGCATTCCCAGGATTACTTGGAAAAATTAACAAATATGTTGCCCTTGTAGGAGCAATTATCCTTTACTTAGGTTTAGTAATGGACGGAATTTTTGCTAAATTTATTCCTTCTTGACCTGGTAACAAAAACAATCACAAACAAGTTGCAAAGGTGTAAAATGATAAACTTAGAAAAGCATGAAGCTTTAGTTTCAGCGATGCGTGGAATTTCCTTAGACGCAATTAATCATGCAAAACAAGGTCATTTAGGAATGGCTTTAGGTGCAACAAATTTAATCGCTAACCTTGTGGGTAATGTAATGAAATTTACAACTAAAGATCCAAAATGAATTAATCGTGATCGTTTTGTTCTGAGTGCGGGTCATGGATCTTTAACTATTTATTCACTATACAATTTTTTAGGTATTTTGAATAAAGAAGATTTAATCAACCATAAAATCTTAAATTCTAAAACTCCTTCCCATCCTGAAATGGATAAATTAGAATTTGTTGATGCATCAACTGGTCCATTAGGACAAGGAATTGCCATGGGTGTGGGAATGGCCATTGCTCAACAATATCTAGCGCAAAAATTTAACAAAAAAAATTATCGTATAATTGATAATCACATTTTTGTAGTTCATGGAGATGGTTGTATACAAGAAGGAGTAGCACTGGAAGCAATTCAATTGGCTGGTACTTTAAAATTAAACAAATTAATTTTAATTCATGACTATAATGCAATGCAAATTGATTCCAGTTCAGCAGAAGTAAATAACATTGATTTTCAACAATATTTCAAATCGCAAAATTTCAATGTTATTATTATGGAAAATGATAACACACAGAATTTTTTAGCAGCCATTGAGTTAGCTAAAAAATCAGATCAACCAACTTATATTCAAGTAAGAACTGAAATTGCTAAAGGCACTGCTGTGGCAAATACTCCTAAAGGTCATAATGGAATTTTGAGCCCAGAAGCAACAATTCAATATAAAAAAGCGCTTGATTTTAAAACTTTTGAACCTTTTGAATATGATGAAAGTAACTATCAATATGGTGCTCAAATCATAAAAGATAAAAACCAAAAATATGATCAATGGAAAGAATTATTCACTGAATACTCAAATCATTTTCCTGAACTAGCCAATGAATTGTTAAAATTAATAAATAATCAATTACCACTTCCTAGTTTTGATGTTAGTTTTGCAAAATCTAATTTAGCTACCCGTGATTATATTCCTACAATTATGGAACATATTGATCAAAATGCATGAAATGTTTTAGGTGGATCAGCCGATTTAAAAGCTGCTTGTAAAGTTGGATGAAATTTAGATTTTTGACAAGGTGGTAAAAATATTAAATACGGGATTCGTGAATTTGCAATGACAGCTATTAATAATGGAATTAATTTATATAGTAACTTTAAAACACTTGATGCTACTTTTTTAGTGTTTTCAGATTATGCTAAAAGTGCCCTAAGATTAGCTTCATTGATGGAATTAACAAACATTCATATTTATACCCATGATTCTTATCAAGTTGGTGGTGATGGACCAACTCATCAACCAATCGAACAAATTACAGGTTTAAGATCTATCCCCAATTTTAAAGTAGTTCGCCCTTGTGATGAATCAGAAATGCTATTAGCTTTTAAAAAAGCTTTTAGTTCAAAAAAAGAACAATATGCAATTATTGGTTGTCGCCAACCTTTAAAATCTTACAATTTAGCTAAAAACAATTTAGAAGCAGCTTATCACATTATTGAAAATGATCATTTTCAATTAACTTTATTGGCTTCTGGTAGTGAAGTGGAGTTAGCAGAAAAAGTATTAAATATTTTAAAATCAGAAAATATTTTAGCTCAATTAATTTCTGTACCGATTCTAAATGACTTAGTAAATGATGAAGTACTAATTAAAAAGCTAAAAATTGATCAAAAACCAATTTTTGCCATTGAAGCTTCAAATGATTCAATGTGATATAAATTAGCAACATACAATAAATTTAATGGTCATTTTTCAGATACATTTGGTGCTTCTGCAGACGGACAAATTGTCTATGAATTACATGGTTTTGAAGCAAACCAAATCGCTCAAAAAATTTTAAAATGATTAGCTAAAATTCAATAAAATTTTCATAATATAAAAAACATTAATAGTACTAAAAAACACTATTAATGTTTTTTGAATTTATTTTTACTTGTTTTGTTATTTAAAATAATTATCTTATTAAACAACTTTGAAATTGAGAAAAGTTTTTTCTTTTATTGTTATTAATCTATAATTTTAAAATTATGATAAATACTTTTATAATTTTAAATTTTGTATTACTTGTTTGAGTTGTTTTACTGACAATCATTTTTTTGGTTTTTTATATAATTAAAAAATTAAAAAGCAAAAAAACTAGTTTTTCAAAATTAGGAAATACAACAAAAGTACATTTAATTTATCATTTAAAAGAAGCAATTATTGAATTATCAAAAAGTAAAACAGGCGCAATTATTACAATTCAAAAAAAAGATGATTTAAGTAGTTTTAGAACAGATGGTCTGGAATTAAATGCCAATATTTCTTCAACTTTACTAATTGCTATTTTTAATAAAAAATCGCCATTACATGATGGGGCTGTTATTATTAAAGATAATAAAATTACTTATGCTTCTACATACTTTAAAATTACAGGAAAATCAATCAATAATAAATATGGAGCACGTCACAGAGCTGCTATGGGGATTAGTGAACAAACTGATGCCATTACTATTGTTGTTTCAGAAGAAAATGGTGATGTAACAATTGCTAAACTAGGAAAGTTTTTTTCTACAAACTTAGATTTAATTCAAGAAAACTTATTAAAACATTTAGTTAATTAATAAAGCGGAGGCAATATGACATTAAAAGTAGCAATCCAAAATAAAGATGTCAACTTTATTCGTGATTACTCAAAAACAAATCCTATTGCTTCAATTGCTGCCG
Organism: Mycoplasma iguanae; assembly: GCF_024722375.1. Classification (NCBI taxonomy): domain Bacteria; kingdom Bacillati; phylum Mycoplasmatota; class Mollicutes; order Mycoplasmatales; family Mycoplasmataceae; genus Mycoplasma; species Mycoplasma iguanae. The sequence goes on along the minus strand of NZ_CP102734.1, from coordinate 143,715 downwards.
AAGTAGAAAATTTAGATCCACAAGAAAGTGTAATTTTTTTTCGTTTACTTAGTACAGATATTTCTGGAGAAGTTTTTTCTTTTTTATCTCCTGAAGTAAAACAAAATTTAATCAAAAATTTTTCTGATAAAATGATTGCTTCTGTTTTGGAAGAATTATACACCGATGAAATTGCTGATATTTTAGAAGAAGTTCCTTCTAATCTTGCAAAAAGAATTCTAAAAAATACAGACAAAGAAACCAGAAATAATGTCAATAAAATTTTAAAATATAGCGATGATGTTGTTGGTTCAATTATGTCTATTGATATTGTCAATATCAAAGATCAATGAAGTTGCTCACAAGCTCTAAAAAAAATTCGTGATATGCGTGATGAAGCTGAGTTAGTTCATTATTACTATGTAGTTGATCAACACAAACATTTGATTGGAGCGGTAACTTTAGAAGATTTGGTTTTCTCTGATCCAAAAACTAAAGTTAAAAAAATTCTTTTTCCTGTACCTTTTGTTCGTACATATGATAAAAAAGAAGAAGCTGCTCATGTTTTTGCTGATAATGACTTGTCTGTAATTCCTGTTATTAATAGTTCTCGTCGAATTGTGGGGATGTTGACTTCTGATGATATTATTGATATTTTCCAAGAAGAAGCTACTGAAGATATGTATAAAATGGCTGGTATTTCTTCTTCTAATATTGATGATGACTATTTAAAAACAGCAATTATTAAACTTGTAAAATCTAGAGTAATTTGATTAATTATTTTAATGATAGGATCAACACTTTCACAGATTATCATCGATCAATTTACTAATTTATTAGAACACAGTGCATATTTAAATAAAATTGGAGTAAGTACTTTTTTTTCTACCATTGTTTCTATCATTCCTGTTATTGCTGGTTCAGCTGGAAATGCTGGTTCTCAAGCAGCAACTACAATTACTCGAGCAATTTCACTAGGCGAAATTGAAGGTGACAATATTGTTCGTAAAGTGCTTTTTAAAGAATTTATGGTAGGTTTAATTATCGGATCAATTTTGATGACTATCAATTTTGCTCGTTTAATGATATATTTTTCTGCAACCAAAGAATTATTCAATACAACAATAATTCCAAATAGTTCATTAAAACAATTTGAGGGAATTTTAATTATTTCTTTTGCAGCTTCACTTGCAATGTTGTTTGTAATAATTTTTTCAAAATTTTTAGGTTCAATTATTCCTTTGATAGCTTCCAAAATCGGCAAAGATCCCGCTGTTATGTCAGCTCCTATTTTAGCAACCTTAACTGATGCAACTTCAACATTGATTTTTTTTGGAATTGCAATCAGTATCTTTTTAACAATACCACTTTAGTTTAATCACTTTATTTTTTTATTAAAATATTGTATAATAATTTGGCTATTTAATCATGTTGGGATAGTACTCAAGAGGCTGAAGAGGACACACTGCTAATGTGTTAGGGGAGGCAACTCCCGCGAAGGTTCAAATCCTTTCTATCCCGCCATTTTTTTTATTAATTTTTTACATAGAAATTAGTAAAAAAAATGGTAATTGAATAAAAATAACTTTTAAAAACATCATCAATTTTAAAAGTTATTTTTATAACCTAATGATTTAGCAAACTAAATTTATTTTATTGTGGTTTTTTGTTAAAATTTCATTACATTATATATTACCTTACCTTTTATGTTTTGCAATGACCTTTCAAAACATAAAAGGTAAAATTAACATCTGTTTTAATTTAAATTAAATAATAATGGAGAGAAAAATATATGTCTACAATCAAAAAAATTGCAGTTTTAACATCGGGTGGTGATGCTCCAGGGATGAATAATGCTATTAGAGCAGTTCTAAAACATGCCCTTGCAAATAACTTAGAAACTTTTTTAATTTATGAAGGATATAAAGGTCTTGTTGAAAAAAATATTCAAAATGCTAAAAATGTTGATGTTGATCAATATATAGCTAAAGGTGGAACTTTTATTTATTCTGCAAGATATCCAGAATTTAAAGATCCAGCAGTAAGAATGCAAGCTAAACAAAATTTATTAGATTTAGAAATTGATGCTTTAGTTGTAATTGGTGGTGATGGTTCATACATGGGAGCGCAATTATTACACGAAATTGGAGTAAAAACTATTACAATGCCAGGAACGATAGACAACGATATTACTTCCAGTGATTTTACAATCGGTTATGATACAGCTTTAAATACAATTGTTAAAGCTGTTGATTCACTAAGAGATACTTCTAATTCACACAATCGTTTTTTAATTTTAGAAGTAATGGGCCACGGTGCAGGAGACTTAGCACTTTATTCAGGTTTAGCTACCGGAGCTGAAATCATTATCACTAATGAAGCAATAAAAACTACCGAAGAAATTGTAGCAATTGTAAAAGATCAAATGATTGCAAAGAAAAAAAGAAGTGTAATAGCAATTGTAAGTGAATTTATTTATGAAGATATTAAAGCTCTAGCAAAAGAAGTTGAAGCTCAAACTGGAATTGCTTCAAGAGCAATGGCTTTAGAACATGTTCAACGCGGTGGAACTCCTACTGCCCAAGAAAGAATTCAATCGACATTAATGGGAATTAAAGCTGTTGATTTATTGTTAAATGGTCAATCAGGTGTAGCTTTAGGAAATATTAAAAATGACATTATTGCAACACCTATCTTAGAAGCTCTTGCAATGAAAAATAAATCAAACAAAGAAAAAACAGAAAAATTTAATAAATTGAATCAATCATAATTTTGAATCAAAAATAAAATAAACATACACTAAACTTGTTGTTTTTTTATGCTTTTATTCATTAAAATGAAATATTTGCTTTTTTTTATTTTTTTTATATAATAATAAAGCAAATTAAACGCGAGTGTAGTTTAATGGCAGAACTTCAGCCTTCCAAGCTGATTGTGAGGGTTCGATTCCCTTCACTCGCTCCAAGACATTATTAATGACCAAAACAAAAGGCTTTTATTAGCCTTTTTTTATTAATTTAAAATAAAAAAAGGCTAAAATTATTAATAAGAAAAATAAATATTTATTAATAAGGAGTTTATATGAAAGTATTAGTAATTAAATCTTCAATGACTGAAAAAACAGGTTCTTTTTCTTCACTATTAAGTGACCGTTTTATGAAACATTATTTAGAATTACATCCTGAAGCAGAAGTAACATATCTAGATTTAAACGAAGAAAGTGCTGGAATAAAATCTTTAACAACTAACAACTTTAAAGAATTTTGAAATCCAGAAGATGCAGATAAATACATTAACCAACTAAAAAGCGTAGATCGTGTTGTTATGTCTACGCCAATGACAAATTTCCACTATCCAGCTACAACAAAAAACTATATTGACCATATATGTGTAGCTGATAAAACATTTAGTTATAAATATTCTAAAAAAGGTGATGCGATTGGTTTATTAACAAATTTAAAAGTTCAATTATTAACAAGTCAAGGTGCACCTTTAGGTTGATACCCATGAGGTGACCATACTGAAAACTTAAGAGGAATTTGAAACTTTTTAGGTGCCCAAGTTGCTAAACCATTTATTCTTGCTGGAACAAAAGTTGCACCAGCTACTGAATTATCAAAAGAAGCTTACTTAGATTCTTTTGATGCAGAAATTAAGGCTTTAGCTGCTGAATTTTAAAACATTGTTAAAAACAGATCAATATGATCTGTTTTTTTAAATAGTTACTTAATTGCAACTTTTAGAAATAAAAACATTTTTTTCTACATAAAAATAAATTTTTATTTTGTTTGATTGTAAAAAATATATATAGAATAAGCATTTTTTTGTATGCTATAATTATTTATTTAATTCAAAGAAAATTTATGTTTTATAAAGGAAAAAATATGTCACTAAAAGCTGGTATTGTTGGGCTACCCAATGTTGGAAAATCAACGCTTTTTTCAGCCTTAACTAGAACTCAAGTTGAATCTGCCAATTATGCATTTACTACAATTGAACCTAATATCAGTATTGTAGAACTAAATGATAATCGATTACATGAGCTAGCAAAAATTGTTAAACCAGAAAGAATCTTACCTGCAACTTTTCAGTTTGTTGATATTGCAGGTCTAGTTGAAGGTGCTTCCAAAGGGGAAGGTTTAGGGAATAAATTTTTAGCAAATATTCGTGAAGTAGATGCAATTATTCAAGTAGTTAGATGTTTTGAAGATGATGACATTGTTCATGTTGCTAATAGCATTAATCCACTAAGAGATTTGGAAATAATTAATTTAGAATTATTACTTTCTGATATGACAATCATTGAAAATGTTTTAAAACGTGTAACTAAAAAAGCACAAAATACTTCCGATGCAGAAACTAAAATTGAATATGAATTAGCTTTAAAATTACAAAAAGCTTTTGAACAAAATATTCAAGCCCGTGAACTTGATTATTCAGAAAAAGAATTAAAATTCTTAAAAAGTTATCAACTTTTAACTTTAAAACCTATTTTATATGTTGCTAATATTGCCCAAAATGATATAGACAATCTAAAAAATAATTCTCACTACAAAAATTTAGAAAAATGAGCAACAGCTAAAAAAGTTACTTTATTACCTATTTCGATTAAATTAGAACATGAACTTTCACAATTAGATCAAGAAGATTTTCAAGCATTTTTAAAAGAATATAACTTAAAGTACTCTGGTTTAGATCTTTTAACACAACATGCTTTTAAATTATTAAATCTATCAACTTATTTTACTGCTGGAATTTTAGAAGTTCGCGCCTGAACTTTTACAAATGGAATGCTAGCGCCTCAATGTGCTGGAATTATTCACAGTGATTTTGAAAAAAAATTTATTAAAGCTGAAGTTATTAGTTATTTAGATTATATTCAAGAGCAAGGTGAAAAAAATGCTAAAGAAAATGGAAAAATGCGACTTGAAGGAAAAACATATATAATGCAAGATGGTGATGTTTGTCACTTTAAATTTGGTAAATAATATTTATCAATACGGGAATTTAATATAATGGTAGTATCACAGATTCCAAACCTGTTCGCAAAGGTTCGATTCCTTTAATTCCCGCCATATGCTAAACATAAGCACTAAATTAGTTTATTTGTAAAGGATGATACATGTCAACAATAACAGTTAGAGGAACTAAATTCAACTTAGTAGGTACACCTGTAAAGGTTGGTGACCAGATTAATGCAAAAGTTGCAAATCTAGAATTTCAAGATCAAGAAATTAATCAATTATTTACAAAAGATTTAAATGTAATTTCAATCTTTCCATCTATCAATACTTCAGTATGTGATGAACAAACACGTGGGATTTCTCAATTAGCTCACAATAATCCAGAAATTAATTTTATCGCTCTTTCTTTAGATTTACCTACTGCATTAAAAGAGTGATGTGGAACTCATGGAGTTGATAATATTTCAATTTTTTCAGATTACAAACAAAGAGAATTTTCTACTAAATACGGTTTACTAGTTGAAGGAATTTTCTTGATGAACCGGGCAATTATTGTTGTAGATAAAACTGGAAAAGTTTTATATGTAAAACACAACACAGAATTAAGTGATCAAATTGATTTCACTAGTCTAGAAGATTTTTTAAAATAAACAAAGATAAAAAATCTCCAATTAACTGGAGATTTTTTTTATTCATTTTGATGATTTATTACACCATTTTATATAAATTTCTGTTAATTCATTTTGAACAAATTAAATAAATTGATAAAGGAATTAAAATAGAAATTACTGATCCTGCAGCAACAAGATTTAATAATTCTCCTTGTTCCATATAACCTAATTGGGGAAATCATGTTGCAATAGTATTAAGAGCTTGCCCATTTTCAGTTTGTTTTCCCGATAAAATAATTGCTGGTCATAAGTAACTATTTCATACTTCAATCGTTGTAAAAACTACTGTTAAAAAAATTGGCATTTTTAATTTTGAATAATAAACATAATAAAATTTTTCCCATCATTTTAAATTATCAATTACAACAGTTTTAGCTTCTTTGTTACTTACATCCACAAATGCATTATAAAAATAATTTAAAGAAAAAAATGAAAATACTGAATTAATAGATAATGCCAAAATAATTGATTTATTTGTCAAACTTCATTCCGTACTTAATTTAAATAAATTAAAATAAAGGCTGATTTCTGGAATGATAGATATAAATAAAAAAATTATAAATAATATCTTTCTTCAAAATTTGTTTAGTAAAAACAACCCATAAGCTCCCAGGATTAATGTTATTAATTTAGTTACTACCACTAATGATACGTTAGCTAAGCTATTTGCTAATGAAGGTAAAAAACCATTGTAAAAGGCATTGCTATAATTTTGTCAGTTTCAGTCATCAGCTATAAAATGTGCTTTACCTGAAGTAACTAAATTATTTGACATTAGTGAAATAGAAATTAAATAAAAAAGCGGAAAAAGAACTAATAATAAAACTAAAGTGATTAATAAATACTTGAAAATAATTCAAAAATATTTCATTATATATCCTCCAGTGCTTTCTGTTTATGTAACATATTTTTCTTATTAAAAAATCTAAATGAAATTTTGAATGTGAAAAAAAGTATAATTAAAAATAAAATATATAAAAATACTAGAATACCTGAAGCAGCAGCTTTAGCATCATTAATTTCAATCCCAAATTTGGGATTTATATATTCAAAAATATAACTTGTTAAAGTATGAGCATGATTTAGCTCTCAGGGAAAATTTTGACCTAAAATAGCTTCAGGGAACAGCGTCATGACAGTCATAAAATTAATATAAAGCATTAAAACTAAACTTTTTTTTAACTCATAACTATAAATATGAAAGATTTTATCTTTTAAACTTAAGTTGTCAATTCTCATTTTTTTGTAGTTTTTTTCAATTGCTTTTGTAATTGCAAAAATAAATAGGACACTATTGAAAGGAAATATTCTCCAAATGTGAAATAAAACATACAAAAATAATGGTTGATTGTTAGTAAATTTATAATTACTGTTAAATGCTTGATTAAAAGCATTGTAGTGATTACCAAACAAAAAGATAAAGCTAGTTCCAATTGCAAAAATAGAAATAAAAAACTGTGAATAAAGCATAGTAATTAAAACATTTTTACTTAATTTTGAAGTTAAGGAATTAACCAACAAAGCAAATAAAAATGCTAAAATAATTCCTAAAGGTGTAGCTACTAATAAAACAATTGTAGTGTTTCCAAATGCAGCTTGAAATTGTGAATCATTTAAAATACTTTCAAAATTTTTAAATGATCAATCAAAATTGACTTTTGAATAACGGTGATAACTTTTAAAAGAATCAATGAATGTATTAATTAAGGGATATAAAATAAAAATAACCGTTATAACCAATAACGGAATTAAAAAAGTGCTTGCTTTTAAATTCTTTCAATTAAATTTGTTCATCGATCACTCTATTTCCTAATTCATCAAAAATTAAAATTTCTTTTTCATCAAAAATTAAAATGACTTTTTGGTTAATTTGATGTTTATTCACATCTGAAATAACAGTGATAACTTTTTGATATTTATTAGATCAAATATCTAAAATATCAATATTACCATTAGTTTTGATTTCTTTAATGTAATCTGTGGAATTCTCTTTGAATTGAATTGAAATGTTTTTAGGACGAATATAATAATTTAATTTATTTTTCTCTTCTAAAAAAATAATTTCTGGATATCCAATAAATTTAGCAATTGCTAAATTTGCAGGATTTTTAAAGATGTTTTTTGGTTCATCATATTGGACTATTGTTTTTTGGCTAATAAAAATAATTTTGTCACTAATCAACATTGCATCATTTTGATCATGTGTAACAAACAACATAGTAATCTTAAATTTTTGATTAATTGTTTTTAATCAATCACGTGTTTTTTCTTTTAATTTAGCATCAAAAGCTGCGAATGGTTCATCTAATAAAATTAAACTACTTTTTTTAGCTAGGGCTTTTGCAATAGAAACTCTTTGCTTTTGACCACCAGATAAATACATTGTTTTTTTAAATAAAAGATCTTCAATATTTAAATTTCTAGCAATTTCGACAATATCTTGCTTTGCTAATTGTTTCACACTACTTTGCTTTAAAAATTTAAAAGCTGTTTTTATTTTTCTTTGCAAAAGTAATTTTTTAAAAAATAAAAAATGTTGTTGTTGTAATTCTGCTAAAACTTTTCTTTTGTTTGTATTATTTTCTAAATATTTTTCAATTTTAGTTGTGAATTCTAAAATTTTAAATTTGTTTTCAACATCAAATGATTTTAAAAAATCTAGTTTTCTTTTTACTGTTCAAAAAAAAGAATTTTTTACCGATAAATAAATATTTTGATAAACAGTTATGTTTTCATAAAGGTTAAAATCTTGAAAAACATAACCAATGTTTAAATTATTTTCATGATTATCAATCATGATTGTGCCACTGGTTTTTGGAATTAAATTAGCTATAGAATTTAAGAGTGTAGTTTTTCCACTACCAGAAGGTCCAATAATAGAGACAAAATCTCCTTTTTTAACTGAAAAATTAACATTGGACAAAATTACTTCTTTATTCAAAACAATGTTTAAATCTTTCACAATTAGATAATTGTTTTCTGGATTATTCATAAGGATAAATTATAAATAATTTTTTACTAAAAAAAGAATTTTTAGTAAAAAAAGAGTAATATTTTATTTACACAAAAAGTAATAAAGAATTTTTAGGAGAAAAAAATGAATTTTAAAAAAGCGGCTAAAAATATTTCTTTTTTAGCTATGTTTTCTGTTCCTGCTGTTGTTGTTGCTTGTAGCACAACAAATAGTACAAACACAGAAAAAAATACTGAGACCAGTAAGCCATTAAAAGAAGAAAGTGTTTTATTTCAAACAGCACAGAATAAATTTTATCCTTTAGTGGGGTCACTTAATCAAGCTGTAAAAATTTATAATGAAACACAAAAAGGAACTGAAAACTTTCTACCTGTTATTATTCAACATGCAGAAGATACAAAAGCAAATACTGAAACAGCTTTAGCAACACAAGTTGCAACAAAATTAAATGCTATCAAAGATAGTTCAAATCCTGATTTAGATAGTATTCCCAATATTATCCTAAATAAACAAAGTGGAGCTTTTGTTGTTAATCAATATGATCGTTTATTAGATCTTTCAAAATCACAAATAAAAGAATCATTACTAGATAGTGAATTATTTACACTTCATAACAAATTAGCTGGTGAAGCTGAAGGAAAAATTTTTTCAATTCCTTTTGATATTTCTTCAATTGATTCATTAGTTTTTAACTTAGATATTATGAAAAAAATCTTTGAAGAAATTAAAAACAATGGTGGTACTGTTGATGAAAACTCAAGCATTTATAAAAAAGTAATAAATGCCGATAAAGAAGGAAATCATGAAATTCCTGAAACTAAAGCTTGAAGATATATGAAGGCAAAATCTTCTGACATTTTCAAAGACTTAAAAGTAAATGATGAGACATTTTCATCAATGGATAAAATTTTAGAATTTTCTGGAAAAGTTTATGATGGATTACATTTAGATCCTACTTTAAGTGCAGAAATAAAAGCAAAGCTTGAAGAAAATGGCCGTGATACTTCTGTATTGATTGTTGATTACAGTAATACAATTTACAAAAAAATGTTATATGCAAATACTGAAGCAAGTGTTGGAAATGAAATTACAGGTAGCCCTGAAAAATATATTTATAAACTTGCCAAAGATAGAAATAATCAGTTTGTTGTAGACTATTCATATCTAAACGCTGCAAATAAAGATGAATTACAAAAACAAATTAAAGACACATATAATACTTTAGTTAGTCATAATAAAATGGCAAAGCTTGCCGCTGATTCTAACAAGATGTTTAAATCAGTTTACTTTACAAATGGTGGAGTAAATAATATTTGAGCTAGTTGAGATATTAGAACTTATGATAGTGCAATCGCGATTGCACCTCATGTTGGAATTAAACAATCAATTTCTAATAGCTTTACTAAATTAGTTTTTGCTAAAAATAATGAAGAAATAGCAAAAAGTTTTGCAAAACAAAAAGATGTTTTATGATCTAATCAAATTCAAAATATGATTACTGCAAAAGGTGGAGTATTTAATGAAGGTGGATCATCACTTGTAGCAATAAAAACAAATGATAAAAGAAATGCTGCAACTGTTAAATTTATTGAATGATTACTTACAGGGAAAATGCCAAATCCTCATGGAGAAGGTGAAGTATTTGTAAAAGACTTTATTAGAGATACAAGTGCTTATGTTGTACCAACAAGAGACAGAGTTACTTTTGAAGAATATAAAAAAATAAGTCAACAGGTTGCTACTTTGCAAAAACAAATAGATGATCTGGAAGTTAAAGCAAATAAAACTGCAGAAGAAAAAAAACAAATGGATGATTTATTAGTTGAATTAACAATCATTCAAGGTGCTCAACTATCATTGGAAGACTTGTTAAAACAAAAAGGTATGGATTTATCAACAGGTACAATTGATCCAACTAAAAAAACTGCCATTTATTTTGCTCCTAATGATAATGTAACAAATAAAATATCATCTTTAATTTCAGATGCTCTTTTCCAAAATACACAAACTTCACAAGGAACTACATCAAATAAAAAAACTGGAGATGATATTCTTCAGGAAGTTTTAAAAATTAGAACTAACTAATTTATAGAATTCTTAATACATATAAAAATTACAATTTGACATTAAAATCAATTTTTAAATATTAAAAAATGTTTGATTCTTAAAAATCAAACATTTTTTTATTTTTCTTCTTCTTTAATTTTTTTTAAAATTTGATCTATTTTTTCAGCCCTTGGACCTACAGGATCTAACATGAAATGTAATTCAGGAACTTTTCTCTTATCTCAATAACGAGCAATTTGTGATCTAATAAATCCCTTAGCATGGTTAATGGCATCTAGAGATTTATTTTCATGTGAAGCAAATGACATATAAATATTTAGATGAGAACCATCATTACTTAATTTTACATCAACTACAGTTGGGCCATAAATGTTAACATTTGTAACATCTTGGGCAATAATTTGTGAAACTAATAAAAGTAATTTATGTTCTTTTTTGGCATGTATGATTGGATTCATTTTAATCCTCCACTAAAACTTCTTCATAAGCTTTAATGATATCACCTTCTTCAATTTGATTAAATTTATTAATATGACAACCAAATTCATGACCATTTGCAGCTTCTTTAATTTCATTAGGTCCTGATTTTAGCGAATCTAATTTTCCATCAAAAATTAGTTTTTTCTTACGTCAGATTTCTACTCTTGAATTGGCTTTAATTTTCCCACTTGTTGCAACACAACCAGCAATATTCCCTACTTTAGAGTAGAAAAATATTTTTAAAATCTGTGCTTCTCCCATGAATTTTTTTTCATATTTTGGAGCTTTTAAGCCTTTTAGCATCAATTCTAATTCTTCAATAATTTTATAAATAATTGAGTAATTTTTAATTTCTACTTTTTGTTCTTTGGCAAATTGACGGATTGATTCTGAAACCCGTAAATTAAAGCCATAAATAATGGCTGAAGAAGCAGAAGCTAAAAGTACATCTGATTTGGAAATTTCTCCAGCAGAAGCATGAATAACATTTACTGCAGCTTCATCATTTTTTAATTTTTCTAAAGCACCTTTAATGGCTTCAGAAGTTCCATGAACATCTGATTTTATAATAACATTAATAACTTTGGTACCTTCTTCAAAACTAATTGCATTTTTTTCGTTAAGATTTCTTCGTTTTTCAGAAAAAGCTTTTTCTTCAGCAATTCTTTTAGCAAATTTTTCATCTGAAAAACCAAAAAATTTATCTCCAGCTTCTGGTAAATAATTTAGACCAGTAATCACAACTGGCATTCCTGGTTCAGCAGCCTCAATTTTTTGACCACTTGTAGATTCCATTGTACGAATTTTTCCATATTTTGAACCAGCTACAATAAAATCGCGTGAATATAAAGTTCCGTTTTGAACAATAACTGTTGCAAGTGCACCACGACCTTTATCTAGACGTGATTCAATAACTACACCAATAGGGTGACGGTTTTTATTAGCTTTTAATTCTAGAATTTCTGAAAGCACATGAATAGCATCAAATAATTCTTTAATTCCTTCTGCAGTTTGTCCTGAACCATAAATAAATTGTGTATCTCCACCCCACTCCTCTGTTACTACATCGTGAGTTGAAAGTTCAGCTTTAACTTTTTCTGGATCTCTGGAAGGTTTATCCATTTTATTAACAAATACAATAATTGGTACTTTAGCAGCTTTAGCATGACTAATAGCTTCAATAGTTTGAGGCATAACTCCATCATCGGCAGCTACTACAAGCACCACAATGTCAGTGACTTTAGCACCACGAGCACGCATCGCTGTGAAAGCTTCATGTCCTGGAGTATCTAAAAAAGTAATAGATTTTTTCTTGTGAATTACTTGATAAGAACCGGTATGTTGTGTAATTCCCCCTGATTCACTTGAAGCAACATTTGCTTTACGAATTTTATCTAATAAAGTTGTTTTTCCATGATCAACATGACCCATAATAGTAATAATTGGTGGGCGAGGAGTTAAATCTTTTATATCATCTTCAATTTCGATTTCATCCATAAAATTAGAAGCATTAATTTCAGTTTCTTTTTTAAAGTCATAACCAAATTCAAAACATAATTCTGCAATATCTTCTTCACTTAAGGTGTGATTTACATTTAGCATTTTTCCCTTTTGGAAAAAATACATAATAATTTCAGGTGCAGTTTTATTGATTTTTTGGGAAAATTCCATAATTGTCATCGGTCCTGAAAATGTAAATACACCATCCTTTAGTTCTGTTTTTACAGAAACCATTTTTGATTTAATTTCATTTACATTTGATTTTCTGATTTTGTTTTTTGCCATTGAATCACTTCCTCTTCTAATTTCTGATAAATTTCGTGTTGAATTTTAGTTTTATAAGCTTGATTTAATAATTTCTTTTGAAATAGTATAGCTAAAATATTTGCATCATTGGTCACATAAGCACCACGACCATGGAGTTTTAATTCTGGATCAAAATGAAAATTGTTTTCCTTATCACGATTAAAACGAACTAACTGCTTGATTGGTTTAACTTCTGAAGTTACAATGCATTTTCGGGTGTATTTAATCTCAATCTTCATCTTCGATATCTAAATCATTCAAACCAGCATATGAAGCTAATTCATTATCATATTTAAAGTTTTTTAAATCTTTTTTAACATTTAAAATCTGCTGTTGTTCTTCTTCATTAGCTTCTTCTGGTTCATAATCATCTTCAGCAGCTAAACGTGCTTCTTCTTCTAAATGTTGTTCTAAAATTTGGTTTACATTAATTTCTTCAGGGCTTTCTTCTAATGCTTGCTCTTCACCAAAATTTTCTAATTCTTCAATACTAATTTTATAATCTGCTATTTCTTGATCAAATTCAGACATATCAAAACTTGATGTGTATGAAGGAGTTTTTCTTGCAAATCTTTGAGCTGAAAAATCATTTCCACGTTTTGGTCTGTATATTGCTTTTTCACCAGCTTCAATTTTTTCTAATTCTTCTTCAGTTAAATTACCGTTTCACAGTAATTCCACACCTTTTTCTTTTGCTGTTGAAACAGAAATAATATCTAAACGAGTATTAGTAATTTCTACCGCTAAAAGCGCATTATTTCCTTTTTTCCCAATTGCAATTGTATTTTGAGCATCAGGCACAACAACTAAATAGGTTTCTTTACCTTTTTTGAAATTATCATAGTTAATTGAAACTACTTTTGCAGGGCTCATTGCTTCAGTGATAAATTCATAAATATCATCACTATATTTAACAATGTCAATTCTTTCACCTTCCAGTTCATTTTGAATTGCAATAATTCTCTTTCCTTCTTTACCAATGATGGATCCAACTTCTTCAATTCCACTTTCTTGGTATTCAGGATTTAAGCGAACAGCAATTTTTGAACGTACTCCAGGAATTCTCGAAATTTTAACAATTTCAATCTCTCCAGAAGCAATTTCAGGAATAGATCTTTCTAAAGCATTTTGCAATAATAAGTTTGATGAATTTGAAAGAATGATTTGTGATTCACGAGTATCTAAAATCACATTATCAATATAAACATCAATTACTTTATTCATTTGTAAATTTAGTGCTTTATTAGCTAATGAAAAAGGCATAAAAGCAATAGCGCCATCTTCCAATTCAAAAACATAACCTTTTTTTGAATTGGAAATAAACTTAGCTTTCACAATTGTACCTTTTTTGGGTAAGTATCTTTGGTAAAGAGATTTACGCATTACTTCAATAATTTTTTGTTTAAAAGTCTGAGAAATAATAATATGTAAATGCGAAGGTAAAGATTTTAAGGTGAATGTTTTTTCAAAAACATCACCTTCTTCTAAATTAGCATCAATTTTTTTAGCTTCAGTTAAACCAACAAGTACATTATTTAATAAATCATCTTGTTCTTCATATTCTTCATCTGAAACAACAATTGCATTTTTATTAAAAATATTAAATGTTTTTGATTCTTCGTCAATTTCTACTTCTATTTCTGCATCAGCATCAATTTTTTTATGGAATGTTTTAATAATAGCTTCCTTAAAAATATCTTCTACAACAGTTTTTTCAATTTTTCTAAAATTTGAAATTTCATCAATAATTTTAAAAATCATTAGATTTATATCATTATCAATAGTTTGTTTTTTTGCCATAAATTCTCCTTAAATTTTGATGTGTAGTTTTAAGCTTTTAATTTTTTCTTTTGGCACAATTATTTTTTTCATTTGACCTTTATGATTTTCTAAAGCAAGTAATTTTACTTCATCTGCTGCTTGTAATTTTACAATCAAAGGGATAGATTGATCGACTAATTCAATTTCTACATATCGTTCCAAATGTTTTGCAATTTCTTCGTATTCAAAAGTAGGTTCACTACCTTTTGAATAAACATCTAAATAGTATTCACCATCTGCTGTATATTTTTCATCTAAAAAATCTGAGATTTTTCTTGAAATGTTTTCCACTTCATCCATAGTTACTAAATTCACTTCAACACGTAAGAAAAGTAATTGAATTTCTCTTTCAAAAAATGCTTTATTAATAACGGGAAATTGATCTTTTAATAATTTTTCGATATCCACAACACCTCTTTAAAATTACAATAAATATAGAAAAAGTTGCAAATTGCAACTTTCTCGGATTAAGTTTTAATTTTTTTAATATTATACACCAAAATTAGAATAATGTCATTTGATTTGTTTCATCAAGTTCAGAAAAAATATTTAATTCACGCATTTTAGAAATTAATGTTTGATTAATAGTTGTCCGTCTCACAAAATCTTCAATTGAAAGAAAGTCACCTTCTTTTAAAGCATCAACAATTGATTGGGCTTGTGTTTCCCCTAAACCATCTAATGTAATATAAGGAGGGATAAGTGAATTATTTTCGTAGTTAATAATTCACTCTTTGACTTTGGACTTTCCAATTTGAATATTTTCAATTTTGAAACCACGAGCATACATTTCTTCGGCGATTGCAAAAACTGGAATTAAATTCTCTTCTTTAGTAGAAAGTTTTAACAATGAGTCTTTTTTAAATTTACGACTAGTAAAATCTTTTAGTTTTTCAGAAATTGCTTGTTTACCAGCAATTAAAGTTTCAATATCAAAAACATCTGAACGTGTTGAAAAATAAGTTGCATAATATGCTAAAGGATAATATATCTTATAAAAACCAATTCTTCAAGCCATGATAACATAGGCAACAGCATGAGCTTTAGGGAACATATATTTGATTTTTTTCATTGAATCAATATATCATTGGGGTACAGCTTTTTCTTGCAACATTGTTTCTTGTTCTTTACTGATTGATTTTCCTTTTCTTACTTGTTCCATAATATCAAAAGAAAATCTTTTATCAAATCCTTTTCGAACTAAATATTCCATAATATCATCACGACAAGAAACAATATCTTTGAATTGTTTGTTTTCTTTAGTAATTAAATCTTCAGCATTATTTTTTCAAACATTTTCACCATGTGAAAGTCCAGAAATTGATACTAAATCAGCAAAAGATGTAACTTTTGCGCTTTTCAACATTTGCCGCACAAAAGAAGTACCAAATTCAGGAATCCCCTGAGCTGCTGTAGTTTCTCCTGAAACATCTTCAGGTTTAATTCCTAAGGCATCAAGTGAAGAAAATAAAGAAATTATTTTTTCATCACTTTTTGGTATTTGATCAACTTTAACTCCTGTTAAATCTTCTAACATTTTAATAGCTGTGGGATTAACATGGCCTAAAATATCTAGTTTTAATAAATTGTCATGGATTGCTTTGTAATCAAAGTGAGTAGTTTTTCATGAAGAAGATGCATCATTTGCTGGAAAATTGACCGGAGTAAAGTCTTCAATGTCATATTCTTTTGGCACTACAATAATTCCACCAGGGTGTTGTCCTGATGTTCTTTTAACTTTTGAAAGTTTTGTTGATAGGAAATTCAAAAAAGAATTTGAAAATTCTTTTCCTGTCATTTCCTCATATTTTTTTACATAACCAAAGGCAGTTTTTTCTGCATTGGTACTGATTGTACCAGAACGGAAAGTGTGGTTTTCACCAAATAAATTTCGAATTTCATCATGTACTTTTGCTTGATAATCTCCTGAAAAATTCAAATCAATATCAGGTACCTTATCAGCTTCTAAACCTAAGAAAGCTTCAAAGGGAATTGTTTGACCATCTTTATCCATGATAATGTCACATTTGGGACAATTTTTATCAGGTAGATCAAAACCTGAAGAATATTCACTGTTGATGAAAAATTCACTGAAATAACACTGCTTACAAATATAATGTGGAACCAGTGGATTAACCTCAGTAATACCAGCTACAGTTGCCACTAAAGAAGAACCCACAGAACCACGAGATCCTACAATATAACCATCTGATAAAGATTTTGCAACCAATTTATAAGATAACCAATAAACAACATCAAAACCATATTTTAAAATTGGCTCTAACTCACGTTCCAGTCTAGCATGGACAATTTCTGGTAAAGGATCTCCATACATTTTTTTAGCATTATCTCAAACTAATTTTTCTAAATTTTCTTTTGAATTATCAAAAACAGGTGGAAATAATCCTTCTTTAATAACAATGATGTTGTCATCAATTGCATCAGCAATTTTATTTGGATTATCTACAACAATTTCATCTATCAAATCTGGATCTATTAAAAAGGAAAATTGTGCTTTCATTTCATCTGTAGTTAAATAATTTTGTGTAGGATATACGGGATTTGTTTCATTGTATTTATAAAGATAATGATTTACTCCTCCTAGTCCTTTTGATGAAATATAAATTTCATGCAAAAATTTCTCTTCAGCATTGATATATCTAGCATCAGAAACTGCTACAACTAATTTCTGCTGTTTTTTAGCTTCTAAAATTAAATCTTTTAAAGCTTTTTCTATTTCTGTTTTATTTAAACCGCGATTAAACATGTGTAAAAAATCTTGTAGAGGGGGAATTTCAATATAGTCATATTGACTTATTTCGTGATAAAGTTTTTCCTTTGTACCATAAAATAAATGATCAATTAACCTTGAGTTTAAAGTAGATGAACCATATAATAAATTTTCACTCTTTGGTAAATCTTCGAAAAATAATCGAGGTTCATCTTGTAAATTTTCTGTAGAAGCTAAAGAAATTAATTTGAATAATTCTTTTAGACCAGCTTGGTTTTTAGCAAGTACAGTAATTTCATAGGGATACTGTTTCTTGTAAAAATTTTTTTCTTGTAAATTCTTCAATTGCTCTGCATCAAAAATATTTTTGATTTTTAAATCTCTTAAAATTGCAAGTCACACATGAGCTAAAATATTGGCATCATAATCAGCGCGGTGAGCCACTTCAGAATCATAATTTATTGAATAATGCTTTGCAACATCTTTTAAGGTAAATTTTTTCATTGATGGTAATAAAATACGTGCTAAATTTAGTGTATCAATTGTAATAAATTTAGTTTTTTCTAAATTAAATTCAGCCATTTTTTCTTCAATAAAAGAAAGATCAAATTTGGCATTGTGAGCAATAATGACAGAATCTTTTAAAATTTCAACAATTTTTTTAATTCCTGTTGCTTGATCTATAGCGTTTGCAACCATTTCATTTGTAATATGAGTAATATCAGTAATATCTGCTGGTATGGGCTGTTGAGGTTTGATAAAAAATTGATGTTGATGCACAACTTTTCCACCAATAATTACTGCAGCACCAAATTCAATAATTTCATTAAAACGAGCAGAAAGACCTGTAGTTTCTAAATCGAAAATAACATACTTTTGATCTTCTAATTTAAAATTTTGATAATTTAAAATTACATTATTTTCTTTTTCTAAAATAGAAAAAGAAGCACCATAAATTGGTTTTACAGAACTTTTTTTACTTAAATGAAAAAACTCAGGAAATGATTGTACTGAATTAGTGTCAACAATTGCTAATGCCTTATGTCCCATTTGTTCTGCAACTTTTAAATAATCCTCTGGAGTTGTAATTCCATCCATTGCTGACATTTTGGTTCGAACTGATAATTCTAACCTTTTGTGAGTTGCATTATCTTCTCTTGCTTTTTGAATAGATTCAATTTTTGAGATACTATTTGCAACTACCGTTTTTTCTTTAAGGTATTCATCATAATTTAGTTCACCATTTACTAAAATGGAATCACCAGTTTTAAATTCATTTATTTGAGCTTTTCTTTCTTCTTTTTTACAGAAAAGCTTTACTGTGATTGCATTGGAAAAATCAGAAATGGAAAAAATAAAAATTCACATTCCAGATTTGGTTTGAATAATATCTTTCTTAAAAATTTCGCCTTCAATTGATACCATTTTTTCAAAAGATTTAAAACATTTATTAATACTTAAAGGTACAAAAACTTTTTTATTACTATAACCAAAATCACTTATTAAATTTTTGTTGTTATTTTTTTGATGAAATTCAAAAATTTCTTGTTGTTTCTCAATTTTTCTTTCTTTTTCTTTTTGCTTATTTTCTATTTTTTGATATTTTGCAAAATTAAATTTAAAATCAACTTTAATTTTATCTAAACCAAAATTTTTGAATGAAAGAAAAATTGCTTCAAGTTTATCGCTAATTTCTTCCCATAAATTTTTATTATGAAAGAAGAAACAGTAAACATTATCCTCATTTAATTGAATTTCAACCATTTTACGTGTAAATTCAAGATCAATTATTTGATCTTTTTTCATTAAATAATTGAAATATTGTAAAAGTAAATCATATTCACAAAATTGATTTTGAAATCTTCATTCAATTATAAAATTTTTGTCTGAAATTTGTGCGCTTTCTAAAAACTTTTCAAAATCTTTGATTTCTGGCATTACATAAAAAGCAACAATGACAAAAAAATTACCATTGATATCTTTTTTGACATCTAAAATTTGATTTTGTTCTCAATTTGTGGGGGGAATAAAATCGATGTATTTACAAAATTTTAAAAAACTATTCGTCATGGTCTAGATTATAAACTTTAATTAACTTATTAAAAAATATTTTTAATAAGTTTTTAATTTATAATTATAAGGCATGTCGAGTATATTAATTTTTATTAAAATACTATCTTGAACAGGAGTAGTATTTCTAATTATTCAAGCTTTACCACAAATTATTTCGCTGTTATTTACACTTTACAAAAAAGATACAAACACTAAATATCAAACAACAGAAAAAGAACATAAACCATATTATTTTTTTGTAGTAAGTGCTAGTTTGGGTTTACTTTATTCCATTTTATTAAAAAATAAAGTAGATTACATTGTGGTAGCTAACTTGATTAGTTTTACTTTAGCTGGTACAACTATTTTTCTTTACAAGATTTATCAAAAAAGAAATAAAAGAGAAATTCAATTATTTGGGGTTGGTATTTTAAGCTGATTATTTCTTTTGATTACTATAGCCATAACTTTTTGAATAAATGATATTTATTTTGAATCAGAAGGATCGATTTTTATTTTAGCTCCATCATTGCTACTATCTATTTTTCTAAATAATGTAGCATTTTTATTTCAAATTATTAGCGTAATTCGTTCTAAAAAGATGTATACAATTTCAGTTTATGTTTTAATAAACGGATTAATTTTTAACACAGCATGATTCTTTAATTTTGTCTTAGGAATTCACTATGATCCTATTATTATTGGATTACCAAAATATATAACTTGAATTATTATTGTAGCACAAGGAGCTGGTGCACTAATTCTTTTAACAGAAATTTCGATTTGATACTATCAAAACATCAAATACAATTTTAAAAAAAGTAAGGTAGCACAATAATTTTTTATGACTACTATATATATTGATATTGGAAATTCGTTTTTAAAAATTAAAAATAAAGATAAAAATATTTTTCTCAAAGAAAATAACTCGCTTTTTTTAGAACTAGATGAAAAACAAAAAGAACATTTTTTTGAAAATTTAAAAGTAGATGAAAAAGAATCTATAAAGGTTTTCGTTTCTTCTGTTAATGAAAAAATGAAAAATAGTGTTATAAATTTTTTAGAACAAAAATTTCAAGCTGAGATTTTTTATTTATCTTTTGAAAAACAAAATTTAATAAAAATTGAAAATTATCAAGCAGATTCAGAAAAAAAACATGAAATAGGGTCTGATATAATTGCAAATGCTATTGCGGCTAATAGTTTTTATCCTCAGAAAAAAACTTTAATAGTATCTTTGGGAACTGCCATTGTTTATTTTGTGTTATACAAACAAAAAATTGAAGGTGTTGCAATTGATGTAGGATTTAATAAATCAATTACCACTTTTTTTAACAGTCTTTGAAATGATGAAAAAATTAATGCCCTTTGATTAAATTATGAAGCAGATCTTTTAGGACTTGATACTAAAAATGCTATTAGTGCTGGAATTATTAATTCTAAAGTGATGGCTATTAAAGGTTATATAAAACTTTTAAAAGAACAATATCAAATAGAACAAGTAGTTTTTACTGGTGGAGATTTTTCTTTCTTGAGTAAAAAGATAACAGAAATGTTACATTATAGTTTTGATTTTGAACCAGAAATGGTAATTAGTGGCTTAGAAATTTGATCCAAAACTTTTAATTAAATAACAGTTTATTTTTTAGTTAATAAAAAATCACTAATCTTTATAGTATTAGTGATTTTTATTTTATTAGTAGTTATAAACTACTGAGAATTTTTTAATTGCAAAGTTTGATAAATCTTTTTGATTTTCAAAGTTGTAAGTTACAAATAATTTACGACTAAAAGCAATTTGATTGATTTCAATTTGATCTCTACTTGTAATTTTATAACCATTTAAAATAGGTATAAAAGTTTTTAAATTACTAAAAATGTAATCTGCTGTAATAGCACTACGATCAACAAAAGCTGGTAGCTGTTGATCACTCAATAATTGGATTTCTAAACCGTCTCGTTGGAAACTACCAAAATTTGTATAAGTTTTAATGTATGAATTTTGTAATCTTACTTCTGAAGGTCCTTTATTATTAAAATTTTCCTTATCCATACTTAGATCAACAACAATTGTTAATGATCTTGCTTTATTATTAGGAAAAAGAATAATATTTTTAGTAGTAATTTCACTAATATTTTCATTTGGTGTAAATTCAATTAAACTTAAGGCATCTTGTGCAGTAATTTGATAAGCTAATTTTGTTTGTAATTGGGCAACAGCTGGATCATTTTCATCTTTAAAGATCACTTGATTGCTAACAGATTGGATTTCATTAATTTTGTTAAATCCACCTATAAGAATTTTTAAATTATTAAAGGCTGCTTCAAATGGTGTATTTTTATTAAATCGTACATATTCAGGTTTTAGTTTAATTTCTAAAACTAAGTTTCCGGTAAAATCATCTGCACTAAATTTGATTTCAAACGCATCAAATTCAAAACCTTTTAATTCGAATAAATCATAAAAGATTTCTTGTCAATTTACTTCTGATGGTAAGAAATTTGTATATTTTGTTTTTAAATTTTCATCTTTTAAATCTTTTACATTTAAAATGCTGTTTACTAAGGTAGTTTCAACTTTTTCAAACTGATTAAAGTTGAAACTATATTCATTAGTTTTGCTAAATCCTGTATAAGTAGATTTAATTTTACTATCTGTAGTTCCCTGATTTAGCACTCTATTCATACTTGCTGGGATTGTAATTTCTACAGTCAAACTTCCGGTAGAATCATTAGGTTCCATTGAGAATTTTAAATCTGTTAGTTGGTAACCTAATAATTTATCCATATCTAAAAAGTTAGTTAAAAAACTAGATCCATTGTTTGCAATGTTTGAAGGTAATAGGCCATTGGTTTTAAATAATTGTAAATTACTATATTGATCAATGTTTATATTTCTAGTAATATCAACATGTTTATCTTTAATGATATTTGATCCACCTATTAAGTGGATTTCTGGTTTTAGGTCTTTTTTACCCATCATTTTGTAAGTTTTTTGGCCAGCATTAAAACTTTGTAATGGCCCTAAAATAGAAGTATTATTATGATATTGAATTGAATATTCTAATGTTACTTCACCAGTATCAATATTTTTATTAATAATTTTGTATTTATTAGGCGTTAGAATATTATTAAGTACAGCATTTAGTTTAAATAAATTAATTGCTTCTGCTTTAGCTTCATCAAAAAATTCAATATATAAATTAGTTAAGTTGTTGGATAACCTATCGGTCCATCCAGAAATATCTTGAATTTTTTTAAGGTTAGAAAATTTATTTTCTTCTTCTAAAAATTGATAATTTGAAGAAGTTCCATCTTCAAATCATGGTAAGTAAGAAATGCTAGCTTTTACTGTAATTGTTCCGCTTTTATCATCAATTTGAGTTACTTCAATTTTATTAATAATGTCATTTTGTCCATTTGGAAGAAAGTTAGAATTTGCTAATTCTGAAGGTAATAACAAGTTAGAACTATTAGAAATATGAAATCCAGGTCTTACTAAGAAATTACTTGATCCGTTTAATGTTCCTAGTAATTTTCCAACATTTGGATTATTAGGATCAGTAACAATAGCGGCAGCAATTCCGGTTTTGGTATTTTTAATCATAATTTTTCCTACTTGATTAGGTGTAGGGAAAATCTTGAAATGTTCAATTTCTTTATTAATATCATCAATTCCAGAATTACGTAAATCTAAAAATTCAATAATTGAAGGATTACCATCAGTACTTCTTAAACGATAAATTTTAGGTTGAACTATTCATTGATTATTTCTTCATGTTGCCATATTGAAATAGTAGTCACCTAAAAGATCAAAATATCCACTATATAAAATACCTTCATTTTGATATACCCGTAAATTATTGTTATTATCATTATTTACAACCGGTAAATCTACAGATGTATAAGTAAATCCACCATTACGTCCACCAGGATTTTCTTTAACAAAGAATATTTTGTTATAAATTGAAAATTGTAAAACACGGGTAATAGGGTTAACGAAGAATGAAGAATTATATCCATAATCTTGTCTATTGGCAACATTTCCTGTTTCAAAATTTTTATTTGGTGGAACTCAATATTTAATTAAAGCTTGTCTACTTGCATTTTTTTGAAATCTATCACGTGCTGCATTAATTACCTTTAAATTTTCATCGGCGGGCATAACAAAAATGGCCCCTAATCCAGAATTATCTCCATAATAGTTGTTGCCCGTTCCTCCACCACGTACTAGTAAAACAAAGTTAAGTGTTTTACTTACAGGAATAATATTTAAAATTCTTAACTCTCATCCGTGCAAGTCAGGAAAAGCTGCTGCTCCAGCTCTAACGTTGTTAACTAAAATGGAAACGTTTCTTAATTCATTAGTAAAAGGGTTAAAAATATAACCTGAAGTACCACCATTGGCAACCCCGGCTGATCTTGTATAAAAGATAACAATATTACCATTACCTAAAGTAGAAATTTGATAATATTGTCCTCCGGCATATGCTAATGAGTTAGAAAGAGAAAATGATCCATCTAATCTTTTAATTTGACTATCATCACCATCAGCTGGTAATTCTCCTGTTAAAGCATTAATAGGAAAAATGTATTGATAATTTCTTTTATTATTTTTATTTCTAGTATTCATATCACTAACAGTCGTTAAAATATAAATTCTTTTTGTAGGTTCATGATAAATTCAGTTATTTCATGCTTGATCTAAATTTAAATAAATTTGAACTCTAGAAGCATGTGCATTGGAATTTAAAATGGTATTGTTACCATTTCTTCTTAATCCTCGTTTAACTAAAAATTGATAAACATCAACTTCTCATTTTTTTTCACCAAATCAGTCAACAGCATAAATTTTATTTTTATCATACAAGATAGGTCCTGATTCTGTGATGATAGTATTAATATTTGGACTAGATTGAAATTGAGTTATTTCTTTTGCTGCTGCTGTATCATTTCGAATATTTGTAGCTTCTAAAAGATTTTTATTATCTACTTGAACTGTTTTTGCAGTAGTAAAATGACCATTAGTTGCTAAACCAACTAATGTAAAACTTGTTATTAGAGTAAATAATCCAAAAAATCAAAAACTAATTCTTTTTCAGAAATTCTTCATAAACTACTCCCGTTTTAGTTGTGACTGCTGTGATAAAAATCGATTAATAATAATTGACAAAAATTATACTTTATAATAATTTTTTTGAGTGCTTTTAATACTTAAAGAAACTGTTATTTTAAAAAATAACATGAATTAGTAATGGTAATTTTTATTTAAATTATAAATGTAAAATAAAAAAACACAACATTTAGCTGTGATTTTTTACCTATTTTAGCGATTTAAATTTAAAAATTAGTAAATTAAACTAATTCTAAAATAGCCATTTTACTATTGTCACCTTGACGTGGTGCTAGTTTAATAATTCTTGTGTATCCACCTTTGCGATCTTTATATTTAGGACCAATTGTTTCAAATAAATGTTTTAAAGCTGGAACACCTTCTTTTGTTGTTATCGGTCTTAAGAAAGCAACAGCTGCTCTTCTTGAAGCTAATGTATCTTTTTTTGCTTTTGTAATTAGTTTATCTACATGACGTCTAATTTCTTTAGCACGTACTTCAGTTGTAGTAATTCTGCCAAAAACAATAACATCAGTTGCTAGTGAACGGATTACATGCTTTTTTCAAGTAGTATTACGACGGAATAATTGCGTTGGATTTGCCATAAATTACTCATCTCCTTTATTTAATTTAATACCTTGTTCTTCTAATTTATCAACAATTTCTTGAACTGATTTTTTACCTAAGTTTTTAATATTTTCCAATTCTTCAATAGTTAATTGTTGTAAATCAGAAATTTTTCTATATTTAGCTCTTCTTAAAGCATTTAATGAACGAATTGATAAATCAAGTGTTGTAATATCAGCAGAATAAACTTTTGGAACACCTTCTTTTTGTTTTTCTTGCTCAAATACTTCATTTTCATCTAAGTTTTCAATATTGGCGATTTTTCCTAAATGTGCCATTAAAATTTTTGCAGCTTGTGCAAGTGCTTCCGGCGCTGTCATTGTACCGTCTGTTTCAATATTTAATTCTAATTTTTCTTGAACAATTGCCGCAGAAGAATTTAATTCTGAAGAACGATAATTTACATTTTTAATAGGTGAGAAATCAGAATCAACAGCAATAAATGCACCTTGTTTAATTTTAGAATCTAATTTTGTTTGAACTTCATTAATAAAAGATTTGTTGTCTTCAAAGTCAATATAACCTTTACCAGAAATTAAAAATACTTCAAATTCTAAAGCATTTTTAGCTTGCACTGTAGCAATTTCTTGATCTTGATTGATCATTTTAATTCCAGCATCACAAGTCATATCTCTAGCTGTAATTTGACCTGTTTCATTTGATTTAAATCAACATTTTAAAATTGCTTCATCTGGAAAAACATTTTCATCATATAGATATTTTACTTCTTTAATATTTGAAATTAAGGTAACTACATCCTCAACTACATTAGGAATAGTTGAAAATTCATGTTGTACATTACTGATTTTAACAGCAAATGGTGCAACAGAAGTTACTGAAGAAAGCAAGGTTCTTCTTAGCGCATTACCTAAAGTATTAGCAAAACCTTTTTCTAATGGTTGAACTTCTAAGGTTGTGCTAAATTCAGAATTTTTTTTCGCTTTATTTTCTTTATAAGTAATTCTTGCCATTTTTTTCATAGTTTACACCACTTTCATTTATCTTTTTGTCGCTCTTTTTAATACTTTCTTTGGTGGACGTGTTCCGTTATGGGGAATTGGAGTTACATCTTTTACTTCTTTAACAGTAATTCCGGAAACTTCAATTTGTTTTTTGGCAGCATCTTTACCAGGCCCTAAACCTTTTAATTCTACACGTACTTCTTTTAATCCGTGTTCTTTAGCTGCTTCTGAAGCTGCAGCAGCTGCTAAACCAGCTGCATAAGGTGTTTTTTTCTTTGTTCCTTTGTAACCAATTGCTCCTGCAGATGATCATGCAAAGACATTCCCTTGTTCATCTGCAAAAGAAATAATGGTGTTTTGATGAGTTGAATGAATGTGGGCAACACCGCTAGTAATATTTTTTCTTTTTGCTTTTCTAGCCATGATTATTTACCTTTCTTTCCAGCCACTGTTTTTCTTGGACCTTTTCTTGTACGGGCATTTTTCTGTGTTACTTGACCACGAACAGGTAATCCTTTTCTGTGTCTGATTCCACGATATGTCTTAATTTCCATTAAACGTTTAATATTTAGTGAAACTTCACGACGTAAATCACCTTCTGTTATGTAATTTTTAGCAATATCTCTAATCTTAGTTAATTGCTCTTCTGTTAAATCTTTTACACGAGTATTTTCATCAATATTTGCTTTTGCTAAGATTTCTTGTGATAGTGATCTACCAATTCCGTAGATATATGTTAAAGAAATAACAACACGTTTATTTGAAGGAACTTCAACGTTTAAAATTCTAGCCATTTATTTTTCTCCTAACCTTGTCTTTGTTTGTGCTTTGGTAAAACACAAATTACTCTAATAATGTCGTGACGTTTAATAATTTTGCAGTTTTTACACATTTTTTTAACTGATGCTCTAACTTTCATGTTACTCCTTATTTATTTCTATTTGTGTCGATAAACGATTCGACCTTTAGTTAAATCATAGGCTGACATTTCTAAGTCGACAGTGTCACCGGGAATAATTTTGATATGGTGCACTTTCATTTTTCCAGAAACATGAGCTAAGATTTTAATGCCATTTTCAAGCTCAACTTCATATTGATCGGCTGTATGAGCTTTGGTAACTTTGCCAACTGCTTTAATTGCATCTTTTGCCACTAATTAAATACCTCCTGTGAGTACAATTGGATACCCATCTTTGATTAAAATTGTATGTTCATAATGTGAAGCATTTTTACGAGATGAAGCCACAACAGTTCAACCGTCTTTTTTAATAAAAGTTTTACTACTATCTTGTAAAATCATGGGCTCGATACAAATTACCATCCCATCTCTTAAAAGTGCTCCTTTGCCTTTTATTCCATCATTGAAGATTGTTGGATCTTCATGTAATTTGCGACCAATACCGTGGCCAGCAAAATCGTAGGTAGTATATAGACCTTGATTTTTAATGTACTGCCCGATTGCATGCTCAATATCACCGATTCTAGCACCGGGCTTAATAGCATTTAATCCAGCATAAAAAGCATTTTTAGCTACATCAATTAATTTTTGATCTGTTTGTGAAATTTTACCTACACCTTTAGTAAAGGCAGAATCGGAGTAATAACCTTCATAAATCACACCCATATCAATAGATATAATATCACCTTCTTGTAAAGTGCGATTATCAGGTATTCCATGGATCAATTCTTCATTTAAAGAGGCACAAATTGTTGCCGGAAAACCGTAGTATCCTAAGAAAGCTGGTTCTCCGCCTCTTTTTTTTATTTCTTTAAAAGCGATTGTATCCAATTCTTTTAAAGAAATACCTGGTTTGATTAAATCATAAATCACTTCTTTTACTTGCGCCAGGATTTCGCATGATTTAGTGATTTTTGCAATTTCCATTGCATTTTTAATAGAAATCATTAATTTATTACCTCAGCAATAATTTGTGCTGCTGTTGCTTCAATTGTTTGATCACCATTAAATATTTTTAATTTACCTTGTGCTTGATAATAATCAATTAAAGGTTTTGTTTGTTTTTCATAAACTTCCAAACGTTGGATGATTGCTTCAGGCTGATCATCTTTTCGTTGAATTAGTTTTGTATCATCTAATTCACATAATTCATTCCTTTTAGAAGGTTTATAAACTAAATGATAAGTCGAATTACATGTGGGGCAGAAACGTCTTTGAGAAAGACGAGCTACAATTACATCTTGAGGTACATCAAGTAAAACCACAAATGGGATAGGTATTTTAGTTTCATCTAAAAATTGTGCTTGAGCAATCGTTCTTGGATATCCATCTAAAATAAAATTTTGTTGTTTTTTAGATAAATCATGTAATTTGTCAGCCACAATTTGATTGGTAATTGAATCTGGAACATATAGTCCTGATTCAACAATTTGTTGTAATTCTAAACCTAATGGTGTTTTATTTTTAATTTGCTCGCGAAAAATATCACCTGTTGAAATATGGCTGAAATCATAATTTGCAGCAATATAAGAAGCAACTGAACCTTTTCCAGCTCCTGGAGCTCCTAAAAAAATTATATTTTTTATTATCATAAAATATCACCATCATGTTGCTTGCGATTTAAAGTATTTTTCAAAATTGCTCTTGAAGTACGATTTTTTTTCAATGCTAATTCATTTGATTTTCTTCTAGCATTTATTTGTCCTAATGTTTCTAATGCAGTAGATACTAAAATAATGATAGAAGTTCCACCGAATGTGATTGCTCGTGGCATTCCCAACATTTGTTGAACATGTTCCGAAGCACCAATTAATGTTAAATAAATAGCAGAGAAAAAAGATAAACGTAAGACTACTGAAATTAAATAATCTTCAGTTTGTTCACCAGGACGAATACCAGGAATAAATGTCGAACTTTTACCAAAATCTTCACTAATTTTATCTACTCGCGATTGTTGTAGTCCCATAATAATTGAAAAAAGGAAATTAATAACAATAAAAATTCCTAAGCCAATTGGTTGAGATGGTAAAAGATTGTTTTCAATTCAAAATCTTGTTGTTGATGTATATACATCAAATAGCGAAGCAATCATTACTGGTGTGGAAACAACAATTAATGAAAAAATCAACGGCATTACTCCGGCTGGATTAATTTTGATTGGTAAATATGAAATATCTTTTTCATTTTTAGCAAGTCCAGCTCCAGTTTGTTGGATGGGAATGTGCCGTTCTGCTAGATAGATGTAAGCTACAACAAATAATAAAGCTAAAAAAATTAATAAGTAAGTTGCAAAATAGATTACTCCTGAAACAATTGAAGCATCAATGGAACTTCCTACTAAAAATTCATATGCAGCTCTAAAACGAGCAGGTAATTGTGTTACTATTCCTGTAAAAATAATTAATGATGTCCCATTTCCGACTCCATTATTGGTAATCTGTTCCCCTAAAAACATTGAAAACAGTGAACCAGAAATTAGTAAGATAGGGATAATAAATCAACGATGCACTAAAGAATTATCGACCATTGTAACAAAAGCATATTCATCACCGACCAATGTTCTTACAAGCACAATTGCTTGTACTGTAGAAATAATTACCGTTAAAATTCGGGTAATTATATTAATTTTTCTTCTTCCTAAAGGACCTGATTGACTCAAGCGATGAATTGGGGGAAAAATTTTAGTTTGTGCAATCATCATGATTAATGATGCTGTAATGAACGGCGAGATACCTAAGGCAACAATTGAAAAGTTAACAATTCCTCCACCACCAACAATGTTTAAAATTTCAAAAAAAGTTGAACTAGATGCTGATGATGTTGCATTAATTTTTATGTTGGGAATAGTTATTGTAGTTGCAACTACAAAAACACTTAGTAACAATAAAGTATAAATAACTTTTTTAGTTAATACTTTTTCTCTGAAAAATCTTTCAATTTTGTTATGAAAAAAGAAAAAAACTTTTGAAAAAGAAAATACAATGTTAATTAATATTTTTTTCAAGAGTTTTAACATTTTATAGAACCTCTACTTTTCCTCCGGCAGCTTCAACAGCAGAAGTTGCAGTTGTAGAAGCAGCATTAACTTTGACAGTTAATTTTTTAGTTAATTTACCATTAGCTAAAAGCTTTACCGGTAAATTTTTATTACGAGCAATTTTTTTAGCTCATAATGATTCCAGTGTAACTTCATCACCATCATTATAACCATTTTCTAAACTGGTTAATGAAATAACTTGGTATTGAACTGTATTGATGTTATTAAAACCTCTTTTTGGTAGACGTCTGAATCAGGGGTTTTGTCCACCCTCAAATCCTAATCTAACTTCACCACGTTTTTTTTGTCCTGATTGCCCTTTACCAGCTTGTTTACCTTTACCAGCAGCGTGACCACGACCTTTACGGTGTTTTTCCTTTTTTGAACCTAAGGTAGGTTTTAAATTATGTAATTCCATATTTAATCTCCCTTATTCTAATCCACAAGTTTACTTAGTTCAATATCTCTAAGTTTTGCGATTTCTTCTGCAGTTCTTAATTTTTTTAGAGCATTAATTGTTGCATAAACAATGTTAGCTTTTGTTCTTGAACCGTAAGTTTTTGTATAAATATCAGTGTATCCTGCTAATTCGACAACAGCACGAACTGTTCCAGAAGCAATAATTCCTTTTCCTTTAGGAGCTGGTTTTAATAACACTTTTGATGCTAAAAATTTTTCTGTAATTTCATGAGGTACAGTTGATTTTTTAATAATTGGCACAGTAATAACTTTGTTTTGTGCATCTTTTATAGCTTTTTTAATGGCATCTTGCACTTCGTTTGCTTTCCCGTGTCCAAATCCAACTTTACCTTTTTTATTACCTACCACTACAAAAGCAGAAAAACTAAATCTTCTTCCACCTTTGACAACTGTAGTAACTCTAGCAATATCAATAACTTTTTCTTGATATTCACTTTGTTGTTGATTACGGTTGAATTGTCTTCTTGGACCATTGCTATTAGGTCTTTTATTTACTCAAGGTTTACGTTCAGCATTAGCAGCTGGTGCTTTAGCTTCTGTATTAGGTTTAGGGCTAACTACTGTTGTGGTTGATTGTTTAATTTGATTTTGTGAATCTTTTTCCATTAGAATTTAACCCCTTCTTTTCTTACAGCTTCTGCAAAAGCTTTCACTCTGCCATGATAAATGTAACCTGAACGGTCAAAAATAATTTCTGAAATATTAAGTGATTTAATTTTTTGACCCATTTCCGTACCTAGTTTTTCACTTGCTGCAACATTTCCACCAAATTCTTCTTTTGGTAATGTTGATACCGATGCTAAAGTTCTACCTGTAGTATCATCGATTAATTGTGCATAAAAATTTGAAAGTGATTTATAAACTGAAAGTCGAGGTCTTTGTGCGGTACCTTTTCCAAGTTTAGCTTTAATCCGATTATGTTTTTTAATTCTTGCTTGGTTTCTTGATAATTTAGCCATTTACTTAACCACTAACTACTTAGAAGCAGTTTTCCCTTCTTTTAATCTTATCACTTCATTTTTATACATAATTCCTTTTCCTGAGTAAGGGTTTGGTTTTCTTACTTCACGGATGATAGCTGCAAATTGACCAACAACTTGTTTATCAATTCCCTTTACAATAATTTGTGTAGGTTTTGGAACTTCCACTTGAATTCCAGCAGGAATTACTAAGTAATGTGGATGTGAATATCCAGCTAGGATTTCAATTTTATCACCCATTAGTGTTGCTTTATAACCAACACCTTTTACTTCCATTTCTTGAACAAATCCTTCTGAAACACCTTTAATCATTCCTGAAAGTAATGAATTAGTTGTTCCATGTAATTGTTTTGTATGTTTTTCTTCATTTGCTCTAAAAGTAGATAATTTTCCATCTTCTACTTTAATTGCAATTAATGGGGAAAATTCTCTTGAAAGAGAACCTAATTTACCTTTAACTTCTACTAATGTACCGTTAATTAAAACTTCGGTTCCAGCAGGAATTGATAGGACTCTATTTCCGACTCTAGACATAGTTTCCTCCTATCAAACGTAAGCGATTACTTCACCGCCTAGTTTTTCCTTTCTAGCTTGTTTATCTGTTAAAAAACCTTTTGATGTTGAAACAATGGCAGTTCCAAAACCTGAAAGTACAACCGGTAAATCTTTAGCTGATGAATAAACTTTTAATCCTGGTTTAGAAATTTTTTTCATTCCAGTAATAGCACTTACTGTACCTTTGTATTTTAAGTTAACAATAATACTTTTTTTAGTTCCTTCACCTTGAACTTCGTAACCGAAAATGTATCCTTCTTCTTTAATGATATCTAGAATTTTTACTTTTTTACCTGAGTAAGGGATTGAAACTGTTTTATGCTTTCTAGATGAAGCATTTTTCAGTCTTACAATCATGTCAGCGATTGGGTCTGTAATCATTGCCATATATTATCAACTCGCTTTCTTAATTCCTGGAATTTGTCCTTTGTGCGCTAAATTTCTGAAGCAAATACGACAAACTTCGAATTTACGCATAACAGCATGTGGACGACCACAAATTTGACATCTTGTATATGCACGTACTGCAAATTTTGGATGTTTTGCTGCTTTTACTTTAAGTGATTTTTTTGCCATATATTATCCTTATTTTTCTACCTTAGCGAAAGGCATTCCTAGTTTTTCTAATAAAAATTTAGCTTCAGCATCTGTTTTAGCTGTTGTGACAATAATAACATCCAATCCTTTAATACGACGGATGTTTTCAAATTTAATTTCAGGAAAAATAATTTGTTCTTTAACTCCTAATGAGTAATTTCCTTTACCATCAAAAGCTTTAGGGTTAACACCACGGAAATCTCTAATACGAGGAATTGCAACATTAATCAATTTATTTAAGAAATCTCACATTTTTTCTTTTCTTAATGTTACTTTTCCACCCATATCCATTCCTTCACGCAATTTTCATGAAGCTAAAGATTTTTTAGCTTTAGTTATGAATGGTTTTTGACCGGTAATAACTTTTAATTCATTAACTACTTCTTCTACAGCTTTATCATTATTTACTTCTTTACCAACAGTCATATTGATAACAATTTTTTCGATTTTGGGAAGTTCCATTACAGATGAATATTTAAATTCATTTGTTAAAGCTTGTTTCACTTCTATTTCATATTTTGATTTTAATGAATTCATCTTTTAAATAGCCTTTCCTGTTTTTTTAGCAATACGAATTTTTTTGCCATCTTTAACTTCGGTTTTTATTTTTGAATATTCTGCAGGTTTATCTTTAGTTGCTTTTTTTACTAAAATAGCGACATTAGAAGCATGAATAGGAGCCTCAAAAGATTCAATACTTCCCTCAGTTTTTTGTTGGTTTGGTTTAACATGTTTAGTTACCACATTAACATCTTTTACGGTAACTTTTTGTGTTTTGGGGTATACTTTTAAAATTTTTCCAATTTTACCTTTGTGTGATCCGGCAATAACAATTACTTCATCATTAATTTTTAATTTCATCATTATTCCTTTCTACAATACTTCAGGGGCAAGTGAAACAATTTTTAAATACCCTTTTTCTCTGATTTCACGTGCTACAGGACCAAATACCCGTGTTCCTCTAGGTGAACCATCTTCTTTAATAATTACCACAGCATTGTCATCAAAACGAATATGTGTACCATTTTTTCTTTTTACACCGCATGAAGTACGAACAATAACTGCTTTAACAACTTGTCCTTCTTTTACCATTCCATTAGGAAGAGCTTTTTTTACTGAACAAACAATAACATCACCAATGTTTGAAGTTTTCTTAACTGAACCACCTAGATTACGAATAAGACCAACTTCTTTTGCTCCTGAGTTATCTGCAACAACTAATCTTGACTGTTCTTGAACCATATTTTAATTACCTGCCTTTGCAGTTTCTTTAATTTCAACTAAACGAAAACGTTTTGTTCTTGAAAAAGGTCGAGTTTCTGAGATTTTAACAATATCACCTAATTTGGCAATTTTTTGTTCATCATGAGAAGCAAATCTTTTAGTTCTTTTAAATCTTTTACCATAAAGTGGGTGTTTTAAATATGTAGCAACTTCAACAATAATTGTTTTTTCGTTTTTATCTGAAACCACAACTCCTGTTAATGTTTTTCTTTTATTTAATCTTTCCATTATTTTTCACCTTCCACTTTAGTTTGAGATTCTAATGATTTTTGTTTGATTGCTGTTAATGCTTTGGCAATATCTTTTTTAACTGCGTTAATTTTGTGGGTTTTATCTTGTTGTCCAGTAGTATTTTTAAATCTTAAAGTAAATAATTCTGCTTTATATTCTTCAACTAATTTAGCTAACTCTGGAAGTGATTTTTCTTTTAAATTTTTGAAAAGCATCTATAAAACACCTTCTTCCCCTGGCTGCACAATTTTTACTTTAACAGGTAATTTGTGTCCACCTAATCTTAGTGCATCTCTTGCAATTTCTTCTTTAACACCTGAAACTTCAAAAAGCATTGTATTAACTTTAGCTACTGCTACTCATTTATCAGGTGTACCTTTACCAGAACCCATACGAACTCCAATAGGTTTAGAAGTTAGTGATAAATGCGGGAAAATTCTAATGAATACTTGTCCTTCACGTCCCATTCTTCTAGTGATTGCAATCCGTGCAGATTCAATTTGTCTAGCTGTAATTCAAGCTGAAGTTCTCGCTTGTAATCCAAATTCTCCAAATGATACTTTATTTCCTTTAAAAGCTTTTCCTGAATCATGGGGAATTCTAAAATTTCTTCTGTATTTTGTTCTTTTAGGTTGTAGCATTATTTACCACCTTCTTTAACTTCTCCTAAAGAAATTCAAACTTTAATTCCTAAAGCTCCATATGTTGTTCTCGCTGTTGCATAAGCAAAATCAATATTTTGTCTTAAGGTATGTAATTTCATTTCTCCTTCAGTATATCCTTCTGTACGAGCCATGTCAACACCATTTAGACGTCCTGAAACTTGAGTTTTAATTCCTTTTGCTCCGGCTTTTAAAGCATTACGGATTGCAAATTTTTGAGCAATTCTAAATGCTCCACGGTTTTCTAATTTAATAGCAATACTTTCTGCCACTAGACGAGCATTTAATTCTGGATGTTCAATATTTACAATATCAATTTTTAAATCTAAGTTTTTATTTTTTACAAATTTTTGGATGTTAGTTGTTAACTTTTTAACATTTTCTCCACCTTGACCTAATACTGCTCCAGGTTTTGCTGTGTGGATGGAAACTGTTACACGATTTTTTTGATCACGTTGAATTTCAACTTTACCAATTAAGTGCTCACGTACAAATTTTTCAAGATACTCTCTAATTTTTACATCTTCTAATAAAAATGTTGCAAAATTTGCTTTAGTTGCAAATCATGTTGTTTGATGTTTTTTTGTAATTCCGAATCTAAATCCATTTGGATTAACTTTTTGTCCCATGAAATGCTCCTATCTTTCTTTTAATGTCACTGAAAAGTGTGATGTTCTTTTTAAAATTGAGTATGCTCGACCTTTTGAACGAGGTTGAAATCTTTTTAATGTTGGTCCTTCGTTAACAAGGACTTCTGAAACGTACAATACTTCTCCGTTCATACCGTGATTGTTAACAGCATTAGCAATAGCTGAATTTAATAATTTTAAGAAAATTTTTGATGATTTTTTGTTAGTGTTTTGTAAGATACCGATAGCTTGTTGAGTTGATTTTCCACGGAATAAGTCAGCTACTAAACGAGCTTTTTGAGCAGATACTCTTTGTAATTTAACGTGCGCTTTAGCTTCCATTATTTCTTCTTCCCTTTTTCAGCTCCGTGGCCAGTATATGTTCTAGTTAGTGAAAATTCTCCTAGTTTGTGTCCCACCATGTCATCTGTAACAAATACATCATTAAAAATTTTTCCGTTGTGTACCTGGAATGTTAGCCCAACAAATTCAGGAAAAATGGTAGATCTTCTTGATCAAGTTTTAATTGGTTTTTTAACTTTTTGTTCATTCATTACTGCAACTTTTTTTAATAAAGACGCATCAGCGAATGGACCTTTTTTCAATGATCTTGCCATTATTTAGCTGCCTTTCTTCTTCTGATAATAAATTTATTTGAAGATTTTTTAGTATCTCTTGTTTTAACACCAAGAGCTTTTTTACCTCAAGGAGTTAAAGGAGCTTTACGTCCGATAGGTTGTTTACCTTCTCCACCTCCATGTGGGTGATCTACAGGGTTCATTACAGAACCACGAACTGTTGGACGAATACCCAATTTACGGTTTCTACCAGCTTTACCAATATTAACAAGTGAATGTTCTTCATTACCTACAACACCAATTGTTGCTTTACAACGTGCTAATACTCTTCTCACTTCACCTGATTTTAGTTTTAAAATTACATATTTTCCGTTTTCATCTTTACCTAATATTTGTGCTGATGAACCAGCTGAACGTGCAATAATTCCGCCACCTAATGGTTGCATTTCAATGTTGTGAACAACTGTACCTTCAGGGATATTTTCTAGTGGTAAGGCATTACCTACTAAAATATCAACTTTTTCCCCTGAAATAACTTGTTGTCCTACTTGTAATCCTTTAGGAGCTAAAATGTAACGTTTTTCTCCATCTAGATAATTTAATAAAGAGATGTTAGCTGATCTGTTTGGATCATACTCAATTGATTTAACAAAAGCAGGAATATTATCTTTATTTCTTTTGAAATCGATAATTCTATAAAATCTTTTGTTTCTTCCACCTTGGTGACGAGTTGTAATTTTACCTTGATTATTACGACCTGATTTTTTAGGTAAAAGTTTTAATAGTGATTTTTCTGGACTATGACCACTTAAATTGTGTCCATAGTCAAGTGAAGACATATTACGACGACCGTTAGTGGTTGGCTTAAACTTTTTAATTGCCATTTGGCTCTTTTCCTTTCTTGCTTAAAAATATTTGCGGCTTTATCTTCTAAGCAATGTATATACCGCTTTGTTTAAAATTATTTTTCTTCTGCTTTTGCTAGTTTTTCAGCAATTTTAGCTGCTGCTTTTTCTTCTGCTGCTGAAGGTTTTTTCTCTTCAACTGCTTTTGGTGTAGCCTTTTCTTCATTAGTTTCGATTGTTTCATCTTCAAATAATTGAATTGAATGACCTTCTGCTAATTTAACAATTGCTTTTTTATATGAGGTTGTGAATCCTTGGAATCTTCCTAATTTCTTAGGTTTTTTTGCAACATTAAAAATGTTTACAGATTCAACTTTTACATCAAAAATAAATTCCACAGCTTTTTTAACTTCAACTTTATTAGTTTTTTTGTCAACGGCAAATGTATAAACACCTAAAGGCATTTGTTCATAAGTTTTTTCTGTTAGAATTGGGCGCTTAATAACTTGATTAACATTCATTATTTCACCAACCCTTCAAGTACTTTAATATCTGACTCACTAATTACTAATACATCTGCAAGTACTAAATCTTCAACTGAAAGTGAATTAACTTTTGTAGTAATAACATTTTTTAAGTTTTTTGCTGATTTAAATGTATTTTCATCAGAAGTTACTAATAAAACATGTCTTAAACTTGCTATTTGTTCTTCTTGTAATTGAGACACAAGCTCTTTTGTAGAAATTTTAGAAACTTTAATTTCTTTTACTAAAATAGCTTCTGCTTTTGCAAGTTCTGTTAAAGCTGAAAATAGTGCTAGTCTACGTACTTTTTTATTAATTTTAATTGTATAGTTACGTTCTACAGTAGGTCCAAATGCCCGTCCTCCACCGACAAATACTGGTGTTCTAAGTGAAGCTGTTCTAGCTTTACCTGTTCCTTTTTGTGCTCAAGGTTTTTTCCCTGTACCGCTAACTTCACCTCTAGTTTTAACTTTATGAGTTCCTTGTCTTCTTGAAGCTCTTTCTGCGATAATTGCATCAAATATAGCTTGTGATGAAACTTGTTCTAATCCAAATACTGCTTCTGGTAATTTAGTTGTAGGTTTAAATTTTACTTTAGCTACATTTTTTGAAGTTGCAACTGGTGTTTTTTCAATTGCTACTGATTGCAAATCTTTAGCCATAACTATTTACCATCCTTTGCTTCTTCTAATTTAGTTTCTGCTTCTGAAACTAATTTTTGCATTTCTGCTAAACTCATATCTGAGCTTAAATCTAAATGTAATTTTTTAGATTTTTCTAATAAATGATTTTTTTCTATTTCTTCAGCAATGTTAACTAGTGTAACTGATTCTTTAGTTGGAAGACCTTTAACTGATTCTTTAATAACTAAAAATGATTTATTAGCTCCAGGTACTGATCCCTTAACTAAAAGTAAGTTATTTTTTAAATCAACTCTAATAACTTCTAAGTTTTGTACTGTTTTTTGTACATTTCCCATTTGCCCAGGCATTGTCATACCTTTAACAACTTTATTACCTGAAATATCTCCAAGTGAACCAGTTTGTCTAAGTGCTTTAGACCCACCACCTCCACCATGTGATTTAGGTCCAATTGCTTGGTTATGTCTTTTAATTGTTCCCGCAAAACCTTTACCTTTAGATGTTCCAGTAACATCAACTAATTCTCCAGCAGAAAAAATTGATGAGTCAACTGTTTGACCTAATTCATAACCTTGCATTTCTCTAATTTCTTTAACGAAGCGCTTAGGTACTGTATTTGATTTATTGAAGTGACCGATTCTTGGTTTTGATTGTCTTGATTTTCTTAAATCTTCAAGACCTAATTGGGTAGCTACGTAACCGTTTTTTTCTTTAGTTAAAACTTGAGTTACAACATTTGGTTG
This sequence comes from Mycoplasma iguanae, assembly GCF_024722375.1. Taxonomy (NCBI): domain Bacteria; kingdom Bacillati; phylum Mycoplasmatota; class Mollicutes; order Mycoplasmatales; family Mycoplasmataceae; genus Mycoplasma; species Mycoplasma iguanae. The sequence goes on along the minus strand of NZ_CP102734.1, from coordinate 104,724 downwards.
AACTTCAATTACAGTTACTGGAATAATAATTCCGTGATCAGAATAAACTTGAGTCATCCCAATCTTTTTTCCTAAGATTCCTTTCATATTTCCCTTTCTATTTCACTGCTACAGAAATTTCAACACCACTTGGTAAATCTGTACGCTTAATTTTATCTACTAATGCATCTGTTGGTTTGTGAACCACTATTAATCTTTTGTGTGTTCTACTTTCAAATTGTTCACGTGATTTTTTATTAACATGAACTGATCTTAAAATTGTAAAAATTTCTCTTTTAGTTGGTAGAGGAACTGGCCCACTTACTTTTAAACCACTCTCTCTTATTACTAAAAGAATTTTTAGAGCAGCTTCATCAACTAATTTAAAATCAAAAGCTCTAATTTTTATCTCTAATTTTTTCATTGTTGTCTCCTTTGTTCATCTTTTGAACAGACTCAACATTAATAACCGACATACCGTTAACAACTAATCTCGGAGTGTCGCAACCTAATGTATCATAGTCTATGTAATAAAATGCTTTTGAATTATACTACATTTAAAAAAATAACAAATATTTTTTTATTATAAATACTCTAAATTTAATTTTTATATTAAAAAAATATGCAAAATTGCATATTTTTAATGAATTCTGATTCAGTAAGTTTCTAATTAATAAATAAATATAAGAATAAAAAAATCAAATGTTCTTTATCAAACTTTAAATTACTCTTTTCATTTATATAATGATGGATAAACTGCAAATGGAAATAGTATTGCAAGATTTTTTTTACTTAAAGGGTATTTTTCATTTACTTGATTAGCTCAATTTTTTACAAAAAATAAAATCATCATAATGATTAAAAGAAACAAGAAAAATCCGTTTAACATTGATCAAATAATAGTAAATGATAACATCAATGATCCATAAAAATCTTTGATGTTAATTGATAACATCATTAATGTACCAGTAATGCTAGAAATTAATGATGCAAAAAATCAAGGATAAATAATTCAAGAAATAATTCAATTATTTTTTTTCATACTTTGACTTTTTACTTCTTTTCATGTTAGTTTTTTATCTAATAAATTATTATCTTTCAATTGCAGTTTTTCTTTTTTTAATAAAGGCGGTAAAAAAAATAAAAGGATTTTTTTACTTTTAGTTATATCAAAGGATTTAAGTTCTGAATGTAATGCAAAAATATTGACCATCAATAAAAACGATGTCAAGACAATTATTCATACATAGAATAAATAACCTATAATTAGATTATTAGGTCATGAATAAAAAGAAAAAAATAATAAAAAAGAACTAACTATTAAAAGTAATGCTGATATAGATCAAATAACTATTGGATAATTTTTATTAAATTTTTTTATCATTATTTTTCCCATAAATTTTCCTTTTTATTCTTTTTTTTAATTTTTGTATCAAAATATAAAAACTAAAAATATTATAACTGAATAACAAATTAATTTAATGCATTAAAATAAATAACTTGAAAAATCTAGCTATTAAAGCTATCAATTTATTATCATTAATTAGTAAGAGATTACTATCATTACAAAACTTGTTTATAAAGAATTTCAAGAAAGATTCATCTTAAATTAGTTCTCGTTTAGATACTTCCAACTAAGAAACAAATCATATCAACTTATTTAAAATTAAAAGTTCTAATTTTTTATTATTTGTTGCTTTATTTGTTTTTTGAATAGACTCAATATTAACCACTAATCTATCATAGTTTATATAATAAAACATTTAATTAGATTCCATTTAAAAAATATGCAAAATTGCATATTTAGATTCTGATTGAATAAATTACTGCTAAAGGAACATAAAAAATAATAAATAATCAAATTAATCAAATAATTAAAATATTATAAATAAAGCCATAGAAATTATATTTTACTTTTAAATAAGCAATTAAAATTGGGAAACAAGCATAAGCTAAATAAAATAAAACTAAATTAGCATAATTTTCTACAATAATATCGCTGGATGATAAATACAATTTTATTCCCAATCATGTGCTAAATCAAAAACCCAATAGTAAATAATTAATTAATAAATGCAAAATAAAATGTTTTAATAGTTTTGATAACTTTGCTTTTTTATTTTGAAAAATTGATTTCATTAAATTCCTTTATTATAATTTTTGTAATAAATTATAATATTTCGAAATTGATTTTCCAAAAAATATTATTTAAAAAATAAAAATGATCTTTAAGAATTTTTAAAGATCATTTTTATTTTTTAACATAAAGTAATGGGTAAACTAAGAATGGAAATATAAGAATAAAAATTCTTTGATATCAAGGATATTTTCGGGTTCACTGATTAGCTAAATTTTTTATGAAAAACATTACTATAAAAACGAAAGATATTAGAAGTGAAACACCATTGAAAAATTGTCATGAGAGAGATATCGCAAACATTGCTCCCTTATAGTCATTATCTAATACACCGGTTGTAATTTCCATCATGGCAAAAATAGTTGTTACTAATGCAGCAAAAAATCATGGATATAAAAATCAAGACAAAATTCAATTATTTTTTTGAATGTGAGTATTAATAATTTCTTTTTTTAGAATATCAACATCAATATTTTTATCATTTTGAAATTCACTATCTTCTGAAAGATTAATTTTTTCTGGTCTTTTTATTATCAATAAAAGAGGAAAAATAATTATTAATGACTTTTGTAATCTATTTAAATTAAATTTTCCAAGTTCATAATTTAAAGCAAAAGCATTAACTAATAGTAAAAAACTAGATATTACTATAAGAAAAATATTAAAATGATAAATTAAAAGTAAATAATAAAAATTTCTAAAGTCATGAAATGGTAAAAATAGTAAAACAGATGCTATGATTAAAATTGGTGAAAATATAATTCAATTTATTATTGGATATTTTTTAAATTTTTGCTTTTTATTCATATTAACTTCCTATATGTTTGTAACCTTTAAAAACACCTGAAGGAATAAAACCAAAAGTAAATCTGTATGAAATAGAAATATTATAATCATGATTTCTTATACTATTTAAGTAATTGGCATTAAAATAATTTGATAATAATCCTACAGTTTTAGCTATAATTTGTATCATTTTTGCTGTTTTAGAAGAAAAGGGATATTCTACTTCTGCAATGAATCCTGCTCCTTCATCTACTAATTCTGTTAAAATACTTGTACTATCAGCTAAAATTTGAATATTAGATAATTTTTTGATTCATCAATTAGTTTCAGAAACAGTTAGATTTACTCATAAATTAGCTCCTCATCACTCACCTCATGCTCTGCTTTGTCTGAATGGTAATCCTACATGATTATAAAGTTCTTTTTTCATGTTTAAAATTTCTTGTTTTTCTTGATTAGTAAAATAGTCATTTTCACTTCTATTTCCATATTTATTCATAAATACAGCTAATTTTTTAACAAGTAAATCTTCTTGATTATTAGATTCAGAAAAACTTTGTTTTTCTGCCATTAAATTTACTTTGAAATCATCACTTTTTTCATTTGTTTTAGCAGATATTGTGGTTAAAGGTACCAAAGTTGTTAAACCCATTATAACTGGACCACTAAAATATGCTAATTTCTTTTTCATATTAAAATACCTCCATTTATAAATTAAGGTTTATTCTTTTAAGAAAAGATAAACCTTAAAGTAATTATAAATTAAAAAAAAAAAAAAAAAAAAAGATAAATTAACAAATCTCATCAATAGATTTGTTAATTTAAAAAATATTAAAAATAGTTTCTTTCAAAACTGAATAGCAAATTAATTTAATGCGTCAAGATTAAATAACTTAGAAAATCTAGCTATTAAACCTATCAATTTATTAGTATCGGTTAGCTGAACGTATTACTACGCTTACACACCCGACCTATCAACCTCATCGTCTATAAGGAATTTCAAGGGAACATTCATCTTTGAGGAGGCTTCCCGCTTAGATGCTTTCAGCGGTTATCCTTTCCGTACTTAGCTACCCAGCTATGCCCCTGGCGGGACAACTGGAGCACCAGTGGTACGTCCACTCCGGTCCTCTCGTACTAAGAGCAGCTCTCATCAATATTCCAACGCCCACATCAGATAGGGACCGAACTGTCTCACGACGTTCTGAACCCAGCTCGCGTACCGCTTTAATTGGCGAACAGCCAAACCCTTGGAACCAACTTCAGCTCCAGGATGCGATGAGCCGACATCGAGGTGGCAAACCTTCCCGTCGATGTGATCTCTTGGGGAAGATAACCCTGTTATCCCCGGGGTAGCTTTTATCCGTTGAGCGACGGCCATTCCACAATGTACCGCCGGATCACTAAGTCCTGCTTTCGCACCTGCTCGACTTGTAGGTCTCGCAGTCAATCACACTTTTACCTTTGCGCTCTACATATGGTTTCTGACCATATTGAGTGTAACTTTGAACGCCTCCGTTACCTTTTAGGAGGCGACCGCCCCAGTCAAACTACCCGTCACGCACTGTCCCCCTCCCAGATAATGGGAGCAGGTTAGAAACTCAAATTAACAAGGGTGGTATTTCAAGGTTGACTCCATAGAAACTAGCGTCTCTACTTCTAAGTCTCCCACCTATCCTACACATGTTAATCCAAATTCCAATACGAAACTATAGTAAAGCTCCACGGGGTCTTTTCGTCTTGATGCGGGTAACCAGCGTTTTCACTGGTACCATAATTTCACCGAGTCCAATGTTGAGACAGTGGGGAGATCATTGTGCCTTTCGTGCAGGTCAATAATTAGTTGACAAGGAATTTCGCTACCTTAGGACCGTTATAGTTACGGCCGCCGTTCACCCGGGCTTCATTTCACTGCTTCGCTAATGCTAACAGCTCCACTTAACCTTCGGGCACTGGGCAGGCATCACCCCCTATACATCGTCTTGCGACTTAGCAGAGAGCTGTGTTTTTGATAAACAGTTGCCCCCCCCATTTTACTGTGACCACTTTATTTCATTAATTTCTTAATGCTTTATATGGTATCCCTTCTTGCGAACTTACGGGATCATTTTGCAGAGTTCCTTAACATTGGTTTTCTCGCTCGCCTTAGAATACTCATCTTGGGGACGTGTGTCCGTTCTCGGTACGGGTTCCTATGTAATTAACGTTAGAAGCTTTTCTTGGAAGCATGAAATCATACAATTCGATACTCGGTTACCCTTTCTCTATGCGTCACAACTTAAGGTTATGCCATGCGGATTTGCCTACATGGCCCTCTAATTGCTTACCCCAGAATCCAATAACTGGTAGTATTATCCTTCTCCGTCACTCCATCACTTACATCGGAAGTACAGGAATATTAACCTGTTGTCCATCGACTACGCATTTCTGCCTCGCCTTAGGCCCCGACTAACCCTGGGTGGACGAACCTTCCCCAGGAAACCTTCCCCAATAGGCGTCAGAGATTCTCACTCTGAATCGTTACTCATGCCGGCATTCTCACTTCTAAACGCTCCACTAATCCTCACGGTTTAGCTTCATTGCTGATTAGAACGCTCCTCTAACGCGCTTTCGCACCCGTAGCTTCGGTATTGTGTTTAGTCCCGTTACATTATCGGCGCAGAATTTCTTGACTAGTGAGCAATTACGCACTCTTTAAATGATGGCTGCTTCTAAGCCAACATCCTAGTTGTTTGTGAAACTCCACAACCTTTATCACTTAACACAATTTTGGGACCTTAGCTGACGATCTGGGTTGTTTCCCTCGCGAATACGGACGTTATCACCCATATTCCGACTGCATAATAATACACACTGGTATTCGGAGTTTGATTATAGTCAGTACAGCTAGGCGCCGCCATTCCACATTCAGTGCTCTACCCCCAATGCTTAACATTACACGCTAGCCCTAAAGCTATTTCGAGGAGAACCAGCTATCTCCAGGTTCGATTGGAATTTCACCGCTATCCACAAGTCATCCGGGCACTTTTTAGCGTACTACGGTTCGACCCTCCACTTAGTTTTACCTAAGCTTCAGTCTGCTCATGGATAGATCACCTGGTTTCGGGTTTACATCAACATACTTAAGTCGCCCTGTTCAGACTCGGTTTCCCTTCGGCTCCGCTTTTTTCCACTTAACCTAGCATGTTAACGTAACTCGCCGGCCCATACTGCAAGATGTACGCCATCACCCATTAACGGGCTCTGACTACTTGTAAGTATACGGTTTCAGAATCTATTTCACTCCCCTCCCGGGGTTCTTTTCACCTTTCCCTCACGGTACTAGTTCACTATCGGTGTCTGGTTAGTATTTAGCCTTACCGGGTGGTCCCGGCGGATTCAGACAGGGTTTCACGTGCCCCGCCCTACTCAGGGTACAGTCAAGAGTTTTTACTATTTCGCTTACGGGAGTATCACCCTCTGTGCTGAAGCTTCCCAACTTCTTCTGCTATAGTAAAAATTTGTAACTCTATATAGACTGCCCTACAACCCCTTCAAAAGAAGGTTTGGGCTCTTCCGCGTTCGCTCGCCGCTACTGACAGAATCATTATTTATTTTCTTTTCCTGTTGCTACTAAGATGTTTCAATTCACAACGTGTCTCTCTTACTTAACTATGTATTCATTAAGTAGTAACTGGAGATTAATCCAGTTGGGTTCCCCCATTCGGAAATTCCTGTATCATAGCGTATATCCAGCTCCACAAGACTTATCGCAGGTAATCACGTCCTTCATCGACTTCCAGACCCAAGGCATCCACCATATACTCTTACTTATTTAAAAGCCAATAACTTTATTTTTTTAAGCCTATTGTTTTAGATTTGTATATCTAAGCAATTTAATTTTGATCAATTTGGTTGTAAAAAAATTTCTTTTTTTACCTCGGTTATCAAATATTAATAAAAATATTTGATGTCGTTTTCGTTAAAATATTATGAAATTTTCATTTCATTGGTATTTTGCTATTCAGTTTTCAAAGAACTATTTTTTGAGAACATAGAGCTCTCAAAACTGGATACAAGAATATTTGCTGGCTTATACACAACATAACACGCCTTTAAAATAATTTATTGATTTTAAAGGATTTTACAGCCAAAGATGAATTTATCACTTAGGATAAATATATGTACTCCGTAGAAAGGAGGTGATCCATCCCCACGTTCTCGTAGGGATACCTTGTTACGACTTCACCCCAGTCATCAGTCCTGCCTTAGGCAGCCGTTTCAATAAAGTTAACTAACCGACTTCGGGCATTACCAACTCCCATGGTGTGACGGGCGGTGTGTACAAGACCCGAGAACGTATTCACCGCAGCGTAGCTGATCTGCGATTACTAGCGAATCCGACTTCACGAAGTCGAGTTGCAGACTTCGATCCGAACTGAGATCGGTTTTTTGAGGTTTGCTCCATGTCACCATATTGCTTCTCTTTGTACCGACCATTGTAGCACGTGTGTTGCCCCACTCGTAAGAGGCATGATGATTTGACGTCATCCCCACCTTCCTCCGGGTTACCCCGGCAGTCTCTCTAGAGTCCTCGACATTACTCGTTAGTAACTAAAGACAAGGGTTGCGCTCGTTGCAGGACTTAACCTAACATCTCACGACACGAGCTGACGACAACCATGCACCATCTGTCACTGTGTTAACCTCCGCTATATCTCTATAGCATTGCACAGGATGTCAAGAGTGGGTAAGGTTCTACGCGTATCTTCAAATTAAACCACATGCTCCTCCGCTTGTGCGGGTCCCCGTCAATTCCTTTAAGTTTCACTCTTGCGAGCATACTACTCAGGCGGATCATTTAACGCGTTAGCTGCGCCAGTAAGTATCCTACCGGCTAATGATCATCGTTTACGGCGTGGACTACCAGGGTATCTAATCCTGTTTGCTCCCCACGCTTTCGTTCCTCAGTGTCAATATGCAACCAGTTAGCTGCCTTCGCCATTGGTGTTCTTCCTAATATCTACGCATTCCACCGCTTCACTAGGAATTCCACTAACCTCTTTGCAATTCTAGTTTGTCAGTATCTAAAGCAGACTGGAGTTGAGCTCCAGGATTTAACTTCAGACTTAACAAACAACCTACGAACTCTTTACGCCCAATAATTCCGGATAACGCTTGCGACCTATGTATTACCGCGGCTGCTGGCACATAGTTAGCCGTCGCTTTCTGACAAGGTACAGTCATGCTAAGGTCATTTCCTACCCTAGTTTTTCTTCCCTTATAACAGCAGTTTACAACCCGAAGGCCGTCATCCTGCACGCTGTGTCGCTCCATCAAGCTTTCGCTCATTGTGGAAAATTCCCTACTGCTGCCTCCCGTAGGAGTCTGGGCCGTATCTCAGTCCCAGTGTGGCTGTTCAGTCTCTCAACCCAGCTAAACATCATCGCCTTGGTAGGCCATTACCCCACCAACTAGCTAATGTTCCGCACCCCCATTTCAAAGCGACGCTTTAAGGCGCCTTTTGAAGTCTCTTCATGCGAAAAGACTACGTATTCGGTATTAGCACCTGTTTCCAAGTGTTATCCCAAACTTTAAGGTAGGTTAGGTACGTGTTACTCACCCATTCGCTACTAAGTAACCTAGCAAGCTAGGTTCTTCGTTCAACATGCATGTATTAGGCACACAGCCAGCGTTCATCCTGAGCCAGGATCAAACTCTTAAAAAAATTGATTCATGTTATGGTTCTTGTATCCAGTTTTGAAAGATCTATTTTAGCTATGTTTAGAGTTGCTTTTTTAAGCTACTTCAAACATTGAGCAAGGAGAATTATACACCTTTTTTAAAAATCACTAAACTTTTTTTTAATAATTTTAAATTTTCATGATGTTTTTAATTCTTTACTTAGCACTCAATTTCCCGTTTCCTTCATTGGGTGCTAAGAAATATTACAACATTTTTTTAAAAAAGCAAATATTTTTTTAAAAAAAATCCAAATTGCTTTGGATTTTTTATTTTTTTTATTGTTTTGGAACTAATCTAGAATATTAATGGGTTGAATTTTATGTTTTTTATTTTTTCTTAATTTAAGAAATACTGCATTAAATTGCGCTTTATTATCAGAAACTTTAAATCTGATGGGCGTGTTATAGCGCATTTTTTGATAAACTTCTTCATAATTTGCACCAATTGCTGAATTACTAGGACCTGTCATTCCTACGTCAGTTATAAAAGCTGTGCCTTTTTCCAAAATGCGGGCATCATTTGTTTGCACATGAGTATGGGTACCTAAAACTGCTGAAACTTTGCCATCTAAATAAATTCCTAACACATTTTTTTCACTGGTTGTTTCAGCATGAAAATCAATAATATGAAAATCAGAATCATCATTCATAAGAATTTGGTCCATTGTATCAAAAAATGAATTAGCATATTCTTCACCTCAAGGTGGTAAAAGACGATTAAAAACGATTCCCATTAATGAAGTAACTCTTAGTTTTACTCCATTAATATCAAATAACCTACTTCCTTCTCCGGCATAACTTTTATCAATATTAGCAGGACGAATAACATCTTCATTATTGATAATAAGTTTGATATCCTCTTTTGATCAAACATGATTTCCTAAAGTAAAAACATTTACTCCGGCTTTTTTTAAAGTTTCATAATCAGTTTTATTTAAGCCTTTACGTCCTGAGACATTTTCTGCTTGAATAATTACAAAGTCATAAGGATATTTTGCCTTTAAATTTTTTAGTTGTTTACTAACTTCTAAAATTCCTGGTTTTCCAAAAACATCGCCTATGAATAAAATCTTAATTTCTTTTTTTAATATCGGCATAGTTAACTAATTATATTCCTTCAAAACATTTTTTGAATATTTTGAGTATTTATTATTTTTTTCTTTTGTGATTTTGTTTTGATAAACAAAAATCGCTAAGCTATATTCACCTTTGATGTTTTCAGGAAGCTGTAATAAAATATCATGAGCATTACCAAAATAATGTTTTTCAAATTTTTTAGTTAACTCCTTAGCTAAAAAAATCTGATGTTGTAAATTAGGATTTAAAAAATTTACAACATCTTCTAAAGTACTTCGTAATTTATGAGGAGCTACATAAATTACATAAGTTCCTTCAATCAGTGAGGCAATTTGTTTTTGTCTTTGACCTGTTTTATCTTTTAAAAAACCTAAAAAAGTTATCGGGGTTGAAAATCCCGAAAGTGCAATTATACTTGTTAAAGCTGAAGGACCCGGAATAGAACGGATTTCAATATTATTTTCTCGCGCTAATTTAATTAAAAGATTTCCAGGGTCAGAAATTAAAGGTGTTCCTGCATCAGAAATTAGTGCCAAATCATTACCTTCTTCTACTAAGTCAATAATTTTTTGTGCTGCTTTTTGTTCATTAAATTTATGTAATGAAATTAATGGTTTTTTAATTTGATAATGATTTAATAATTTTTGACTTGTTCTAGTGTCTTCTGCAGCGATGTAATCAACTTCTTTTAAAATTTCAATTGCTCTTAAAGTAATGTCTTTGAGGTTACCAATGGGAGTTGCTACTATATAAATATATTTATTTTGCATAATTTACACCATAAGCTTGCATCAATTTAATTAAAAAGTTTTCTTTTAATAAAAAGAAATTGCCATTAGTCATTAAATTTTCTAAAAATTGATGAATTTCCTGACATACTTTTACAAAATCAATTTTATGATTTACACTTTTTTTTATTGCTACTGCATCAACAAAAAAGTTGTTATCAAAGTCTTTGCTAATAATTTTTAAAAACATTTTTCTAAAAATTTGCATTATGAAAAAACTTTGTTCCTTATCTAACTTTTGATCCAAATAAATTTTTAATTTTCATGCATTATTCATTGCTTTTATAATTTCTTTTTCTATTTCAAAAAAAGTATTTTCAAAAAAATCAAGATTTTTTTCTTCTTTAAGTGAAATTGCAATCTTAGTCCACAATGTAAATTTTTCATCGCTTAAATTAGAATTATTAATTACTTTTTGAGCTTGCAATTTAATAATTTGACAGCGTGATCTAATTGTTAGCAACACTTTGTTTATCATTTCTGTTTCTAAAATAATAAAGGTGTTATTAATTGGCTCTTCAATAAATTTTAAAAGTGAATTACCAATTCAATGATTGATTTGTTCAACATTTTTAATCACTAAAACTTTTGATCCCTTTTTTTGAAAAGTAGACAAATGTAATTGTGAAATTGTTTTATTTAATATATCTTTTGTTAAATCTTCATTTTTGTTTAAAACAACCAAATCAAAATGAAGATTAGTTTCTAATTTTGCTAGATTACTATTATTAATTTTATTAACTAAATAAAGTAAGTAATTATCAGCATTAATCTTTTGTGAATTATTAAGCAAAAAAGCATGAGGAATTTTTTGAAAATTAAAATATTGATCAACTAAATGGAGAAATGATTTATTTAATTGCATTAAATACTCGTGATTCTAAAACTACTCAAACTTTTTCTAAAACAGTTTCTATATTTTCTGTTGCATCAATAATTACATAACGATTAGGATTTTCTGCTGCTAATTTATTATAACTGTCACTAACTCTTTGAAAAAAACTTAATGATTTTTTTTCAATTCGATCAAATGTTGTATCAGCTTTTAAAATTCTGTTAAAAGCTTCTTCGGGCGAAATTTTAAATAAAAAAGTAATTTCTGGCCATAAATTATCAATAACTAATTTATTAAGTTCCAAAATCTTGGCTTCTCCTGCTTTGCCACCACCGCCTTGATAAGCTAATGAAGAATCAACATAACGATCACATAAAACTAATTTATTAGCCGCTAAAGCCGGTTTGATAATTTTATTTAAATGTAATCTTCTTGAAGCGGCAAAAAGTACAGCTTCAGTAAGTGTATCAATTTCATAATTTATATTCAGAATAATGCTTCTAATGTCTTCAGCAATTGCTAAATCTTTACCTCCTGGTTCACGAGTGATAATGAATTGTTGTGTGGGGAAATTTTCAGTAATTTTTTTACCAATTAATTCAATAATTGTAGTTTTTCCTGATCCATCTAAACCTTCAAAAGTTATGAACATTATGCACCCCTTTATATTTTTTTACGATTTATTAATGCTTCTTTTAATGTAAATTGGTCAATGTATTCCACTTGAGAACCTAAAGGTATTCCATGTGCAAGCTGAGTGACTTCATTTTTGTCTGAACTAATAATTTTTTTTAAGTAGTTAGTAATAATTTGCCCTTCTAATGTAGGTGAAAGTGAAATAATAATTTCGGGAAACTTTTGTGCATATTTCTTTAATTTTTCAAAAACAGATTCATCTGCAGGATTTTCTATATAACTTTTAATAAAATCTTTATCAAGAATATAATATTTACCATCAAAAATATCTAGTTTTTCAAATTTTTCTAAATCATTAGCTGATTCAATAATCATTAATTTAGAATTACGATGTGGATTTAAACAAATTTCACAAACTTTGTTTAAATTTAAATTATGACAATAAGTGCATTTTTGTAAATTTAGTTGTAATTCTCGAACTAGATTGAAAAAATCTAGTATATCTTGTGTTTTAGAGTTAATAATATAAAAAGCAATTTTTTCTGATTGTTTTTTTCCAATTCCAGGTAATTTACGAAGCATTTGAATTAGTTCATCAAACTCTGGACTATACATCTAAACTCCTGGTTTGGAAATTGTTTCATGTGCTTGATCTAATTCTTTAATTGCATCATTGATTGCAACAATAATTAAATCTTCTAAAGTTTCTGGATCTTCTGGGTCAATTAAAGCGGGATGAATCTTAATTGATTTTAATTGTCTATTTCCATAGAAAACTAAATCTAAGCCTTGTTTTGAAAAAGTAAATTCTTCAGCTGCTAGTTTTTCTTTTTTACGATCCATTTCAGCTTGTAATTGTTTTGCTTGTTTCATCAAATTATTAATATTCATTTTTTCTCCTTAATTTTAAATTATTCCAATTTTTTTACCAATTAAGTTTTCCATAAAACTTTCAGTTAAATCCGTTTTAGTTTTATTTGAAAGTGGAGCTAAAGGGATGGCTTCTGGTTTGACTACTAAGTTTTTTCAAGTTTCTTTCATTTCTTTAAAGAATTTCTTACTGATTGCAATAATATGGGTTGGTTTTCCTGTTAATTTAATAATTAATTCCTGAAATTCAATATCTTTAACAAAAGAATTAACTTGTCATACATATTCATTTTCATTAGCAGAGAGTAAAATAAAATTGTTGGCAGAAGCAATCAGTTTACATTTTTCTAAATATGGAATGTAGTTGTAATATCTTTGTTCAGAACTAAAAATTTTTAATCTTTCTCATTGTGTTTTAGCTTTTGCTAATGCATCTTTATCTGATAAAGATAATAAATTTAAAATTTGACCTTTTTTGTAAAGATCTCCTTCAAAAATCTTATTTTGTTTTTTAGCTAATAAAATTTCTGCTGTAATTGATTTAGCTAAAATTAGTTCATCGTGAGCAATTAGTTCATCAGCATATTCAATTAATCCATCATTATCATTATTATAAAAACCTTCTTCTAGTAGACGGTCTGCTTCTAATTCTTGTTCTTTTAACATCCTTAGTTCTCGATCGATTTCCACACTTTTTAGCATTTCATTATTAGCTACACGATTAATTTCAAATAATTTTTGAGGATCTGTTTCTTGTACAGGGCGATATGGAATAATATCGGGAATATCGATGTCAGGAATTTTTGGCATTGGAAGCGGATCTATTTCTGTTGTATCATCTTCACTTTCATCTAAAAATTCTCTTTCTAATTCTGCTGTATCATAATCAATGTTGGTTTCATCAGTGTCAATTTTTACATTTTCTTCTGTTTTATTATTGTCTATATTTCCAGAAAACATTTTTTCTAAAAATTCATCTTTTTCTATAACAGGTGGTGTGAAAAGTACATCATCAAATGAAGGTGATTTAATTGAAGCTTCATCATTTTTTTCAACTTTTGCTTTGGGCGTTAGAATTGTGGTTTGACTTTGAACAGAACCGGAAACTACTTGTTGATCTAATGTTGCATATTGTTTATTTTCTAGTAATTCTTTATCTTGTGTTGCTAACTCAATTAATGTTAATTCAAAGATTTCTTGTACAATTGTTGAGTAACGAATTTCTTTTAAGTTTTTGAATAAAATATCTAAATATTTATAAGCCTTAGAAAGCGAAATATTTAGTTTTTTAAAATCTTCTAATTGCACTGTAGTTAGAAGGTCTACTTCATAAGTTTTTTTGAAAATAATATAGTCTTTTAAAACTGCTATTAAATCTTTAACAAGCAATTCAATGTCTGCACCTTTTGCTATTAATTGATTACTTAATTTTAATAAAGGAGTAATTTGGTTATTGTTAGCTAAATCTAAAATTTGTAATAAATTATCTAAAGCAGAAATTCCAAAAATTTCAAATAAAGCTTGTTCAGTAATATTATTATTAGTAAAAGTTGCAAGTTGATCTAACATTGAAATTGCATCACGTAAACTACCTTGAGCTAATTTTACAATTTTATTTAAGGCTTGAGTTTCACAGGCAATATTTTCTTTTGTTAAAATTTCTGTTAATTTTTCTTTAATAGATTTTTTTTCAATTTTTTTAAAGTTAAATCTTTGTAATCTTGATAAAACAGTTAATGGAATTTTTTGTGGATCTGTAGTAGCTAAAATAAACACAATGTGTTTAGGAGGAGATTCTAATAATTTTAAAAAAGCATTAAAAGCGCTTTTTGTTAGCATATGTACTTCATCGATAATATAGATCTTATATTTTGCATCAAAAGGCAGATTTTGCACATTATCTTTTAATTCACGAATTTCATCAACTCCATTATTTGAAGCAGCGTCCATTTCGATGATGTCCATTGAATTTTGAGCTTTTATTAAACAATTTGCATAAGCATTTTCATTTTGGGCATAATTTTGGCAATTTAACATTGCAGCAAAAATTTTGGCAATTGATGTTTTTCCAGTTCCTCTTGGACCTGCAAAAAGATATCCGTGTGACACCTTATCATTTTTGATGATATTAGTTAATGTACTGATAATATGTTCTTGACTTTGTACTTCTGAAAAGTTTTTTGGTCTATATTTACGATAAAAAGCTTTGTATTCAAGATTAGTCATAATTGTAATTTTATACTATTAGTTTCAGTTTAGCTTTAATTTAATAAATTTAACTATAATTGCTTTTACTAAGCTCTTATAAGATCTGTTTTTCTATCGAAGTTATAACTAAAAAAATATTTTTTAATATAATTTTTATTATGTTAAAAAATGAAAATAAAAAGTTAGGAATCCTTTTAGATTCTTTTTCTGGTTACAGCCAAATTGAAATTGAAAAATTAGGTTATCATATGATTCCATTGCAATTTACCATTGATAACAAAAGTTATGTAGACAATGGAATCGAACTAAGTTTTGAAGAAATGACTAATATGATTCAAAATTCTAGTTCAGCTTCTACATCTTTACCTTCATTAGCTTTAATTGAAGAAAAATTGCAACAAATGTCAGAACAATATGAACACACTATTGTGTTAACTTTAAGTTCAAAACTATCATCAACATTTGAAACTGTTTTTGTTAATGCTAAAAAATTTAATAACATCTTTCCTATAGATAATCACATGTGTGGTGAAGAAGCAATTTGAGTTGCTAAAGAACTAGAAAAAAGATATGCTGAAGGTGCAGCAATTGAAAATTTAATTGAATTTGTTGAAAAATATAATAGCAAAACCCAAAATTACTTAATACCTGAAAATTTGGACCACTTAATTCGTGGTGGAAGATTAAAGGGGATTAAGAAAACAATTTTAAAAAATTTAAAATTGTTTCCAATTTTGAAAGTGACAGAAAAAGGGATCACTTTAGGTGGTTTAAAAAGATCTAGTGAAAATGCTATTAAAAAAAGTATTGCTTCACTACTTGATTTTATTGGCGGAGAATCAGAAGCACATAAATTTGATTTTCAAATTATTCACGGAGGAAATTATCCTGCAATATTATTAGCTGAAAAAGCTTTTGAAGCTAAGAATTTGAAAATAACTTCAATTGTAAAATCAAGTGCTACAGTTTTAATTCACACTGGTATCGGTTGTATTTCTATTGCTGTCTCACCTAAGGTTGAATTCATTAAATAAAATGAGGAATATTTAAAAATACACTTGTGTGTATTTTTTTAATTAAAAATTTATCTCCATACTGCTTTTACTTTTTTTTAAGTTCATTTAGCATAAAATTATTTTTATGGAAAAAAACTATTATGATGAGATTTTAGAAAAAATTAATTTATATATTAATAAAGAGGAATATAAGGCAGCTTATGATCTTTTAAAACAAGAGTTGACTTTACCTTATGTTCCAGCTGAATATGAAACTAAATTTCAAAATATTTTAGAAGAACTAAATATGATTTTAAATCATAAAATTAAAGAAAATAATGGTTTAAAATTAAGCAATGATCAGCTATTTGATGTTATAGAAAACAATGAAGTAATGTTTTTACAATATGCTTTAGAAACTTTAGAAAATGTTGCTTTAATAAATTATGTTCTAAGAGTGCAAAAGATTTTTTCCAACTCAAAAATCCATCATGAAATAAAAGCTTTATTTTATGAAATGTTAGTTAAACAAAAAATAGATTATGATTTTGAAATCAATCATAAAAAATTTAATCCTTTGAAATTGGGGTCTATTGCAAGTCAAAGTAATTACAAAGATTTTTTTTCAAAACTGGAAAAAGCCTTTGAAAAGGAAATAAATGCTTTGAATGTTGCTTTTTACATTGGCAATAAATATTTATTATCAATATTTGATCAATATATTCTAAATAATGAGATATTAGATCAAGAAACTTCTTTTGCTATCGAACAATTAACTCAACTCTTTTTACAACAAAAGCAAGAAAATGAATTAAGTAGCAAAGCTAAAAAAATTATGTTATTAATCAATGAACAAAGAGCAAAATAGACGCTCTTTTTTTATTTTTAAGAAAAAGAAATAAAAAAAATGGCGATCACGAGAGGATTCGAACCTCTGACCACAAGCTTAGAAGGCTCGTGCTCTGTCCTGCTGAGCTACGCGACCACATTTTATTAATTTGCGTCTAAAATTTTAACACATTTTTTAAGATATTATTTTTTTTATATAAAAATTATTATATAATAGAAAAACTATTTTAGATTTTTCTATTATTATTCTTTTAAATTATCAAACGGAGGAAATATGGCAAGAAGAGATGACATTACTGGTAAGGGTCCATTATCAGGAAACTATCGTTCACACGCACTTAATGCAACAAAAAGAAAATTTAATTTAAATTTACAAAAAGTTACAGTAACAGATAAAAATGGGCAAAAGATTACTTTAAAAGTAACTGCTAAAACTGCTAAAACATTAAAAAAATGAGGCGTACAATAATCTTGAACTTGTCCGCAATTAATTAAAAAATCTCTAACCAATGAAAAGTTAGGGATTTTTTAATTAATTTTCTTTTAATAGTGCCTTAACTTTAGCGGCAGAAAAATCTAATACTAAAAAAGTTCCTGCCACTAAAACATTAGCTCCGTGTTGAAAACATTGTGGAGCAGTTTGATCATTAATTCCACCATCAACTTGAATAATGATGTCTAAATTTTTTTCATTAATAATTTTTCTAGCTGCAGCTATTTTTTCTAAACTACTTTCAATAAATTTTTGTCCACCTTTTCCTGGTTCTACTGACATCACTAATAAAAGATCAATTTGTTCAAAAAGATGTTTCACAGCAGCTAAAGGTGTATTGGGTTTAATAGCTAAACCAATTTTAAAATGTTGTTGATAGCGATCAATAAAATTTATTATTTCTTCTTCTTTTAGAGATTCAAAATGCAAGGTTACATAATCAACTGCACCAATTAATTTTTCTGCATATCAAGCGGGATTTTGGACCATTAAATGAGCATCAGCAATATGTTGTACTGTATTTTTTTTGATGTTTGCGATCTCTTCTGGTTCAATCGCCAAATTAGGCACAAATTTTCCATCCATTACATCATAATGAATTCATTGAATACCATTTTGTAATAGATCATTGGTTATTGTTACTCTTTGTGAAGACTCAATATTTAATAGCGAAGCTGCAATGTACTTTTTCATTATATTACCTCTTTTAATAAATCTAAGTAGTTTTGATAACGTCATTGAGGAATCTCATTAATTCTTACTAGCGTTTTTATCTTACAATCATGTTCAGGTTCATTAAAATGAATACAACTTTTGAATTTACATTCTTTTGCAGCTTCTTTAAAATTTATAAAAGAACGTGCCATTTCAAGTGGTTCTAAATCAATTTGAATACTTGAAAAACCGGGTGTATCAATTAATTCACCTTCATTTCAATCAATAATTTGTACAACTCGAGTTGTGTGTTTCCCTCGTCCTAAAGCTTTAGAAATTTGCTGGATTGCAAAATTACTATCAGATAAATTATTGATAGTTGAAGTTTTACCTACTCCAGTTTGTCCCATAAAAACACTGGTCTTGTTTTTGAATAAATCAAGAAAAGGTTTTTTATCAAATTTATTATTGTTGATTGCATAACATTTATAGCCCATCTTTTGATATATTGAAATATCAAAAAACTCATCTAAATCTGTTTTAGTAAAAAAAATGATTGGTTCGATGTTTTTGGATTCTACTATCATTAAAAATTTATCTAATAGTAAAGAAGAAAATTTTGGTTCTTTTAAAGACATGACAATAATTGCTTGATCGATGTTTGCAATTTTAGGTCGAATAAAAAAATTTTTACGTTCTAAAATTTTGGTTAATAAACCATTGGGACTAAATTCAACATAATCTCCCACTACAGGTGCATTATTAGTGTATCTTAAATTACCACTTCCCCGGATGCGGTAATGTTGTTGATCTTCATTAGATTTTACATCATAAAATCCCGCAATTACTCTCACTACTTTTCCTATCAATATTTAATTTCCTTCCACTAGCATTACCAAAACTAACATTATTATAAAGCTTAATAAGCCTAGTGATAAGAAAAATATAATTCCTCATTTAGAAGCTAAAAAATCTAAAAAGTTTTTTTGAGATAATTGCTTTTTTAAATTTATAGGTCCTTCTAAAGCTCTTTCTGTACTTAAACATGTTTCTAAATCATAATATAAAGCAATAGCAGATTCATAACGGTAATCCGGGTTTTTAGCAGTTGCTTTGATAATGATATTTGCTAAAGATTGCGGAATATTAGGATTTCATTTTTTTACTGAAAAAATCCGTTCTTTTTGATGTTTTTTGATTATATCAACTGCTGAAAGATTTTCATCACTAGCAAATGGTGTTTGCCCAATGAGCATCTCATAAATAATAATACCTAAAGCATAAATATCTGCTTTATTAGTTGAATTAGAATTTTTAATGGCTTCAGGGGGTAAATAATGAACTGAACCAATTATTTTGTTTGTGCTAGTGTATCTTTGAGATTCTCTACTTAATGCGATTCCAAAATCAATGATTTTTACTGAATTAGTGTTATCAATCATGATGTTAGAACTTTTCAAATCACGATGAATAATATGATTTTGGTGAATGTGTGACAATCCTTCAGCAATTTGCATTGCATAATTTACGCTTAAATCAATGGTGAGTCCACCATTTCTTTGAATAATATCTTTTAAAATTTCTCCTTCAATATATTCAAAAACAATATAGTATTCATCATTAGCTTCATCAAAGCAATAATCATGTACACGTGAAACAATAGAAGAATTAATTTTTTTGGAAATAACAATTTCATCTCTAAAACGCTTTTTGTTTGCTTCCTTACGATCAGGATGAGTGTCCATGATTTTTATGGCATACCTTAAACTATTTTCTTTTGAAATAGCTAAATAGACCTTGGACATACCTCCCTGGCCTATTTTGCTTCTTAGAATATATTTTTGATGTAATTGTTTAAAGTTAGGATATAACATTAATCTTTCACCTGCACAAGCACAACTGATACATTATCATCTGAACCAGCTTCAAGAGCTAATTTAATTAATTTTTGTCCTTTTTCTTCTAATGAAGATTTTTCAAAGAAAATTCTTTCCATAACAGGTTTTTCTAAAAAATCATGAATACCATCTGAAGTTAAAAGAATATATTTAATTGCAACATTATTGATAAAAAAGAACTCAGCAGCACGTTTTTTATTAGGACCCAAAGATGACATCAAATGCATTGCACCCGGTACTAATTTAGCTCTTTGTTCTGAATAGTTTTCATTTTTAACTAAATAATTTCACTTATTTTGATCTACTGTTATTTGCTTTAAAATATTGTTATAAACATAAGCACGTGAATCACCGATATTATAAATATAAATATTGTCGGAATTGTGGAACTTTAAAAAACTCACTAATGTAGTTCCCATATCTGGGCTACCATCAGAAGTGCGTGCTACTAAATTCATTGCTAAGACAATTTTTTTTAGTACTCTACTATACCATTTACTTACTTGCTCTGGATTATTTTTTGGCGTATTAAATTCATAAAAACAACGTTCAAAAGTATTAATAGCTGTTGCTGAAGCTATTTCACCTTTTGCATGACCACCCATACCGTCACATAAAATACCTAAAATGAAATTATCATTTTGTAAAACTTTAATTCTGTCTTGATTAATTTCGCGATAATTTCCTGTTTCAGATTTAGTAAAAACTTCCATTTAATTTAACCCTTGATTTAAAATGTTTTTAATTTCTTCTGTTACTTGTTCTAAATTTTCGTTAATTACTTTGTGTTTAAATTTATCGGCAATTTTTATCTCATTTTCAGCTTTTTTTAATCTTTTATTAATTTGTTCTTCATTTTCTGTACCACGATTAATGATACGTGATTTTAATTCTTCAAGTGAAGGAGGCATAACAAAAATAGAAATAATATTATCGAGTTTATTGCGTTTAATATAAAAATCTAAAATATTTAATGCTCCTGTAGTTTCTATTTCTAAAAAAGCATTATAACCTGATCTTAAAATTCCATCAATTTCTGAATGTAATGTACCGTAATAATTATCAAAATGTTTATTTCATTCAATAAATTCATTATTTGCAATTTTGTCTTCAAAAGTTTTATGGTCTAAAAAAAAATAATCAATTCCATCTTTTTCACCTATACGTGGTTTTCTGGTTGTTGCAGAACGAGAAAATTTTAATTTTAAGTCTTTATTTTTAAATAGAAGTTTCTCGATAGTCCCTTTACCAACACCTGATGGACCTGTAAAAATAATTAATTTTTTGTTCATAGCAACCTCTAAATTTTAGTAATAAATAGTATAGTAGTTTTACCATATTTTTTTGTTTTAATAATGTTAAAACCCTTAGGGATAATAACTAGAGAAAAATTATTAGTTTCAATAATAATTTTTCCATATTTTTTTAATAATTTATATTCTTGAATTTTTTTTAAACATTCGTTTAATAATTCTATTTTTTCGTAAGGTGGATCTAAAAATATAAAATCATACTCTGTATTTTGCTTTAGCTTTAAAAGTGCTAAAGCGTCAATTAAATATGCGTCAATATTATTAATACCTAAAGTATTTAAATTATTTTGTAAAATTTTAAAAATTTTAGGATTTTTTTCTGAAGCAATCACTTTTAGTGCTCCACGCGATACTGCTTCAATGGCCATTGCACCAGATCCAGAAAAAAGATCTAAACAAATGCTTGATGGAAGATCAAAATGTAAGGACGAAAAAATTGCTTCCCGTACTTTATCAGTTGTGGGCCTAGTAATCTTTAAATCAGGTGTCTCAATTTTTCTTTGACGGTAATTGCCAGCTATAATCCTTAACATCTAAAAATTTTATCAAATTTATCTTATTTACATAAAAAAACATGCATTAAAGCACGTTTTTTTATGTAAATTTATTTTTTAATTAGCTGGCGCTTGTTCCACTGCTTGATGAATTAGGTGAAGCTGCGGCTGTATCTGATCCGGTTCCTGCTGATCCTGATGAATCTGCTGGAGTTGATGAACTTGAGTCTGCTGCTGCAGTTCCACCTGATCCCCCTGCTGGTGCTGAAGGAACTGGTGCTGCTGCAGTTGAAGCTAATGTAATTTTTTGTGGTTGTAATAATTCTTCTGTTGAATTATCATCATTTTTAAGCAGTACTTTGAATTCGTATTCTGCACCAGCTTCTAGTGATGATGATGATGATGATGATGTCACATTAAATGTTACTTTTGATGGACTTGAATCGGTTGCAGCTGGAACTGTTTTTTCATCTGAAAATTGAGTTCAAGCACCAGGTTTTTCTTCTACTTTTCTGTATTGTAAAATTAATTTTTTATTTTGATAATCTGATAATCCTGTAACAACAACATCAAATTTATCAGTTGAAACATTTTCTGTACCTAAAACAGGTGTAGATAATGTTTTGAAGATTTTATGATTTGTTGAATCTGTAAAAATTTCATATAGATTTCCAGCATTATCTGTTGTTTCAATTTTGAAATCATAATCACTGTTTGGTGTTAAGTTTTCAATTGCAAAATCTAATGATTTGTTTGTTTCAGTTATTAATAATGAAGTTGGTTCTGCAGGAGTAAATGTTGTTCAAGTTGAAGCAGTTTTTAATCTATATGATACAACTAAAGTTTTATCTTTGAAGTTATCTAGTTGTTCTGCTTTAATTGAAACTTTTCTTGTAGCTGTTTTTAATTCTAATTTTGGTAGTTGAAATTCTAGAGCAGTTGAAGGAGGCACAACAACTGTGCTTCCTTCTTCAAGTACTACACGCAATTTTCATTTTTTATCTGGACTAAATGTTGTTTTTTCTAGGTTAATTGTGTGAGTAGTTTTATTTGCTTCACTAACTTCAAAAGTTCCAGAAGAAGATAAGTCATTTCAAGTATCACTTGATGCTGCAGCTGCTGCTGGCGCTACATCTGTACCAGATGAAGTAGGAGATACACTAGGAGCAGGATTTGTTATTTCTTGATATTGTAGTTTTAATTTTTTCCCTACATAATCATCTAGGATAGTAAATACTGCTTGGGCATTATTATCAGTAATTTTATCTAATTTTAAAACAATTGATTTCAATGATTTAAATTGACCATCTTCTCTTAAAAGAGGTAATGAAGTATCTTTAATATAAATATTGAATCTGTAATTTTTTTCAGAATCTAATCCTGTTAAAGAAAATCCTTTTTCAGTGTCAGATTCTTCAATTTTTTGTGCTGAAGTTGATTGAGCTGATGAGTCTGTTAATGACTTATCTAAATCAATAAATTTTACAAATAATTCTTTAGATTTGTAATCACCTAAATCAACAAAAGTAATTTGTGCTGATTGAGGACCTAATTGTGGGTTAGCTGCATCTGTGGTAGCTGGTTTAACAGCAACATAAGAAGTAGTTTTAAAAGTTTTAGCTGCATCTAATAAAGAAACAGGTGAACCTTTAAAATATACTTGGAAAATATAATCTTTATTTGGTTGTAAATCTTTTAAAACAACTTTGTGTTTTGTTGAAGTTTCATTAATTGAATTAGGTAAAACTGTTTCAATAGTTTGTGCATTTTCTTCATTTAAATTCACTTCTTCACTTAACTCATTAGTTTTTAAAGCGTATTTAACAATTAATGTTTGAGTTTTTCATTCTTGTGATAAATTTGATAATTCAATTTCAGCACTTGAAGGAGCAAGATTTGAACTTGTAGCTTCAATTTTTTTAAATGTTTTAACTGTTGTTGATGAAAAAACAATATCTTTAGCTTGATCTGCTGTAGTTACTAGAATTTCATAATCTGTTTCACTTGTAAGTTCTTTTGCTTCAACTGTTAATTGACCATTAATAACTCTTCCAGTTAAACTAAGAATTGATTTATCTGTTGTTGCTGGCGCTGGTGAACTTGAAGTAGTTGCAGAAGTTGTTTCTGCTTTTGGTGCTGCTGCATCTGAAGATGCAGGTGAGCCTGCTGCTGGTTGTGCAGGGGTTGTTGGAGCTGCAGCAGATGCAGGTTTTTTAGTTATACTAATAACTAAATCTCTACCTTCATAATCTTTTAAACCTTCTAAAGAAATTAGTAAACCTGTAGGAAGCGGAACAGCAATAAGCGCTTTAGTTTGTTCGGTTTTAAAGTGAGTTGTTGCTGATGATTTAAAAATGGATACATCATCAGTTTCAGTATCTGTTTTGTTTGCTTTTAACTCAAATGTATAAGTTTTATTTGATGTTAAACCTGTTAACTCAAAAGTTAAAGTTGTATTTGGTGCTGTTAAATCTTTTTCTGTTGATTTTGTTGGTGTTGTTGTATCTGCATCTGATGTTTTGTATTCTACGTAAAGTTTTCTACCTTGAAATGCACTTAGATTATCAAAAGTTAGGGTAGCTGATTTATCTGTGATGTTTGATGTTGTTACTGAAGTTGTGTTAGTTGGTTGGGTTGGTGCTTGAGGTTGAACAGGTTGAGGATTAGGAACTGGTTGAGGTGTAGTAGGTGAAGTAGTAACTGGAGCTTTTGTTTCAAACTTATCTGAAAATAGAGACTTGTTTCCCTCTCTTAGTTCTAAATCATATTTTGATGAAGCTTTTAATCCTGAAAGATTAACCGCTGCTTTACCTTCTGCAGAAACTGTTAATTTTTGTGAAGCTGTTGCAGGGAAAGCACTTTCTGAAGCTAACTTAACAAAAACTGAAATTTCTTTATTTGCTTGGGCAGCTAAATTTTTAACAGTTACTGTATAGCTAGTTTCGGTAACAACAGGATTTTCTGCTACCGGAACTGCTGCTGCTTCTTTTGATTGTTTAGAAGTTAAAACAACACCTGTAACAATTGCTGAAATACCAACAACAGAAAGACCAGCGATTGTTAAGCCTATTAAACTTTTTTTATTCATAAATTTTGTAACTCCTTGCATTTCAAATGAAATAATTATATTCAAATTTACTAAAAATAGTTATTGCATTAATCTGGGTGCCTTTTTAGTGAATCTGTTTTTATCTTTTTATTTTTAAGATATTTTTTTAGTCTAAAATATCTTAAATTATAACAAAAAAACATTTTCTTTGTAAAAATCCCTTAATATTGAACTCAATATTTTTAATCTATTTTAGTAGTATCTAATTTCCCAGAAAGAATTGATACTTCCCGTACTGTAATTCAAGATTGGGGATCAATTGCTTTAATGTGTTTTATCAAAAAATTTACTTCTAAAACTAAAACAACTGTTTCTATTTTTTGAATTTTTCTCCCTGTATATCCTGATATACCTTCTCAAATATTGAATGAATGTCAATACTTGATTTCATTTAAGTGATTTCTAATATCTTCATGCATTGTTGTGTAAACTGTCACAAGTACTTTTTTGTATTTGGGATAAATAATATTAACCCCAGTTGACAGCGTTACTACTCATATTAAAGTAGCAAAAGTTCTAATTCCGAATAGTTCATTAATACTTGAGTGCTGGGCTAATCCAGTTTTTCCTAATATGAAAAGTAATAGTAAAGAGCAAAAAGCAATTGATAAAGAAATAGTTAACATAAATTTTCCAATTGCTTTTTGCTTTCTGGTTGAATAATAATAAGAAATAATGTCTGTTCCTCCAGATGAACCACCAAATTTTCATGATAAACCAATAGCAATAGTTGCAAGTAATACACCGATTAAGGTATAGACAATAACCAATCATAAATTATTAGAACTTTGTGCTGTTCAGCCTGGAACAATGGTAGTATGATGGATTAAAAAATTATTAATAACTTTAATATTTATAATTTGTTCTCACCCAATTTGACAAATCATTCAAAATAATGTTAAATAAATAAAGCTTTTTTTTACCTTATTAAAAAAAATAATAATTAATGGTAAATTAACTGCTAAATAGATTAAAGAAAAGTAGTTTTGGATGCTTGGTCAAATATAAGAAAGTACTATTGGGATTGCTGTTAAACCTGTGGGAATTGTTTGAGATCTAATAACAAAAATGTTAATTCCCAAACTAAAAATTAATGAAGAAATAATCATCATTAATAAGCCATAAGGATATCTACGAATGAAATCTAAAATATTTAATTTATGATTATTAGTTAAAATGATTCTTTCATTATCAATACAGTGATTGTGCCACAATTTTTTATGAAATTTTATAGAAGATAAATGGAATGGATTATTGCCTTTTTTGTTATTAAATTTAAACATAATTTATAGATATTAACACAAAAAATCAAGAATTAAATTATTTTTGATTGATTTCAATTTTTGGCACAGACTTACGTTTGTTTTCCACAACTTTAAATTCATATTTTTTGTACTTGAATTTAAATTTCATATTAACGTCTTTTTGTGAAATTTTTTCTAATCATTGCAATAATGTAAGATCTTCATTAGGAAGACTAAAATTTAATTTATTATTAATTTTAGAAATTTTGTTATCACCTTTTACAATTGCATGTTGTAAATTGATTTCATAAATGTCAATTTCTTCATCACTTTCATCATAAACTTCACCAACAAGTTCTTCAATAATGTCCTCAAAACTTAAAATACCAATTACTTTTTTAGAATTATTAGTTTGTGTTACAAAAGCAAACTGTGCTTTTTCTAAACGCATTTTTTCCATCGCTTTTGTTAAAAGTGTATTGTAAGATATAGAAGGCACATCTGTAACAAAATCTTCTACTAAACCTTTTTTATGATTTCAAATGTTTTTTAATAAAATAATCCCAATAAAACGATTATTTTTTTTAACAGGTAAACGCGAGTAATTTGTATCTAGAAAAACTTTTTTAGCTTCTTTTAAAGTCCAAGATGCTTCTACAAAATAAACATCTTTGATTTTTTTGTAAGATTTAGATACCCGTACTGAATCTAAATCTAAAGCATTAATAGCTAATAAAGCTTCTTTTTTTTCTAAAATTCCTTCTTTGTGGCCGATTGCTAAAAAGGTTTTTAAATCTTTTTCAGTGTTTGTTACTTCTTCTGATTTCACAAATTTAGAAATTGGATAAGTTAGAGGGAAAAAGATAATGTAGAAAAATTCCATAATTAAAAAAACTCTTTTAACATATTTTAATGGATATTTTCTTGCAAATATTTTAGGGATAATTTCGCCAAAAATAACAATGATAGGAGTCATTACAAGCATTGTTATTAAAACTACAACTGTTTCATTAGAAATTAATACTCCTAAAAAAGCAGATAGAATTGAAGAAGCACTAATATTAATTAGATTGTTACCAATTAAAATAGTTGATAATGTTCTACCAAAATGTTTATAATGTTTTTCAATAATTTTTTTAGTTAAAGATTTTTTATGTAATTCTTGTTCTAATTTAGCTAAAGAAATTGATCCATAAGCAGTTTCTAGCGCTGAAAATAATGCTGAACAAATAATTAGAATAATTAAAATGATAATAATTAAACTGACGAGCCATGGTTCCATTTAAAAATCATCTCCTTTGGTTTGTGAATCAGCTTTTTCTGTAAATTGACCTCGTGAAGGTTCAAAATCTAAAATAAATTTTCCTGTAGGTCCGTTTCTATGTTTTGCAATGTTAATAATAACATCTTGTTTGGTGTTGGAATTAGAAGCTGTTTTATTCTTATTATAATACTCTTCACGATATAAAAAGAGAATAATATCGGCATCCTGTTCAATTGCTCCTGATTCACGTAAATCAGAAAGGATAGGCATTTTGTCTTCTCGTTTTTCAACATTCCTTGAAAGTTGAGATAAAGCAATTACAGGTACTTCTAATTCACGGGCTATTTGTTTTAAAGTTCTTGAAATTTTTGAAACTTCAATTTGTCTATTTTCATTATTATTGGATTTTTTTGTGATAGAAATTAATTGTAAATAATCAATCACAATTAAACTAATATTTTTAACTGTTTTTTTTAGTCTCTTTAATTTTCAATACATTTCTGAAAGTGTAATTGAAACATCATCATCAATTAAAATATTGAATTCTGCTAATCTTTTCTGTGCAAAACTTAGTTTTACCATATCTTCTCTTTTTAATTTTGCAGGTTCTTTTAAATAATTTCCAGGAACTGCAGCTTCTGTAGATAGCATTCTGGTTGCTAAATCATTGGATGCCATTTCCAATGAAAAGAAAACGACATAGCTTTCTGGGTCATTTTTAGCAGCATTAACTGCTAAATTTAATGCGAAGGCAGTTTTTCCCATAGATGGGCGAGCTGCCACAATAATTAAATCACCTTTTTGTAAACCGGAGGTATATTGATCTAATGGACCAATGGAAGTAGGTAGTCCTTTTAAATCATTAGGATTTAAACTTCTTCTTTTAATTTCTTCTAAAACACGATAAGAAATTTCTTCGATATTTTCTAGGTCTTTAAAAGCTTTATTGTTAATAATTTCTAATAATTTTTTTTCAAATTCATCAATAAGCTGATCTAAAGCGATTCCTTCAACATGAGTTTGTTTATAAATTGAAGTTGACAGTTGAGCAACTTTTTTCTTTTTAGCAATTTGGTCAAGTTCTTGAATCATAGTTAAAATATTTGATTCAAGTCCTGCTTTAATTTTTAGCATGTAAATGAACTTTTCACCACCAACAAAATCAAATTTGTTATTTTGTCTTAAATAGTGATAAATTAAATTATCTTCTAAATGTTTTTCTTGATCATGAATGTATTTAACAGCTTTAAAAACTTCTTTGTTGAATGGATCTGAAAAAATTTCTTCATCTAAATAAATAATAAATTTTTCCAGATTTTCAGGATTTAAAAGAATGTATCCTAAAACTGCATATTCAAGATCTAAATTTTTTAAGTTGGAATTGTTCATTATACTCCTGATATTTATTATTCTTTAGTGATTTTTACTTGTAAATTAGCAATAATATCCTTATAAATTTTTGCTTTTACAACTGTAGTACCAAAAGATGCAATGTGTTCATTTTCAACTAAAGAATGTTTTGGTAATTTAAATCCTTTATCTAAAATTGCTTTTTCAATTTTTTTATTGCTAATTGAATGGTGAATTAAATTATTAGTCTCTTTTAGTTGAAATTCCAAAACTAAGTTTTCTAATTCGTATTTCAATTTTGTAGCTTCTAATCTTTTAGCTTGTTCTTCTGATTCTAATTCGCTAAGTTTTTTATTTAAAATTGCTTTAGTTTTTTCGTTATAAGGTAAACCAAAACCATTTTTGATTAAATAGTTAGTTCCATAGCCTGGAGCTACATCAATTATTGTGTTAGCTTTTCCGTCTTTGCAATCTTTAATTAATATTACTTTCATTTCTCACACTCACTATCGCTTGTTTAATATTGCTTGTAAATTGTTCTAAACTTTCACCTTGAGAGATAACAGCTGCTGCACTAAAATGACCACCACCGCCTAGAGATTCGGCGATGTTTTGGACATTAGTGTTAATTCCACGAGCAGACATTTTGTATGCATCTTTGGCAATTCTTGCAATTACAAATGCTGCTTTTCTCCCTTTAATTCTTAAAACTTCATCCGCTGCAATGGAAACTACATCGGTTGATAATTCCTCTTCGGTATATGCTAAAAAATAACCAGGTCTCACTTCTGTTAAAGTTTCTAATAATTTTTTTACTTGTTGAGAAACTTCCTCAGTCATCTTTAATGTATCTACTGCATTTTGCGGGGTAGCTCCTCAATCATATAGTAAGGAAGCTGCAGTAAAAGTTTTTGTTGAAGTAGATTTTTGAAACTGATTAGTATCCATATAAATTCCATTTAATAATACTTGTGCTGTTTTATCATCAATCATTTTTTGTGGATTGGGTGAGGCAAAATTAATGAATTCCGTTACAATCTCAGAAGCTGATGAAGCTGTTGTATCAATATATTGATTAAATCTTGGACAGAAATCTGGTTGTGCACCTGCTCGATGATGATCAAAAACAAAAATATTATCTGGTTTTGCTTTTATAAAAGCTTCCGGATTTTCAATTCTTGAAAGTTCTGAAGTATCACAAATAAAAATTAGGGTTTTAATATTAGTATATTTATTAGCAATTGATGGTTTGATAAATAATGATTTATCTTCTGAAGTAAAATTAGCATCAATATAGTTTTTAGTTGTGTAGTCAAAAGTAGAATTTTGAATATAAACTTTTTTATCATATTTTTGAAAAAATTTAGCCAAACCATAAACTGCACCTAAGGCATCTAAATCCATAGTTTTATGGCCATAAATAATCACTCTTTTTAATTCTGGGTCATTTAATTTTTTAATAATTTTTTTTGAAATATTATTAATTAAAGTACGGCTTGATCCAGTTTTCATTTCAATGGTTGAACCATAAGTGAGAATTTTTGAACCATGTTTTACTAAAGAAATTTGATCGCCACCACGAGATTGTGAATTTAATAATCCTTTTTTCGATAATTCTGTTAATTCAGATAGTTTTGAAATTCCATAAGCAAAACTAACAGAAACAGAAATTTCATTTTTGATTAGTTCATTTTTAATTTGTTTATTTAAATTACTAAATAAACTAAAATCTTTTTTTTGAAATTGGCGTAAAGTTCCTTCATCGGTAATAATTCAAAATTTACCATTGACATATTGACGGTAAATCAGATTATATTTGTTGCTTAAATTTTCCAAAAGACTGATGACAATATTTTGGATATTAAACACTTCTTCTTCTGCTAAAGTAGCTTGTAGAAGTTGAAAATTATCAATTTCTAGCTCACCAATTACCATTCTTTCTAATTCATATTGATGAATAATTGCAGCCTTGAAGCTGTCATCGCGAATGGTTAATATATTATTTACTAAATTTACTTTAATTTCATAAGTGTGTGCTTGATGGACAAATTTATAATTTAAAATTTTAGCTCGCACATTTTTTCGAAAATCAAAATAATCAACAATGAAACTATTTAATAGTTTTTGACCAAATCTTTCTTCTACTAAAGAAGAAATTCAAATAATTTTTCCAATTGAAGAAAAAATTACAACACCCATGCCACTTTTTGCCATTTCTTCATCAATATAATCGCTCATACCTTTTTGTACAGCTTGAAATTTTTTCAAACTTCCAGTATTAAAAATGAATAATAATAAAAGAAATAGGACAAACAAGAATAAAATTAAAAATAAAAACACTAAAGTAGCGGTTTTATTTAATTGGATTAAGTGCAAGCTTAAAGTTATTAATACAATAACTAAAATTAAAGACGCTAGCGAAATCCCTAAAATAATGTGTTTAGTTTTTGATTTCATACTGGTTTATTATATCAAAAGTAACTTAACTACACACAAAAGAGAAATTAAAAAACACCATAAAATTGGTGTTTTTTAATAATTATTTATTTGTTGATTATTTTCTAATTCTTTCTGAAACGAAAGGAATTAAGGCAACAAATCTAGCTCTTTTAATTGCGGTTGATAAAAGTCTTTGGTGTCTTGCGCAAGTTCCAGTAACTCTTGAAGGTAAAATTTTTCCATGTAGATTAACAAAACGAGAAACGATTTCTGTTTTTTTGTAATCGATGTAATCCATTTTCTCTTGACAAAAATTACACGGTTTTTTACGTCCCGGTTTTTTGATTTTTTTGATCATAGTTTTCTCCTGTGGTTATATCGTATTTAAATTAATATAAATCATCTAAAGTTCATTCATCTTCATCATTTTGAGATGAATCATTTTGCTCTGTTGAAGAAGGTTCAACATTTGCATTAAATGCTTGATTAGTTTCAACAAAATGCAGTTCGGGTGCAGATGGATCAAAAGGGTTTATTAATTTACTTTCTCCCATTCAACTTTGATTATTCATTTTTCTTTGTTCAGTGATTGAACGAGTTTCCAATAAAGTTACTTTATCACCATTAACTTCATAAGAAGTCATGTTTTGATTTTGGGAATTTACAAAACGATTTGAAGAAAGTGACCCTTCTACAGCTACTAAAGATCCTTTAGCTGCCATTCTTGAAATGCTCGCAGCAAGCCCTCTTCAAATAACTACAGGAATATAATCTGTAGTTTCAGAATTTATTGCCATATCTCTTTTAACTGCTACAGTAAATTTTAAATAATTTACTCCAGATTTGGTGGTATTTAATATTACGTCGTTTGTAATTCTTCCGATAATAATAACTTTATTCATTATTAGTTAGTTGATTTGCTTTCTGGTTTTTTGAAACCTTCAGTATTTCTTTGAAATGGAGCTCTTGTTCCATCTTGGTTAGGAAAACGACGTCCAGTACTGTTAAATGTTTTTTTAACAAATGCAGGTCTTGGTTTTATTTTTTTGACAGTAGTTTTTCTATTCAATCCTTTTTCAGAATCTAAATTAATTACAAGTACTCTTCAAATTGTTTTTGAAATATTTGTTAATCTTACAAATTCAGAAATTTTTTGTTCATCAGCTTCAAGTACCATTAGAACATACACAGCTGTTTTTGATTTATTAATAGGATATGCAAGTTCTGTACGTTCAAGTTTTTCAACAGATTTTAATGATTCTTGTCCGAAAACGTCAGATGCAACTTTTGATACAGTACTTACATCTTCTCCTGGCGCTAAAATTGCCATAATTTCGTATTTAGCCATTCGGCCTCCTTCTGGTCTCTGGATCCAATAATTGATTACTTTGGATCAAGGAATTTTTATGTCCGTTTTTTGAATAAAATCAAAAAACTCCATAGAATTATATTATATAAACCTAAAATTGTTCCAAAATTATTGATTGTAATTTTTCTAAATTGGTTTTTTTAGCCGAAGATACTAAAATAGATTGATATTTTAATGCTTCTAACTGCTTTTTGGTTTTATGTAAAATTGCTTGATTAGCTTTATCAATTTTAGTACCTACTAAAATTGTTTTACGTCCGATACTTTCTAAAAAAGCAATCATTAATTGATCATCACTTGTTAAACCAATGTTGGCATCAAAAAGTAAAAATACAGTGGAAAGATTTGAAGAATGTTTTAAATACTCTTCAATCATGGCAAACATTTTTTCCTGTGCCACTTTTGAAAGACGAGCATAACCATAACCCGGGAGATCAACATAGATATTTTCTAAGTCATCACTGAAATAATTAATTAATTGGGTTCTTCCTGGTGTATTGGAAGTTTTAGCAATTTTAGTTTTTGCTAAAGCATTTAACAAGGAAGATTTTCCAACATTAGATCGACCAATAAAACAAATTTCTTTGTTAGAATGTTGATATCAATTAGATTTTTTTGATGCAGAAATGATAAACTTTCACATATTGTCCTTTTAAAAGAAAATTCCTATATTTAAAAACATAGGAACTTTTTATTATTTATTTTCAGTTTCATCTTTTAAAGATTCTTCATCTTTATGATTTCTTTTTTCTTTTTTTTCTTGCTGTACTTCACCAATTAAATCATCTAAAGAATGTGGTTTATATTCAACTTCTTTTTTAACTTCTTTTTCTTTTTTTGGTAAAGGTTTTAAATTTTTAGCTAAATATTCAATTTCTTCAGCCACAATGGTTTCTTTTTCTAATAATTCATTTTTAATTAATTCTAGTAGATCCATATTAGCTTTAATTGTTTTTTTAGCAATTTCTTCAGCATGTAAAATTATTTTTCTTACTTCTGTATCAATTTCATTAGCTACAACTTGAGAAAAAGCACTATGTTTATTATAATCTCTTCCTAAAAAGGGAGAACCTTGCGCTTCTTCGTATTGAATTGGACCAAGTGCTGACATTCCAAATTCAGTTACCATTCTTCGAGCAATTTTTGTGGCTTTTTCAATGTCATTGGCAGCACCTGTAGAAATTTCTTCTTTACCATAAATAATTTCTTCTGCTGCTCTTCCACCCATAAATGAAGCAATAGATGATTCAAGCCCGCGTTTTGTTTCATTATATTTTTCATGTTCAGGAAGCATTAAGTTATATCCACCAGCAAAACCACGAGGAATAATAGTAATTTTTTGTACTTTAGTTCCACCTGCTAATCTGATACCTACAACAGCGTGTCCAGCTTCATGGTAAGCTACCATTGTTCTTTCTTCTTCGGTAATTACCCGATTTTTCTTTGCAGGCCCACTCATTACACGGTCAATGGCTTCGTCAATTTGATCTGGAGTAATGAAAGCGGTTTTTTCACGCACAGAAAGAATTGAAGCTTCATTAATAACATTAGCTAATTGAGCTCCTGAATAACCAGGAGTTCTTTTGGCAATATTTTTAAATTTAATTTCAGGAGAAAGTTTTTTACCTTTAGCATGTAGTTTTAAAATTTCTTCACGTTCTTTTACATCAGGTAAATTAACATTAATACTTCTGTCAAATCTTCCTGGTCTTTGTAAAGCAGGATCTAAAACATCAGTACGGTTTGTAGCTGCAATTACTAAAATTCCAGTGTTTTCTTCCATCCCGTCCATTTCTACTAAAAGTTGATTTAGAGTTTGTTCTCTTTCATCATTTCCACCACCTAGACCAGTACCACGTGAACGACCTACAGCATCTAACTCATCAATGAAAATAATCGCTTTACCAGATTTTCTAGCGTCTTTAAATAATTCTCTAACTCTTTTAGCTCCAACCCCTACATACATTTCTACAAAATTAGATGCTGAAATAAAGAAGAAAGGAACACCGGCTTCTCCAGCTGTAGCTTTTGCGATTAAAGTTTTTCCTGTTCCTGGAGGGCCTCCTAAAAGAATACCTTTAGGAATTTTAGCTCCTGCTGCTGCGTATTTATTTGGATTTTTTAAATAATCAACTAGCTCCATAACTTCTTCTTTAACTTCTGTGTTTCCGGCAACATCAGAGAATTTAACTTTAGAATTAATTTTTTGAGCTTGATTTCTTCCTGGATTAAACATTCCAGCTCCGCCGGCTCCATTTGATCCATTAGACATTCTTCTTGCATAAATAAACATTGAAGCAAAGATAATAATCATTACAAGCATTGGTAAGAAGTTTCATAGATTTGCTAAAAAGAAGTTTGGTTGTACAATTCCTGTATGAGCAATCGAAATATTTCCAGCTGTATTTTTTGATGCAGCTTCCAATAATTGGAAATAAGTCAATTGTGGTTGAATATTTGGAATTAAAAATTCATTATTTTGTCATTGACTAAATGATGCACCAGACATTTTTACTACATAACTTATAGATGAAATGCCGTTATTTGATGCTGGATTAACAAATGATTCTGTTACGTGAATTTCAGGACCATTTAGTGCAAATAAAATAGATTTAAAATAATTATTATCAGTTTCACTTGCAGCATTTGTTAGAGCTCTTTGATAAAGGTATGATTCGTCTTTGTAAGTGGTTCCACTTGGTAAGAAGTTTCATATAATTAAAATAGCAATAATAACAACTATAATTGTTAGAATGGCACCTCATCATAAGGAACTGCTTTTCATTCTTTTCATTTTTATCCTTCCTAAAAATTTGTATGCAATTTATCATCATAAATTTGCTACAAAAATGTAATAAATTATAGCAAAACACTACTCTTTTTTCATTATTTTTATTCTATTATATTTTTTTTCAATTAAGTATTTTGAATTTAAAATAAAAAATTTACTACCCCTCGATGCTGTGATAAAATCTGTAATTCCTTGGATTTTTTTGCTTGTTAATTTCACATTAATACAATAATTATTGATAAGCAAAAAAACTAATTTATTTTTGTTTTTAAATTTTGTAAATACTCTACTATCAAAATTATTTTTCTCTCATTTTTTATAATCATAACTTAATTTTTTGTTAATAAAAAATTTTAGAAAATTTGTGATTCAAGTTAGCATAAAAATTGCTTCTTTGTAAAATATTGATTTTGTTGCTAAATAGAGACGAATTTTGTTTCTTGTATAAATTGGTTCTACGTTTGTGCTATCAATACTGAAAGCAATATTTTTATTGATTAATTTCTTGCTTATTTGATTTTTCCATAATATTAGTAATAAGGGTCGAATAATTTCCATATTTTTGTAAATAGTATGAAAAGGTATACCATAGTAACGAGGCTGACGATTAGTAGATTTTTGAAAGTAAGCAGTTTCTATAAAATCATCTTTATGATGTGCCAAATATAAAAAATCACATTTTTCTCTATGGTAAATTTCAGAAAAAAAACTATAACGTTCTTCTCTTGCTCAATTTTGAAAGTTATTTTTCACTTCAATATTTTTTTTAATCTTTTTTATAAAAAGAGGAATATTATATTTTTTACAAAAATTTTCAACAATTTCTTGATCTAAATGTGAATCAGATCTCTTATTATAGTTAACATGAGCAACTATGACATTAGCTTTGCGATACTTTCAAAGCAGGTACATCGAGTCTGGCCCGCCACTAACTGCTAATAATATTTTTTTTATATTTTTCATTAAATGTATTAATTAACTTTCCTAAATTTTCACCTTCAAGATAAGCAATAATTATTTCTGCTGAATAATTAATAATGTTATCAATAATAGGTTGATTTATTTTACTAAAAGGGGATAAAACATAACTTGACATTGTTTTATTTCCATGTGGTCGACTGATGCCAATTTTTAAACGTGCAATATCACTTGTGCCCATTTGTTCAAAAATAGATTTTAATCCATTTTGACCACCTGAAGAGCCTTTCGTTTTAATAACTGCTTGCCCTATTTTGTGATCTACATCATCAGAAATTATTAGAATATCTTCTTTTTTAATTTTAAAGAAATTGACAAATGGTTGAACAAAATTGCCTGATAAATTCATAAAAGTCATTGGTTTGGCAAGAATAAAATCATCACCTTTGTAATAATAGCCTGAAAATTTTGTTTTTTTCAGTTTTACATTCAATTTTTTTGCCACTAAATCCACCACATTAAAACCAATATTATGTTTGGTATTTTGATATTTTTCACCCGGGTTTCCCAACCCTATAATTAATTTCATAAATTTAATTATAATAAAAAACATTATTAATAAATTTTTAAATTTAGAAATAAAAATAACTTTCAAATTAATTGAAAGTTATTTTAAAGTGCTATTTATTTTCTTTGAAAAGTCACGGCTTTAGTTTGTCCTTGAAATGCTTTGACTTTTTGTAGAAATATAATGCTAGTGCTTGTCCTATTGTTCAAACGGCACCAATGATTGAATAAAATTGAATACCGGCTTGCCAAAGCACATAGAATAACACAAGAAATACCATCATAATATTTTGTGTTTTTTGTTGCTTTTTCATTGCAGCAATTTCATTTTCATTCATCATTCTTTTTGCGTTTTTACTCCGCCTATTTAGTAATCTTGGGAGGATTTGAGCAATTAGTTGAATAATGATTGCAAAAATAATTGGAATTAAATATATTCAATTTCTTTCATAAAATACTTCACGCCATGAAGTAGCTGAAAAATCCATACCTAATCATGTAGTTGACTCAATAATTGGAATTGATTGAATAACTCTTCACATCGCAATAAAGATAGGCATAGAAATCAATATTTGCGTAAACATTGAAGCCGGGCTGAAGTTATTTTTCTTATACATTTCAGCCACTTCTTGTTTTTGTCTACGTTCCATTTCCTTATTACCTTTGTATGGAGCGTATTTTGCATCAATTTTTGCTTTTTTCACTTGTAGTTCTTCTTGTTTACTTTGCATAAACAGAGATTTGAAAGTGAATAAAAGGGTTACTATACGTGTGATAATAACAGCAACAATTAAAGCAACAATTGCTTCTCATCCACTTAAGAAAGGCATTGCATAAACAATTCCAGCCATTATTCTAGCTAATGGTCAAACCACAAGACCGAAAAATGGCCCTAATTCTCAAGCTTGAGTCCAAGTTATAATTGGTTTACTATCTATATTAACGCCATAAGCTATAGGATTATAATCTAAATAATTATATTCATAAGTTTTACTTGCTGTAGGGAAAGAAAAACTTGTAGCTGTTAAAATAGGATCAATTGCTTCTTTAAAATTATTAACTAAAGTAATATTTGCTTCAGAAGCTAAATTTCCGTTTTGTTGAACATCTGTTAAAGCGCTCTTTAACTTATCATTATTGTAATCTTCTGAATTTGCAATTTTTTCATATAAAACCTGTAAAACATCTCTAGCAAAAGTTGCATGTTGTTTAACTGAAGGAGCTAAAACGGGTGATTTACTTATTGTATAAATTGTATTTTTAAATGCCCCTTTAGTTGCATCTGATTCATGAACTATTTTTATCGTCGGAACTAAAAGATCTGTTCATTCAGCTTTAGCTTCATATTTTTGAAAAGTTGAATGATAAAATAAATATTCTTTTGTTCCATCTGTTTTTTGAATAGGTTTATAATCAATTTTATTATTATTTACGAAGTAAACTAATGAAGAACGAGTTCCATATTTACCATATTCTCCACCATTTTCTTCTGCAATTTTATATAAATCAGCAATAACAGCTTTTTCTTCATCATTACGTCCTGTAATTACATTACGTTGTGAAGTACTAATTAGTTGACTTTTTGTAGTCTCATTATTTTTTGAATCTACTTTTTTAACTTCAAAAACGGTTGATTTAGGTGAAATTTCAGTTTTAGAATTATAAAATTCAACCCCTGTACCTACAGTTGTAGAATTTGATAAAGTAAAAGTCTGAATACACCCTGTTAAAACAGTTGCAAACATGAAAACATAAAAAAGAATCCGGCTTCATTTTCAAGCTTTTTTGGCTTTTTCTTTAGTTGGTACATCTTTAAATGATGGTTTTTTATCACCACGTTTGAAAAAATCATAAGAGCTTGGACGATTATTTTTTTTCAAGTCTCAACCTTTCTATAATTTTAAAAATTTCATTTTTTTTCTCAAAAAAAGAAAGATGTAAAAAAGTTTTTCTAGCGATAAACACAACCTTATAATTAATATTACTTGTATCTATTAATCTTAAAATACTTTTTACTTGGCGTTTATAATAATTTCTCATTACAGCATTTGAATTCTTTTTTGGAATGGAAATTCCAATTGTAAATTGTTCTGCTTTTTGAAAATATAAAACAATATTTTTAGAAACTAATTGTTGTTTTTGTTTAATGATGTCTTGAAATTCTCAATTTTTTCTAAGACGTTGAAAGTTAGACATATTTATTTTTTGTCTGAGACAGTTAGTTTAACTCTTCCTTTAGCTCTTCTTGCAGCTAAAATTTTTCTACCTTTAGCTGAAGCCATTCTTGCTTTAAAACCATGTGTTTTTATGTGTTTTCTTTTGTTAGGTTGATAAGTTCTTTTCATAGGATTCTCCTTTTTTTAATATAAATTTTTTAGTTAATACTTAGTATTAAATTTTTAATCAATTTTTATTTTAATTGAAGGACCCATTGAGGCAGAAACTGTTAAATTTTGTACATATGTACCTTTAACAACACTTGGTTTTAATTTTTTAATTAATGTGATTAAGGTTTGAGCATTTTCTGATAATTGTTCCACTGACATCGAAGTTTTACCAATCAATGAATGAACAATACCAGCTTTATCAGCACGATAATTAGCTTTACCTTTTTTAAGTTCTTCAACACTTTTTTCAGGTGTTGGAGTAACTGTTCCAGTTTTGGGATTTGGCATTAAACCTTTAGGACCAAGTTTTTTCCCATATTTTCCTAATAAAGGCATCATTTTTGGTTCAACAACCATTACATCAAAATTATAATTATCTGATTTTAAAACTTCTTCTAATTCACCAGCTGTATAAATAAAATCTGCCCCAGCTTCTTTTGAAGCTTTTTGTAATTCAGGAGAGTCTGTCGCAACTAGTACACGAACATTTTTACCTGTTCCATTTGGTAAAACAATTGAACCTC
Source organism: Mycoplasma iguanae (assembly GCF_024722375.1). Taxonomy (NCBI): domain Bacteria; kingdom Bacillati; phylum Mycoplasmatota; class Mollicutes; order Mycoplasmatales; family Mycoplasmataceae; genus Mycoplasma; species Mycoplasma iguanae. Next base: position 65,027 of record NZ_CP102734.1, on the reverse strand, counting down.
TTAATTGTTGTTCAGCTTTTCGGGTGTCTAAATTTAATTTAATTGCTAAATCAACTGAACCATCAAATTTTGTATATGAAGTTTCTTTTACTAATTTCATTGCTTCTTCAAGTGTATAAACTTTTGTTTTATCCACCATTTTTTTAGCTTCTAATAGTTTTTTACCGATTTTTTTCATTATTGGTCACCAACTTTTTCAGTAATTACTTCAGCTTCTACAAATTCTTTATTTTCAGCTAAACGAGCTGCTTCCTGTTCTAATTGCGCTTGAGCTTGAGCTGCTTTTGATGCAGCCTTAGCTGCTGCTTTTGCTTTTGCTTGAGCAGCAACAATGTTGTCTCAACCTTCAACTAATACACCCATATTTCTTGCTGTACCAGCAACTGTTGCCATCGCTGCTTCTAAACTATCTGTATTTAAATCAGGTAATTTATATTCAGCAATTTCTTTTAATTGTTGTTCTGTAATTGTTGCAACGATTGTTGTTTTTGCATTACTTGAACCTTTTTCTAATTTTGCAGCTTGCATAATTTTATATGAAGCTGGTGCAGTAAATAATTTAAAATCAAATGATTTATCTTTATAAATTGTAATAGCAACAGGGACTGGTTCATTTCCTCTGTCCCTTGTTTGGTCATTAAATTGCTTTGTAAATTCAGGCATAACAATTCCTAAACCAGCTAGAGCTGGACCAGGTTTTGCTTGACCTGCATTAAACTGCAATTTAGCTACACGAACTATTTCTTTAGCCATCGAGCATTCCTTTCTAAAATCTCTGCGTGGTAATAACGATAATATCTCCCACTCACTAGAGGCAATAATGTGTAATATTGCATTGCGAATTATAACATAAATTTATAATTTGGTAAGCTTTTAAAGTATAAAAATGCTAAGAATTTTAGATTTTAGTTTGTAAAATGTTTCTATTTATTTTAGCCTTTTTTGCATAAAAAAAACGCACTTTAATGCGTTTGTTTTTTATTAAATTACTTGTTTTAAAATGTCTTTTAAAACTCCAGCTGATTTATGAAGTTTTTCTTTTTCTTTTTCATTTAAAGGAAGTTCAACAACTCTTTCAATCCCGTTTTGACCGATAATTGCAGGAACACCTATATTTAATCCTGAAAGACCATATTCACCTTCAAGAGTTGCTCCAACTACTATAACTTTTTTAGAGTTGGCATAAATGTTTCTAACTAAAGCTGCTAAAGCTGCTCCAATTCCATAATAAGTTGCACGTTTTCTTTTAATAATTTCATAAGCTTTTTTGTAAACTACTGTCTCTAATAGTTCTTCATAATTTGACTCATTAATTCCTGCTTCTGCTTCAAATTGTTTGAAAGGAATACCTGCGACTGAAATTGTTGAATATGCTACAACTGAACTATCTCCATGTTCTCCAATAACATAAGCATCAATTGATGAAGTTGAGAAACCTAATCTTTTTGATATTTCTCTTTTTAAACGTGCAGTATCAAGAATTGTTCCTGAACCAATAACTTTTGACTTTTCAAATCCTGTTTCTTGTAAATAAGCATAAGTAATGATATCTACAGGATTTGAGGCGATAATTGTAATACCATTGAAACCTGATTTTTTAATTTCTTGGGCAATCCCACGAATAATTTTGACATTGTCATTAACCATGTCTAAACGTGTTTCACCTGGTTTTTGTGGTCTACCTGCTGTAATAACGATAATATCAGCATCTCCTACTTGATCATATGAAGTTGTGTAGACATTAAAATCTCTATGTGAAGATGCAATAACATCTTCTAAATCCATTGCATTTCCTTCCATTGAATCTGAAAACACGTCAATTAATCCATATTCATTAGCTAAACCTTGATTCATTGCTGAATAAATAAAAGAAGTACCAACAGCACCACATCCAACTAGAACAATTTTTTTTGATTTCATATTAAAAAATATTTACTCCTATTTGATTTAAAAAATTATTATATTTATAATAAACTAAAATAAGTCCTGGAATATTATAAGCTAAAAAAAATAATTTTTTTGCTTATGATAAGAATAAAAAAAATAAATGGATTTTTACAATCTAAAAAGTTCATTATTGTCTTTAAAAATCCATTTATTTTTAAATATTTGAATTGTTTTTTTATATATAAAAAGCCTCTGGTATGTAGGCTTTTTATTTTCTTTTTCTAGATATTAATGCTTTAACAATCAACAAAGTAATAATTGGTATTATTAAGATTATTGCAATTGAAAAAATAAATAATCTAAATAAGATTTTATTACGTTGTTTTTTGATTTCAATCACTTGACTTTCTGAAACGACTTCATGACCAAAAAATGTTTCAATATCTATCATTTTTTTTCTTCTGATAATCATAAAAACAACTTGTAGGACAATTATTAAAATTAAAACTACGCTAAAAATTATCGTCATTGTTTCTGGTGAAAAATAAAATTGATTAATAATGGATTTAAAATCGATTAAACCATTTAATCAAACTTGATCTCTTAATAATCAAAATAAAATTGTAAAAATTGACCCATAAAAAACAATAAAAATAGTTAATCAATTATGATGTACTTGTTTTAGTACTGTATTTTTATAAAGTCTTACTACATAAGAAGGTGTATATTTTTCATCTTTTAAAAGACTTTGTCTATAGTATTTTATAGTTTTATTCAAAGCATTTCATTCAATTAAAGTTAATGAAAGTTTTGTTAAAGCACAAGCAATAACAATTGCTGGCAAAATGTATCAGCTTCAAGTGAATTCTAATTCTTTATTAATTAATTTAAATCAATTAAAGTGAATTGCAAGAATAAAAAGTGTTGAAACAAGCAACAAGGTAGACAATAATACTGTATTAAAAAAATGAATTATTTTTTCAATACGAAAAACTTTATAAATTCCGCTAGAAATAATTTCCTTGGGATCTTGATGTTTAGTATCAGGAATTCAAGGTTTTTGTATTTCTAAAGATTCTGTATCAGAAAAAAAATCTGAATTATTTACACGTGGTTTAATTTTCATTTTTTCTCCTTCAAGTTTTATTTGTTTTTGTTATTATCTGTTTTCAAAATAGCTAAGAAGGCTTCTTGGGGAACTTCTACAGAACCGATTGCTTTCATCCGTTTTTTTCCAGCTTTTTGTTTTTTCAATAATTTTTGTCTACGAGTAACATCACCACCATATAGCTTAGCTGTAACATCTTTACGATAAGCTTTAATTGTTTCTCTTGCAATAACTTTAGATCCAATGACAGCTTGAACAGGTACTTCAAAAGATTGTCTTGGAATAACTTCTTTTAATTTTTGGGTTAAATTTCTACCTGTATTATAAGCTAAATCTCTATGAGTGATTGTTGATAAAGCATCAACTTTATCACCATTTAATAAAATATCTAATTTTACTAGTTTTGATTCACGATAACCAATTAAATCATATTCAAAAGAAGCAAAACCTTTAGAAACTGATTTTAATTTGTCAAAAAAATCGAAAATAATTTCTACAAGCGGAAGCTCATAAATAATTTTTCTTCTTGTTCTGTCAATAAACTCGATATTGACATAAACTCCTCGTTTATTTTGACAAAGTTGCATAATATCACCCACAAAATTTTCAGGCAACATAATTGATGCTTTAATATAAGGTTCTTCGATTCTTTGAATAAATGTTGGATCTGGAAATAAAGAAGGATTAGCAACAACTTCCATTGAACCATCAGTTTTGTAAATATGAAATTCTACAGAAGGCGCTGTAGCAATTAAATCTACACCAAATTCTCTTTCTAATCTTTCTTGTAAAATTTCCATGTGCAGCATTCCCAAGAATCCTATTCTATATCCAAATCCTAAAGCTTTTGAGCTTTCTGGCTCAAAAGTAATTGAGGAATCAGATAAAGAAATTTTTTCTAATGATTCTTTTAATAAATCATAATTTTTACCATCAATTGGATAAAAACCTGTATAAACTACAGGTTTTAATTTTTTATAACCTGGTAAAGCTTCTGTTGCAGGATTTTTTGTCAGTGTTAAAGTATCACCAACTGATACATCTTTAGCATCACGAATTGAAGCAGCAATTCAACCAACTTCACCAACTTGGAGTTCTTCTTTTTTAAGTTCTGCAGGAGTTCTTACTCCAAGTTCAACAACATGAAATTTTTTACCTGAAGACATAAATATAAATTGATCCCCTAATGCAATTTTTCCTTCTTTAATTCTTATTAGTAAAACTACTCCACGATAAGGATCATAATAAGAGTCAAATACTAAAGCTTTTAATGGTAAATCAAGATCAAAAGATTCTTTTGGTGCCGGGATTTTTTCAATTACTGCATCTAATACAGCTTCTATATTTTTACCTGTTTTTGCAGAAATTAAAATAGCGTCATCAGCAGGTATTCCGATAACATTTTCAATTTCAGCTTTTACACGATCAGGATCTGCAGAAGGTAAATCAACTTTATTAATAATAGGAATAATTTCTAAATCATTTTCAGCAGCTAAATAAACATTTGCTAAAGTTTGTGCTTCAATTCCTTGAGTTGCATCTATTAATAATAGTGCTCCTTCCGTAGCCGCTAAAGAGCGAGATACTTCATATGTAAAATCAACATGACCTGGGGTATCAATTAAATGAAAAATATGATCTTTATATTTTAATTGCACAGCATTTAATTTAATGGTAATACCGCGTTCTTGTTCTAAATCCATTGAATCTAAATGTTGTGATTTTAATTCTCTTTGTGTAACAGCACCTGTTTTTTCTAAGATTCTGTCAGCTAATGTGGATTTTCCATGATCAATGTGAGCAATGATAGAAAAATTACGAATTTTATCTTTAGTCATAAGTTTTTAAATTATATATTAAATAAGTTCTTTTAATGTTTGGAATATCTTGAAAATACTTTCTTGTGAAAAAAATATTATAAAAATAAAAAAATAATAGTAATTTTAGTTTTTACTATTATTTTTTTATTAAATGGTCTGTTTTTTTAATTAAACTACACAAGCTTCACATTCATCATATTTTTCACTATCTTCTAACACTTCTTGACGAATTCGCACATAATAAATTGATGAACATCCTTGTTTGAAAGCTTTAATATAAGCTTTATTTAAATCACGAGTTGTTGCTGTATCTTTCATAAATAAAGTTAGAGAAATTGCTTGATCAACATGTTGTTGGGCCGCAGCTGCTATATCAATGATTGGATCTGGTCCAATTTCATATGCACCATTGGCATAATATGCCATGTTGTCTCAGGTCATTCTATAAGCAGGAACATAAACACGACCTAAAACTCCTTCTTTGCGCACTTCCACTGGGGCTACAACTGGTTGTAAGCTAGGAGTACATGAAGATAAATAACTAATTGAACCTGTAGGGGCAATAGCCATTAAATGTGAATTTGCTAATCCTGTTTTTTCAATTTCTTTAGTTAGTTCAATTCATTGCTCTTGAGTCGGAATTTCTACTTGATATTTATCAAACAATTTTTTTACTATTTCTGTTGAAGGTGTTCATTTATTTTTTTCAGATTTTGTATATTTATCAAAATATGATCCATCTGCAAAAGAAGATGTTTTAAATCCTGCAAAAGTTCCGAATTTTTTTGCTAATCTATTTGAAGCTTTAAAAGCGTGGTAAGCTACAGTATAGAAAAACATATTTGTAAAATCTACAGCTTCAGCTGAATTATAGAAAATTTTATTAGTTGCTAAAAAACCGTGTAAATTCATAGCACCTAAACCAACTGCATGGTTTTGTTTATTACCTTCTTCAATGGAAGGAGCAGAAGAAAGATCACTATATCTTGAAACTTGATCAAGTGAGTAAATTGATTGATAAATAACATCATCAAATTCAGCTCCACTTTCCATAACTTTGGCAATATTTAATGATCCTAAATTACAACAAATATCGTGGCCAATTTTTTTAAAACTTAAATCGGTATTATATTCACTTGCTGTACTTACTTGCACAATCTCACTACATAGATTTGACATTACAATTCTCCCTGTAGATGCATGTGCATTTCTGCGGTTTACTGTATCATCAAACAGTAAGTAAGGATAACCACTTTCAAAATGTAATTCAGCAATTATTTGGAATAATTTTCTTGCACTAATGTAAGTTTTTTTGATTTCTGGATTATTTACCATATTTCAATACTCTTCTGTAATTGAAATATCACTCATTGATTTTTTGTAAACTTTTTCTACATCATAAGGACTGAATAAAGCCATTTGTTGATTTTCTTTAGCTAATTGGAAAGTAATATCAGGAATAACCACTCCCAAAGATAGAGATTTAATTCTAATTTTTTCATCAGCATTTTCTCTTTTTGTATCTAAAAAAGTCAAGATTTCAGGGTGATGTACATTTAAATAAACAGCACCTGCTCCTTGTCTTTGACCTAATTGATTTGCATATGAAAATGAATCTTCCAAAATTTTCATTACTGGAACAATCCCTGTTGCTTGATTTTGAATTTTTTTAATTGGAGCACCAAATTCACGTAAGTTAGTTAAACAAAGCGCAACACCACCGCCACGTTTTGAAAGTTGTAATGAAGTAGTAATTGCCCGTCCAATTGATTCCATGTTATCTTCTACTCTTAATAGATAACATGAAATATATTCGCCACGTTGTTTTTTACCAGCATTTAAGAAAGTAGGAGTAGCAGGTTGAAAACGCCCTAACATGATTTGTCTTAAAATATCTTTAGCTTTTGAATATCTTCCACGAGCTAAAAATAAGGCATTCATTAAAGCTCTGTCTGCATAGCTTTCTAAATATTGCTTTCCATCAAAACTTTTTAGTGCATAAGAATTATAAAATTTCAAAGCACCCATAAAACTTGGAAATTTATGATCATAGCGTTTTGCTTGTTCTGTTAAGTCTTCTAGCTCTTCGTATGTATATTGTTCCACTATTGCTTTTTCATAGTATTCATTATTAACTAAATATTGGAATCGATCTTTAACAGTATCAAATTTTTTAGTACGAGGCAAAACATGATTTTTCATGTATGATTTTGCAGCTTCTAAATCTAGCTTTAAATTATTTTCATTTTGTAAAAACATTTTAGCTTTAGCATTTAATGCTACATATTCATCTGATTCTGTTGAACCAGATAATGAAAATGGTTTTTTTGACATAAAGCCTCTTTCTACATATTCTATTATTTTATTATTGTTTCCAAAAATCTGCTAAGATTTTTTGAATATTTTCTACATCAGAAGCTGTACCTAATAATTCAAATTGAAATAATAAAGGTACATTTAATTTTTTAGAAAGAATAGGACCAGCAATTGCGAAAGTGTCTCCAAAATTGGTATTCCCTGAAGCAATTACACCACGACAAAAACTACGATTTTTTTCATTGTTTAAAAATTGAATAACTTGTTTAGGAACAGCTCCATCTTTTTGATCTCCCCCACCGCTATAAGTTGGAACAATTAACACATAATCTTGATCAATGGTTAATTGTTGATCTAATTCATAAGGAATTCGTGCATTATCAAATCCTAATTTTTGAATGAAACGATGTGTATTATTTGAAATAGATGAAAAGTAAACTACAAAAATACTTCCTGTAGGTTTTTTAATGGTATCTTTTTGAACTTTGATTATATCATCATGCATAATTAAAACTCTCAATCCTCATCTTCTGTTTCTTCAGTAACACCCATAACATAAGATGAACCATTTCCTGAGAAGAAATCATGATTTTCATCTGCTCTAGCAGATAATTGTGTAAATATTTCTGGTTCAATTCTAGTTTCTTCATCTGTAAATGGTGATTCATAACCTAAATTTTGTAAGAATTTTCCAGCATTATAAATGCTAAAACGAATTGCATCTTCAGCAAGCCCGAATCCATCATATAATTCATGCAAGTAAGCTTTTTCTAAATCAATTAATTCATATAAAAGTTTAAAAGTAAATTCTTTCATTTCAGCTTGTTTTTCTGGAGAAAGTTTTTCTAATTTTCTTTGATATTTATAACCACTGTAGTAATTGTGGATAACTTTATCTCTTAAAATTAATCTAATAATATCTGAAGTATTGGGTAATTTTCCTCTAGCTGATAAATAAAATGGTAAATAAAATCCACCATATAATAAGAATCCTGGCATTAATGCGGCAGCAACTTTAGATTTTAAAGGATCATCTTGAGTGTAATATGGAATTAAAGCACGCGCTCTATCTTGGAGAGCTTTATTATTAATTACTCACTCATGAGCTTCTTCAATTTGTTCTGATGAACAAAGAGTTGAAAAAATAGTTCCATATGATCTAGCGTGGACTGCAACCATAAAAGCAAAGTTTGCATACACAACTTGTTCATGATCTGTTACTGAAGCAGGAATTTGAGCTATATCACCTACTGTTGCCTGAATTGTATCTAATAAAGTTAAACCGGTAAAAGTTCTAGTGATTAGTTCTTGTCATTCTGGTGATAATGTTTTTCATGAAACAAGATCATTTGATACAGGAATTTTTTCAGGTAATCAAAAGTTTTGAGTTACTCTTGTTCAAACTTCTAAGTCTTTGGGATCACTTATAACATTTCAGTTTACAGAACGCATTGCTCCTTGAAAATTATTTAATGCATATTCAATAGGAGAAACTGATTTGTTATAGTAACTATTTTTAATTTTTGCCATGTTTACCTTTCAAAAAAATATATTTTTAAATAAATTTAAGCAAACTAAAAATGTGCTTAAATTTAATTTTGAATTTTAATTATACATTTTTAAAAAGAATAATTTCAAAAAATAAGAATCTTTAAATTATTAAAATAAAAATAAAAAAAGCCTCAAAAGCTTTTAAAATATTTGGCTTAATTTTACCTATTATTTAGCATTTTTCATTGAACGCATAACTGCTCTAATTTGTGCTTCAGACGGTTTTCTTCCCATTTGCAGAAACATTGCACGGATCATTTTTTCATTAATAGGAGGGTTTTCTTTAATTTGTTTTTGAAACATTTTTTTGGCAACTAAAAGCCCACCAATTCCTCCGGCAATAGCTAAAACTATTCCCACCACAATAACAATGGCGATTCAACCACCTAAACCAACTCCACCAGCTGAATTTGCTACTGTTTCATCAGCGAAAGTAAGAAGAGTTTCTTTCATATTATCTCCTTTTAAAATTTGTTTTTTACTATTAAAAATTATATATTATTAACTAATAGCTTTTAAATAATGAAATTGATTATTTTATTAACAATGTAAATTTGTTTTTTGATTTTAGCATCAGCAATATATTTTTTGACATTTTCAACTTCTAAAGCTGCAGCGATGGTTTCATCTTGAGAAGTGTTAACATCTTTTTCAAGTGTACCTCTTAATTTTCCATTAACTTGAATTGCAACAGTTACTGTTTGAACTTGAATTTTTCTTTCATCATATGAAGGTCAGATTTGATATTGAATTTGTTTTTGACCTAACATTTCTAAGATTTCCTCAGAAATATGAGGAGCAAAAAGTGAAAGCATGATGGCAAAATCTATTAAAGGTTCTAATGATACCACTTTTTCATTTTTATAAATAGCATTAACAAAAACCATTAATTTACTAATAGCGATATTAAATTTAATGTCTTCAATGTTTTGAGTTACTTCTTTTTTAGTAGAATGTCAAATAAAATCAAATTCTGAATTTTGAAATGAAGGATCGATTTTAAATTTGCCTGTTTTGAAATTATCAATCATGTTATAAACACGATCCAATCACTTTCTAATTCCTTTAATCGAAGAGGTGTTTCAAGCTTTTGTATCAACTAAAGGACCCATAAACATTTCATACACTCTTAGTGTATCAGCACCAGATTCTGCAACAATATCATCAGGGTTAATTACATTACCACGAGATTTGGACATTTTTTGTCCATCATTACCCAAAATCATTCCTTGATTGACAATTTTGTAAAAAGGTTCTGCTGTAGGAACAATATTTAAATCATATAATACTTTATGTCAAAAACGGGCATAAAGTAAGTGCAAAACAGCATGTTCTTGTCCACCAATATAAATATCTACAGGTAATCATTTTTTAAATCTTCTGTGAGCTTCATCTGAATCCATATCAACATATGATCCGTCAGCATTTTTCATGATGTAAGCTAAATAGTATCATGAGCTTCCTGCTCATTGGGGCATTGTATTAGTTTCTCTTCTATATTTTTTGCCATCAATTTCTACATTTATTCATTCTTTATTATTTGCAAGCGGTGATTCACCATTTCCTGAAGGTTGAATTTCATTCATTTGAGGTAATTCAACTAATTCATTAACTAAATAAATTTTATCTTCTTCATCAAATAGTACAGGGAAGGGTTCACCTCAATATCTCTGTCTTGAAAAAACTCAATCTCTTAGCTTATAAGTAACAACTTTTTTAGCAATTCCTGTAGCTTCACCTATTTCAATTAATTTTGCAATAGCAGCTTGGTTTTCCAAACCATTTATTAAGTAAGAATTAATATGAACGCCATTTCCTGTGAAAGGCAATGGTTCATTTGTTTCAATAATAGGTATGATTGGTAAATCATATTTTTTAGCAAACTCAAAATCTCTTTCATCATGCGCTGGTACGCCCATCAATATTCCTGTACCAAAATTATTTAAAACATAATTGCATACTCAAATAGGAATTCTTTTTTTACTAAAAGGACAGATTGCATATGTTCCTGTAAAAAATCCTTCTTTTTCTTTATTAATTAATTTTTCACGATCAGATAAATTGTTAAATTGTTCAAAAAATTTATCTGCTGCTGCTTGCTGATCTTCTGTAATTAGTTTTTTAGCTACAGTATTATCTGGAGAAATAGCAATATAGGAAACTCCATAAATTGTATCTACTCTAGTTGTGAAAACTTTTAAACTTTTTGTTGTTTTTTCAATCAAAAAGTTTAATTCTACACCTTCGCTTTTCCCAATTCATTTTGACTGAAGCATCTTCAATGATTCAGGAAAATCAACTTCTTTTAAACCTTCTAATAATTTATCTGCATAAGCCGTAATTTTTAAAACTCATTGTTTCATTGGTTTTTTAATTACAGGAAAAGAACCACGTTCACTAACTTTATTACCTTTTTCGTCTGTTAAAACTTCTTCGTTAGCTAAAACTGTTCCCAATTCAGGACATCAATTAACATCAATTTCTTGTATTTCAGCTAGACCTTTTTCATAAAACTTTTTAAATATTCATTGTGTTCACTTGTAATATTTTGGATCTGTTGTATCTACTTCTTTTTTGTAATCAAAAGAAAATCCTAAAGATTTTAATTGTCTTCTGAAATTATTAATATTTTGTTGAGTAAAAACACTGGGATGATTTCCAGTATTAAGTGCATATTGTTCTGCTGGAAGACCAAAAGCATCTCAACCCATAGGGTGCAATACATCAAATTGATTTAATCTTTTAAATCTTGCCATGATGTCTGTAGCAGTATAACTTTGTGGATGTCCTACATGAATTCCTTGACCAGATGGATAAGGAAACATTGCTAATGAATAATATTTTTTATTATATTTATCAGTCGTATCAAAAGCATCTGTTTTATCTCAAATACTTTGTCATTTTTGTTCAATTTGCTTGTGATTATACATATCAGTTTATTATAACATTATTAACACTTTAAGCATTTTAAAATAATGAGTGGATTTTTTAATAAAAAAAATGGTTTTATCACCATTTTTAATATTTATTGATTTTCAATTCAGTTAAATAAATCATCCACAGTTAGATCTTTTTTATTTAAATATTTATTTACCTCATCAATATCGCTAAAGGTAACTCCTGCTTTTTGAATAAATTCCATTTGATTTTGGTTTTTTAATGCTAAAGCAAAAATAAATCTTATTGGTTCATTATCTCAATAGAATAATTCTTTTGTATGAATTAAAATAACACAATTGCTTTTAATTAAATGCTCAGAATCTAATTGTCCATGTGGTAAAGCTAAAAAATTTCCTAAAGCTACAGAGGCATCTTGATCTCGCTTTATAATTGATGATTCATATTCAGCAAATACAGCATTTTTTTCTAAAAAAATTTCCATTACTTTTTTGATAGCTTCTTGCTTGCTGTGAATTTCTTGATTTAAGAAAATGTTTTCTTTTGTAAAAAAAATATTCATTTCACCCCTTTATAAAAATTATAAAGAGTAAAAAATAAAATTCAGTTTTAATAACTTTTTTTTATTTTTATAAATTTTTTTAATATTAAATTAATTATTTTCTTTTTCTCATTTAATTATTTCTGTATTACAATCAGCAATAATTTTTTCAAGATCATTAATTGATTTCATAATTGATCCTGATGCTTTTTCATGACCTCCACCACCTCATTTTACTGCAATATTTCTCACAGATGGGCCACTTGAACGATATTCAACTCGGTAATTTGAATCTTCTTCCTGAGTAAAAAATACTCAAATAGGGTAACCTTCCATATTTGCAAATAAATTAGGTCTATTGGCTTGAGCTGGAGATAAATCCAGTTTTATTTGTTCTTCTCTATTAATTAAAAAGTAAGCAACTTTTCCAGAAGTTTTAAATCTATCTAAAACATAACCTTGATATTTTAGTGATTTCATTGATTGTTTATTTAAATTTTGATGGACAAAATTTAAATCTAATCCATTGTTCATCAAAAATTCAACTAATCTGAATGTTCTTGCTGATGTATTACTATATAAAAATCTTCCCGAATCGGTATAAATTCCTAGATAAATTGTCTCAGCTGTTTGTTTATTTAATTTTCATTCTGCATGATAAACAATATCTGCAATTTGTTCAGCTGCTGCAATGTAAGAAGAATCAACTCACCTGTAAGCGTTTTCAACTAAATCATCATCATTGGGATGATGGTCAATTCTTAAAACTTTTTTAAACAAATTATTATCCAATAAATGACGTGATTGAATTCTTTCTTTAAAATTAGCATCTACAACAATTGCAAGTGCTTCTTTTAAAAATTCTTCACTAGGTTCATTATCATGTTGATCTAAACCAAGAAATGTAAAAGATCCTTTTGCATTACCTACAGCTTTTACTTCTTTTTCTGGATAGTTTAATTCAATTGCTCTTTTTAAACCGAATTGTGAGCCTAAACAGTCTCCGTCTGGTCTGATGTGATGAAAAATTACAATCTTGTCATGTTCTTCAATAAGTGAAATAATATCTTTGATAATTTTTTTTGTTTCTGTGTTATTCATTAATTATTTCCTTCTTCAAGAAGTTTTTTACATTCTTCTAAAACTTTTTTAATTTCTTTCTTACTACTTAAAGTAGCTCCTGAAGCCATATCATGACCGCCGCCATTAAACATACGTCCAACAATATTTACTTTTGGACCGTTTGATCTTAATCTTACTCTAATAGTTTTATCTGGTTGATCGATAAAGAAAATTCAAATAGGATAACCTTGAATATTGGCCAAAATATTAACAAAAGATCCTTCTTCATATGTTAAATCAAGTTCTTTGATAATTTTTTCTGTAACATGAAAATAAATAATTGGTCCATCAGTTTTGAAACCTGATAAAACTTTTCCGCTAAAAGCAATATCTTTTAATTTTCTTAATGCTAGTTTTTGATTTATATCAAAAACATTTAAACCATTTTTAGATAAATGAGCTACAACTTGAAAAGTTCTTGCTGATGTATTGCTGTAAAAAAATCTACCAGAATCGGTGTGAATTCCTAAGTAAATATATTCAACAGCTTTTTGAGTTAATTTATATTTTCCTTTTCAAGCTAAATAACCTATTTGTTCAGCTGCCGCTACAAATGATGAGTCAATTCAATTATATTGATAATTAATATCAGCACCATTAGGGTGATGATCAATTCTGGCCATAGCTGTCAATTTTTTTTCTAAAATTAATTGGTTCATTTCAATTCTATTTGAGCTAGAGGCATCTACAACAATTCCTAAAGAATTTTCAAAATCTTTTTCTGTAAAATTGTTGTTATGTGTAAAATCTAAAAAATTTAGAATTCCGCCACTGTCCCCTACTGCAAAAACCTTTTTGTCAGGATAAGTTGCTTCTATCATTTCTTTTAAACCGAATTGTGAACCTAAACAGTCTCCATCTGGTCTGATGTGATGAAAAATAAAAATATTATCATATTTTTCAATGGCTTTTTTAATTAATAAATAACTTCCTTTTTTCATAGTTTGTCCTATATTACATCTTCTTTCTTAATTTTTTTATATTGTCCTATTTCTAGTTTTAAATCCGATAATTTTAATTTTCCTATTGCAATTCTATGTAAAGCTACAACTTCATTATCAATATTAAAAATCATTTTTTTAACTTGATGATATTTACCTTCTTGAATTGCTAAATGAATTTTATACTCATTTAAAATATTAACTTTTCCACCTTTAATAGGTGTTTTACCATAGTCTATTGCAAAAGGTTTTTCCAAAAATTCTTTATCTTTTTCACTAAAGGGTTTTAATAAAGTAACTTCATAGTTCTTTGCAACATGTTTTTTGGGATGGGTAATTCTGTGAGTAAATGAACCATCATTTGTTAAAAGAATTAAGCCTGTTGTATCTTTATCTAACCTTCCTACAATATGTAAATTTTGTGTTGGTTCTTGAACCAGTTCTAAAATTGTAGGATTTAAATTATCTTTTAATGCACTTACATATCCTTTGGGTTTATTTAATGCTAAATAAATAAATTCTTTTTTTGACATATATTTTCACTTATCTTAATTTTATTTAGATAACTTGTTTTGCACTAATAAAATTAAAAAATTAATTTTTGAAATCTTCCAATATTTCCGCAGCTTTGGCAATCATTGCACCATTGTCCGTTGCATATTTAAGATTAGGTATAATGGCATTCTTGTGTAATGATAAAATCATTGTTCTAATATCACTGTTTGCTGAAACTCCTCCAGCTAATAGTAAAGATTTTACTGGAAAATCTTTTAATGCTGATTCAATTTTCTGTTTTAAATATTCAACAATGGTTTTTTGAAAGCAAACAGCAATTTGTTCAGCAGGTATTATTTCATTTTTTTGAATAAATTTATTTACTTCATTAATTACTTGTGTTTTAATCCCACTTAGAGAAAAGCTAAATTTATTTTCTGTTTTAGGAATTGAATAAAGCTTTTTACATTCACTCTTTGAATTTTGAACTAATTGATCAATTGCTGGACCACCCGGAAAACCTAAATCTAATTTTCTAGCTACTTTATCATATACTTCACCCACTGCATCATCTAAGGTTTCACCAATCAATGAAATTTGGATAGGTGAACTTAAATAATTGATTTGTGTGTGACCTCCAGAAACAATTAAGGCTAAAGCTGGATAAGTGATTTCTTTTTCAATAGCTGTTGAAAAAATATGCCCCACTAAATGATTAATCGGCTTTAAGGGTTTATCTAAAGCCAATGAAATTGCTGAAGCAAAAAGGTAGCCAATATGCAATGCTCCTAGAAGTCCCGGTTCTGCTGTATAAGCAATAAAATCTATTTCATTTAAATTAAATTCTTTTTTAAATTCTTCTAAAACTAAAGCTACATTATTGACATGCTCTCTTGATGCTATTTCCGGAATTGTTCCACCATATTTGGCATGAATATCAATTTGACTAAAAATGAACATTTTTAAAACTTCACCATTTTTTAAAAGTGCTACAGAAGTGTCATCATGTGAAGTTTCTATACCTAAAATTGTCATCTAATAACTTCCTATTTGAGGTTTTTTTATGTACAGTGGTGAGATAGCTAAAATATCTTTTTCTTCTTTAAAAATATCTAAATAATTTTTAAAACTTAATTTAAGATCTTCAAAGTTTAATTTTGAAATAATCATATTTTGGTTGACTTCTAAAATATTTATTTCACTCACAATTTGATTGTTTTTCATTTGAGCATGATACACTTTTTTCCCTTTAGCATCTATATAAATATTTTGATTTTCATAATTGGTTTTATCAATTAAACTGAAAGTATTAGTAGTGAATAATTTAATATTTGTTAACTGCACAAGTGTTCTAGCATAAACTAAACTAATTCTTGAACCGGTAAATGTTCCTGGACCTAAATTTAAATAAATTGCTTTAATATTTGTTATTTTTAAATTATTTTTTGATAATAATTTTTCAAAAAATACCGGAATTTTTTCTACTTTTTTCAGGAGATTAATTTCATGAAAAAAACTAATGCATTTTTGTTGATCATCATACAAGGCAATAAATAAATCTTCATTGCTACTATCTAAAAAAATATGCATTAATTATTGTGCTCCTCTATAGTATAAATTCTTGTATTTTCATCAATTAATTCAATATCAATTGTTAAAAATTGATTGTAATCTAAAACTAAATTTTTAGCTCATTCAATGAATACTATTTTATCTTCAAAGAAGTCTTCATATTCTTCTAAATTACCAGTAATTTTATAAGCATCAATATGCACAAATTCATTATACACTTTCATAATATTAAAAGTTGGTGAATTTACTATTGATTTTTCACCAAGTTTTTGAGATATTAGTTTTACTAAAGTGGTCTTACCACTCCCCATTTCACCATTTAATAAAATATATTTATTTTTTTTTATTAAAGATAAAATGCTAGAAACTACAAATTCTAATTGATCTATAGATGTTGTTTTAATTTTCATACTAATTACAATTATAACAATCTTAATTTTTGTTAATTAAGAAATGTTCAAGAAACAAAAAAAACTAGTTATGAAACTAGTTTTAAGTGAAGATAATTTAATTTCAAAATGAGTTTTTACTAATTACATCCACTAATAAATGACCTAGTGCATAGAATGCAAAAACTGTAGCAAGAATACCAACAATGACAATAAAAAATGGAAATGCAAAAGTTTGTCAATATTTAATTTTTCGAATAATTTGATCTTTTTTTATTTTTTTCATAAGCTATCCTTTAATTGCTGAACCTTGTTTTCCAATTGCACCCATAATTCTTTTTCTGAATAAGAAGAAGAAAATAAACATAGGTAAGATAGCTAAAATACTTCCAGCCATTTTTGTACCTTGATCTATTTGTAAAACTTCATCTGCTCCAACAACTGGTCTACCAATATCCATTGCTCAAATATTAATAACATTCATAAAATCATTTCCATTTAACAATAATAATGGTCATAATAATGCATTTCATGCTGAAAAAGCGGTTAAAATCATTACTGTTCAAGTTGTCGGTGAAACCATTGGCATTGCAACTTTAACTAGATATTTTATTCCTGAACAACCATCTACCATAGCTGCTTCTTTTACACGATCAGGAATTTGTTCAAAAGAATTTCTATACATAAATCCACTAACAACTGAAGCAACATAAGGTAAAAAAAGTGCTCCAATTAAGTAATATCCCTTAGTTCATCCTAAAATAGTGACAACTCTGTATTGTCCTAAAAGTAATGCAGAATCTGGTAATAATAAAATCGATAGAAAAACTGCTCACATTGCTTTTTTGAATCTTCAATTTCTTAATGAAAAGGCATACCCAAAAAACATAGCAAAGAAAATTTTAAAGACAATTGATAGTACTGTTACAATTAATGAACCCATGATAGCTTCAAAGTAACCTTTTTCTCAAGCATCTACAAAATTGGAAAAATGCATTCCATCAGGCCAAAAAATTGACCTGTCTTGACCTGCTTCACGAATGTATTCATTAGAAGATATAGATAAAATAATCATGATATAGAATGGTAAAACTATTAATAAGGCAAAGAAACCTAAAATAATTGCTTTTCACAAAAATGCTTTGAAAATTTGGAAAAAACTATTTTCTCTAACTTGTGCAGAAATTTTATCTGCATTACGAGAAATTACAATATTACTTATAAATTTTTGAATTTTTAACTTTATTGTGAACACGTTTTTCCCCCATTCTTGTTGATAAATTAATAATTAATTTAATTCCACTCTTCATCATGAAACTAAAGCTAACTCCGATTAAGAATAAGAAGATTGTGGCAGCTCCTGCAATTGCATATTGTGAATTACCAATTTGATCATAAATATAAATCATTAAAGTAGCTCCACCATTTTGAATTGCTTTAGCGACATCACTTTGAAAAATAGCGATCGGAAAAACTCTAATTCCACCAATAATTCCTAAAGTAATAATTAAATTTAAAGTTCCTTTAATTGTTGGCAAAGTAATTCGGAAAAATTGTTTTAATCTAGAAGCACCATCAATTGATGCAGCTTTATAAAGTGTTTTATCTACAGATAACATTGCTGTTGTTAATAAAACTACTTGAAAAGCTAAGCTACTTCAAACACCATTTGTTAAAATAACAATAAAGGGATTCATACTTCAAGGATCTGAACTATCTAGTCACAGGTTTTTTACTCCTGTTAATTCATTAACAATTCCCATTTGTGAATCGAAAAAATACACAAAGGATGCAGCAATCGCAACGCCATTAGTTACATAAGGTAAGAAAAAAACAGTTTGTCAAAAACCTCTTGCTAGTTTATTATAAAGATGGGCTATTGCTGACGAAATTAAGATTGAAATTACAAGAGTAATAGGTAAACTTAGTAACCCATATAATAATGAATTTCTTAAACCTATTAAAAAGGTATTATCTTCTAAAACATATCTAAATGCTTCAAAACCAAATGTTTCACTTTGCGCTATTTCACTGTCAGTTTCAAATAAAAAAGATTTTTGAAAAGCCATAATGAAAGGGATGATTGAAAATAAAATGATAATTGCTAAAGAAGGTAAAAGAAAAAGCAAAGGTTTTCAAAATGCAATTCTTTTGTGAAGATAAGAAAGCTCTAAATTTTTAGTTTTTAACTTTCTTTTTAATAAAAAGTTATTTAGCATTGATTCTTTCTCCGTTTTTATCGAATAAGTAAATCAGCTTTTCTGGAACTGACATTTTAACTTCTTCACCTACTTCATATGTTTTTTTATTCTTTAAAAAAACATTGATTTTAACATCTTGAAAATTTACACTTGCTAAAACATCTTTACCTAAATATTCTACTGTTTCAATAACTGCACTAATAGTTCCTTTAGTATCTTCTATTAAGTGTTCACTTCTTAGTCCTACTTTTAAGGTTTTATGTTTTAAATCTTTATTTTCAAATAGAAAAGCATCTTTAATATAAACTTTTCCCGCTTTGTTTTGTGCTTCAATAATTGTCATTTCTGGAGTTCCTAAAAAACGAGCTACAAATTCATTTGTAGGTTTTTCATATAATTCCATAGGTGAACCAATTTGTTGAATTTTTCCTTCTGACATACAAACAATTGTGTCAGAAATAGACATAGCTTCTTCTTGATCGTGAGTAACAAAAATCGTTGTAATTCCTAATTCACTTTGAATTTTACGAATTCATTTTCTTGTTTGTGTTCTCAATTTTGCGTCCAAGTTTGATAGTGGTTCATCCATTAATAGAATTTTTGGTTTACGAACAATTCCCCGAGCTATAGCCACCCTTTGTTGCTGTCCACCAGAAAGTTTAGTAGGTTTTTTATGTAAATTTTTAGTAATTTCTACTTTTTCAGAAACTTCCATTACTTCTTTGTGAATTCACTCATTAATACTTAAAATGTTTTCTGAAAAATGTTCTACTTTTTCTAAATTTTGTGCTGATAAATTATTTCTACTTAAAGAATATTTATTAATCAATTCTTTTTCATACAATTTATATTGTTTTCAGGATAAATGATGCAAAATAACAATTTCGTTTTTAATTTGCTTCATTTTTTTGTAATCTTCTGTGCTTTTAACTCTTGCTTTTTCTGATTTTAATTCTTGAGACAAATTATTTAGTAATTTTTTATAATGTTCATGAATAAATTTTGCTATTTTTTTATATCAAGTGATTGCTTCTTGTCCATTACTAAAAGCTTGCATAAATTCTTCTAATTTTTCAGTGTTTAAAGTTTTAACAATTTCTAAATAATTATCTTTTAGTTTATCTAAATTTAAATTTTTCTTTTTGAAATCTAATAAATCTTTGCTGATTTTTGCAAGATAACTTTGCTTATGTACTTTAGATAATTTTTTATTTGTTTCCAGTGCACTAATTTTTTGAGTTAGTTCTGATTTTAAGTTATTATAATAACTTTTCATCTCTTTGGCGGTATCTAAAAATATAAAAAAATATCTTTTATATTTTTCTAATTCCTCTCCTGATGCACCGTTTGCTTCAAAAATTAATGAGTTTACCTTGTTTTTAAATTCTAAACTTTTATTTTTGACATCTATTCTTCATTGAACATCATTTCTTAATGGAAAAGCGATGTTTTCATAAACAGATAAATGGGGATAAAGTGCATAGTTTTGAAATACCAATCCTAGATTTCTATTTTTAGGATCTTTTTTAGTTACATCTTCACCACGAAATAAAATTTGACCACTTGTCGGTGTTAAAAGGCCAGCAATTGCATTAAGTGTTGTGGTTTTTCCACAACCTGAAGGCCCTAAAAAAGTGACTAAGTCACCTTTTTGAATTTTAATATTGCTGTTATCAATTGCAAGTGTATCTCCAAAATCCACAACTAAATTACGTAGTTCAATTTCGGGATTTACTGACTGTAACTGGTATCTTTTATCACTAAAACTTTTAACCACATCAAGTTTTTTACTGTATTCTTCTTTTTTCTTTTTATTTAACAATAATAAATCAAATAAAAGTTTTTTAAACATAGTAACTCTTTTCGTAAATTTTAATTATTTGCTTTCAATTAATTTTAAATTATCTCATACACTTGAATCTGTGTCTGTTTCAGGGTGATTGGCATCAATGAAATATTTTGCTTGTGAAATATTACTTCCAATTCCTCTGGTTTTGAAAATATCATCAAAATAGTTGAAACTTTTTGTATCAGTTCTTAAGCTGTGAATTCCTTTTTTAGAATAATAAGCTTCATTAAATGCTTCCGCTAATGCTCTTACTAAATAATGATCAGGTAAATAATCCTCTAATAAAGACGATCTATTTTCTGTAAAAGGAATCGAAAATCCTTGACCCACCATTTCTACAGAGAAATTTTTAGCAAAATTTTCACCATAAAAAATAGTTCCGATTAATCTTCCATAAGTATCAGCTTCAGGTATTCCGTTTGTTCCTTTAAAAATTAATTTAATTTTTGAACCTGCAGGAATAATTTTTTCTGCATAAAGTTTTGCTTCATTTGCAAATTTAAATTCTGTACCTGTAGTTGATACTCATTCACCATTTTGTTGTTTTTTGGTTTCAGGAGTATCTAGATACATAATTCTGATTCTTTTGTTTGTCACTAATTCATCCGAATTTTTCAGTTGATAGTTAATAATGGCTGTATCTCCGTCGGTTCAACTTACTAAAGTTCCTTCTGCAGTTACAGGTAATTTTTCTCAAAGTGGAGAATTAGCAAAATTATTAAATTTTTCATAATTAAATGATTGTGCACTTGAAGGAGAACAAGAAATAACAAACGCTAATGAAGTTAATGAAGCAACACTAAAGAAAAGTAATTTTTTAAAATTCTTTTTCATAAATTTAACGTAAACTGTTTGGTAATTGAATTTTTACACTTTCTAAGAATTTGTCAAATGAAATTTCACTAAATTGCCCATTTGAAGCACGACTATTCATTGTTTCCATAGCTTTTTGAATTGCTTCTCTAAATGTTGAAGAGTTTGCAGAAACAGGATCTTCTAATAATGCTGTTTTTGCTTTAGTTTCTCCTGGTTGAACTGTTGCAGATTTTAATGACTGGAAAGTAATTTTATTTGCAGGATTTAATGTATCAGTTTTGTTTTCTAATTGTTTTAGATTTTCTTTTGTAGGAATAATATATCCTGCTCTAAATGCAAAGTATTCTGCACCAGTTCCTGTAAATTCATTAGTTCTAACTCTTTCTCCTGAACCTGTTGTTCAAGTTCACTTTCTGCTTTCTGTTAACATTCATTTAACAAATTTTTGTGTTTCAGCATTTTCGTTTTCATTTGAATGTAAAGCAATTAATGAAGGACCTTGAACTAATGTTTGTTCTGTATCTCCGGTTTGGAATAATTTAGGAGCTGGTAAATTTAATATTTCTTTTTCATTTAATTTTTCGTTAGCTCCTTGAGTAATGATTGAATAGCTACTTTGTGAAATTAAATAAGTTTTTGTTCTTGTATCTTCACCAGCTGTTGGTTTATTTACTGCACCTATCAGCTGGAACATACTATATGGTTCACCTCTACCTAATAATGCAACTGCTTCACCTGGATTTTTATCTTTTAAAAGATTTTTAATTTCTTCATCTTCTTTTGCAGAAGTTAAGAAAATATCGTGTGTATATCTCTTTCTAGGCTCTATTCTTGTGTCTGAAGCATAAATTTTGTTTGTATAGTTTCCACCTTTAACAGTTGCTATAAGTCCTGGGTTGTTAGTTTTTTCTGCTTCTGTAGGTACTAAAATTTCTCCTAAAGATCCATCTAAAGTGATTGACTCTTCTGCAGCTGTTGTTCCAGCAGCAGCTGGTTTTTTAATAATTGCTAATTTTTCGTCTGTATTAGGAGCAAAATTATGTCTATATCCTGCTGTTGAACCAATTGCAAAAATTAATTGGTGTTGTTTTAAATAGTTTGATGAATATGTTGAAACGCTTTTAATAAATAATGCATTTTTATCAAATCCTTTTTTAAATTCTTCAAAAACTAATTTTAGTAATTTGTATTCTTCTGAATCAGGATTCTTAATTACACTTGAAAAATCTACTCCTGTTTTTTCCTTGTTTAAGTGGAACAGGAATTTTTCATAATCTCCACCAGCTTTTGAAAATGCTGAACTATAAATAGCATTCGCTGGAGAATCAATTCCAAATACATTTTTTAGAATTTCTCTAGCTGTTCCATTGCTTTTTGCTTTTTGTGCATTAGGAAAAGCTACAGTAATTCTATTAGCTAAATCTATTAGAGCTGAATAAGATTCAAAAACTTCTTTTTTGAATACATATCCTTTTAGTCCTTCTTCTGTTGGAGTATAAGTTCCCATAACTTTCCCAATGAATTCTTGATCTGTTTCTCCAACTGCTTTAATTTTGTCAAAAAATTCTTTTGAATCTTCAGCAATTGAAGAATCATTGGCTTTTTCTAAAACATATTTAAACATTGGCATGTTGATTGTTAACATTTCAACTGATTTATTCATTGGAATTGTTCATTGTTCGTTTTCTTTAACATTTACCATGTTTTTGTTAACTTGTAAAAATGATTCATCGAAAAGTTCATCTAAGTTTAAAATGCTTTTGTCAAAAGCAAGACCCATGTCATATCTACGGGCAATAGCTAAAGCAGATGGATAATTTAAAGCTACATTAAATAATCCATCTTTATCTTTTGCAGGTAATTTATTTTTTAATACATTATCTAAACCTTGGTAACCACCTTGGATTTCCATTTGTTCTCATTTGTAATCTGATTTTGATTGTTCATTATATGCTTGGATGATATCATTTAAAGCACTTCTTGCTGCTGGTGCAGTAATAGTTAGTGCAAATTTCATTTTCTTATCATCTGATTGATCAAATTTACTTACTGTAGGTGCACAAGACGCTAAAATAAAAGCTGAAGCAAGCGTAGTGGCTCCTGCAACTCCGATCAATTTCTTTAAATTTAATTTGTTTTTCATATTTCCCCCTGATGAAAACTACATTAATTAAAATATAATCTTTAAAAATAAAAAAATGAACTCAATATAATTAAGCTAAAGGAGTTTTTTCATTTCTGTAAACCGGCATAATTTAATAAGTTCATTTTGAATAATTTTATTATATTTTTTAATAAATTCAAATAAAAAAATGTTTTAGGTTTATAAGGTTGTTAACCTCTAAATTCCTGTGCAAAAAATAGAATCATATTTTTTTCATTATCAAAAATTTTTCTTTTTCATAAATTTTATCTTTTAGGCAACCTAAAACATTTTCAGACAAGACTAAATACACTGAACTTTATTAAATTCTAGAGCATTCAGTTCTTTGTTTCTTGTGTTGAAAAAGACATAAAAAACTTCTACAACATGTTCTGTCATTGTAGAAGTTTTAAATAAAATTATATTTATTTTTTTAGTAATTATGAGTTAACTTATTAGTTGTCAATAATTATTTAATTTTGGTGTCAAAATTAAAAATATTAAGAGATCATTTGTTTGGTTCTTTTTCTTTCATCATATTTGCATAGTGTAAAAGTGATGTGTCGTTTTTGGTACCATTATCAAAAGTAAAACTAGTATTACCCAGCAAATCATAATGACTGGTAATAAATGGTACTATGTTAGTTTCACTACTATTACCTTCGTGAATTAACCCTATTAAATTACGATCACTATCAACAACTAGTGAACCACTAGAACCGCTAGCGGCAAATTGTCTAACTAACTCTTTTGGCTCTAAATCAGATTTTTTAAAACTTATGTTAAAATTACCTGAATCTGATGAATGACTAGTTACTTTTATTTTATTAATTTTTAATGTACTAAAAGAATTACCAGCATAAGTGGCTGAAATAAAATCAGTTAAATATGTATTGTCAAATGCAAATAAATTTTTATAAGCATGTGAAATTTTCAAAGGTTTTAGTTTTGGCCACTGTTCAAGATCTTTTAATACAGATTCATGGTTGGCCACAATTAATTCTGCTTCTTGTTTTTCACTATCACTTAATTTGTTTCTACCTGTCATCCTTATATTTTTCTTTTGTTCGCTTATTACTTCATTAACTCGTTTTTTTAGAACACTTAAATCTAATATAGCAAAAACAATATCAGGGTGTCTATTATTAATTATTTTCAAGCTTCCATCGTAATATCTAATTCTTTTGGCAGGAAAGAAATAATCATTTTTCATATCGTAACTAATTCCATTATTGTTAGTACCGCGATAATATTCTTTAATACCAAGTAGTTCACCTTTTGAGGCACTCATAGAATCTTGACCATTATCATAATATTTATTTCATCCACTTGGTCTTTGTATATTTGAAGAAATTAATTTATAAGAATCTAGATAATGTTGTGAACCTAGTTTTCTAAAAATATCTTGCGATCCTTTAATGGTAGTATTTGAAACGTGTTTATTAGTAACAACATAATATAGTTGATCTTTTTCATCATCTGGATTAACTTTAGCAATCATATTTCAAGTCCCAGGTGAAATTGTTAAAGCTCTAATGCGCATTTCATTTGCTAGATCAAAATCGTTATATTTATAAACTATTTCCAAATCGGGAATATAATTATTGCTTTTTGTACGACTTTGATAATTATCTTTAGTTTTAGCATATTCATTATTGGAAGTATCAAAAGCATTAGTACTAATTGCATAAGGATTATCAGGATCATAAGCAGTTACATAATTACTAGCATTTTGATCTCTTCTATAATTAGCAAATAATTTTTCAATATCTGTTTTTCTTTCTTTTAACTTAGTTGGTAGAATGTATTGACCAAAAGTTTGATTTTGCTCGTTATCTGATAAAAAAGAAATGTTGAAAAAATTGTTTAAAGTATTAATAAAAACTGCATCATTTTTTATAGCATCAGCATAATTATTAGTCAGTGTTTTATTAAAATTAGGTTTTTTCACAATTTTAAATTCATAACCTTGACTAGTTTTATTAATAACCAAATTAAAATAACGATCGTTTTGGATTGTTAGTGTATTATTAATTTTGGCTAGCGGAATTTCAAAACCTACACCATAATAAATCATTTTTAAATATTGATTTTTATGTTCTGTTCATCTAAATCATTTTTCTTGGAATTTGCTAAAATCTTCAAAATTAATAACTGAGTTATATCTAAAATTATCTAATTCTTTGCTTCTGACATCTAAATATAGTCATAATTTAATATCACTAGCGGTGTTGTCAGAATTTTTAATGTTGTTAATAACTTCATTTTTTAATAAAAAACTAAAAGTTTGATTTTTAGCATCAAACTGTCAATTTCGATCTCTTAATAAAAAATGTAGTCTATATTGTTTTAAATATTTACCATCAGTATCATCATCTTTACGTACAGTAAAGTTTTGGTTTCAAAAACCATGATATTTATTAGCTAAAGCAAAATTAGAATTAAAAACTTGGGCTTCTGTTCTGTTTTTATAACTAATGCTTGGTTTAACATCAGTGTATTTCCTTAGTACTTCATTATTATCATAATGATAACTAGCAACTTCATTATACTTAGGGTTTTCAAATTCGCTTTTTGTTAAACTAGGTTCTGGTTGTGGTTGTGGTTCATTTTTAGGTGGAGATGACGGGGTTGATGACGGGGTTGATGACGGGGTTGATGACGGGGTTGATGACGGGGTTGATGACGGGGTTGATGACGGGGTTTCATCGCTTGTATTTGGTTGTGAAGATACTTCTGATTTATTACTATTTGATATTTGACCAGAATCAAAAACTGATTTTTCAGTTTCAGGTTGAGCTGGTGGTTGAACTGGTGGTTGAACTGGTGGTTGAGCTGGAGATGCTTGAGAAGTTTCTGGTTTTTTAGATTCTGAGTTAGATTGAGAAGTTACTCCATGGTCCATTGTTTCGGAGTTTGAATTAGGCAGAGTTGCAGGATTAGTTGATTGAGATATATTTTGGTTATTATTTGGTGAAATTTCTTTTGAACTATCATTATTAGGATTTATCACAGGCTGATCATATATTTGATTTCTAATAGGTGAACATGCAATAAAAACCAATGAAGAAATCACTGATGAAACTGCTAGTCATTTTAAAGAAAATTTAAATTTTTTCATAGTATCTTTCTTAATTAAAAAAATTCATTTTTATAAATTTTAACCACAAAATCAAAAAAAAAAAAAAAAGCATTTTTCAGTACTAAAAATTATTTTTTTAAACATTTTTTGCTCGATTATTCACAAATCTATACTATGTTTGTTATTCTGTTTTTTGTTGTTTCTTAATTATGTAATTAAAAATAAATTGAATAATAAATATAATATAATTTTTTCTAATTCAGAAATGAGGTAATTATGATGCGTTTTTTTGTTAATAAAAAAGAAAAAGATTATTTTTTATTAGATCAAAAAATCTTACAACACATCAAAGTCGCAAGAATCCAAAATAAAGATTTTATTTGTGTTTTTTCTCAAGAATTTTATGTATGTAGTTTAGAAAATAATTTAGCTAAAATTAAATATAAATTGGATTCAAATCATGAATTTAAAAATAAAATTTATTTAGCTGCTGCGATTATTAATATTAAAAGATATGAATGATTAATTCAAAAAGCTACTGAATTGGGTGTTACAGATTTTATCCCTGTAATTAGTCAATACTGTGAACTAAAAAATATTAGTAAAATAGAAAATAAACTTGAAAGATGACAAACAATCGCTTTGGGCGCTGCAGAACAATCTTTTAGAAATAAAACAATGCAAATTCATCATCCAACAAAATTTGATGATGTAATAAATTTAAATATTACAAATAAATTTATTGCTCATGAAAAAATATCTACAAATCAACAAAAAATTGATTATCCTACCGATTCTATTTTTTTAGTTGGGCCTGAGGGTGGTTTTTCTGATGAAGAAATTTCAAAGTCAGAAAAAAAAGGATTTCAAGTTGTTTCTTTAGGTAAAAGAATTCTAAGAGCAGAAACTGCAGCAATTTATTTGCTTTCTAAGATCTTTGAAAAAGAAGAATAATTTATTTGATATAAAATCTCATTTTATAAAATAAGGATTTTTTCTTTTTTAAAATATAATTTAAAAATAATTTTAAATTCAAAAGGATGACATGAAATTAATAAAAATTGAAGCTCACGGTTTTAAATCTTTTGCAGATAAAGTTACATTGAATTTTGATGGTGGAGTTGTCGGGATTGTGGGTCCAAATGGTTCTGGAAAATCTAATATTAATGATGCTATTCGTTGAGTTTTAGGAGAACAATCATCTAAAGCACTTCGTGGTGATTCAATGTCTGATGTTATTTTTGCAGGTTCTAAAACTGTTGCACCTTTAGATAAAGCAGAGGTTATTTTAACTTTTGATAATTCAGAAAACCTAGTTTCAACACCTCACAAAATATTTACTATTTCCAGAGTTCTTTATAGAAATAAAGGAAACAACGAATATTATATTAATGGTGAATTAGCAAAACAAAAAGATATTAAACAAATAGCAGTGGAATCTGGTATTTCAAAATCCTCTTTAGCTATTATTTCACAAGGAACTATTTCTTCTATAGCCGAAGCTTCTTCTGAATATTGCCGTGCAATTTTAGAAGACGCTGCTGGAACATCTAAATATAAATTGAAAAAAAATGAAACTTTAAAAAAATTAGAAAAAACCGATGAATCTTTAGAAAAAATTACTTTGGTTGTTAATGAATTAAACAAACAATTACAACCATTAAAAAAACAAGCGGAAAAAGCTTTATTATTTCTGGAAAAAACAGAAAAATTAAAAAATATTGAAGTCAACTTACTAGTCCATGATATTACTAAATATTCTGAACAATTAGAATCACTAAGATTGGAATTAAGTGGTGTAGAACAAGCTAACACCGGTTTGGAAAGCAGAATTGATGAAATTGATTTATCATTAAATCAAAGTTCTAAAAATAAAAATGAAGTTGAAAAAGAATTGAACGATCTTTCTGTAAAACTAGAAAATATTTCTGAAAAAATTAAATTAGTAGAAATTACTAAGGTTAAAGAAAATCAAAGACTTCAAATGATTATTAGTGGTGAAATTGTAGCGTCTTCTGAAGAAAAAACTAAAGCTATTAAACAACAAATTGATGAATTAGGTAAAGTGATTTATCAGTATCAAAATTTAGAAAAAGAAACTGAAGAAAAAATAGAAAATAATCACCAAAAAATTAATTTTAATAATAAAGAAATTTCTGCATATAAGTTACAAGAAAATAATTTAGTTTACAAAATTAATAACATTAAAGCACGTATTTCTTTTTTAAAAGAAAATAAAGAAAAGAAAACACACTTATTCAAAGGTTCTAAAGCCATTGTTGATAATTCTCATTTATTTAAAGGTTACAAAGGTTTAGTTTGAGATATTATTCAGCCTGAAACTAAGTATTCAAGAGTGATGGATAATATTTTAGGTAATACAGTACAAAATATTGTTGTAGATACGCCCGAAACAGCTATTGATGCAATCAATTTTTTAAAAAGAAATAATGCAGGTAAGGCAACATTTGTACCTCTAAGTAGCATTAAACCTAAATTTATAAGAGAAGAACATGATTTTATTTTAAAAAACCAAAAAGGTTTTTTAGGTGTTGCTAGTGATTTAATCAATGTAAAACCAGAATTTTTAGTTCTAAAAAGATTTTTATTAGGAAATATTTTAGTTTGTGATTCTGTTGAAAATGCTAATGAAATTTTTAAACTTATGAACTCTCGTTATATGACAGTAAGTTTAGACGGCGATATAATTCGTGTAGGCGGAATTATATCAGGTGGTCAAAAACAAGAAGATGACAATTTTAATAACATTGATAAGCAAATTGAACAGCTTCATAATTCTATTCCACAACTGGAAGCTGAGAAAAAAACATTAGCTGAAAATATTTGAGATCTAGAAAATACTAAAAATGATTTAATTGTTTTAAATAATGAACTTAAATCTAACTTAATTATTACTAGAGAAAAAATAAATACCGCTAATAATAGTTTTTATTCTTTAAAAACTAGATATGAAGCAGCAACAAAAGAAATTTTAGATATTACTAATTTAAAAAATGATTTAATGCATGAAAAAGATCTTGAATTAGAAAAAAACTTCTTAACTGCAGAAATTCGTTCAAAACGTGAAAAAATTAGAATCATTAATGAAGAACTCCAAAAACTTTTAGGTGAAAAAAATGACTTACAAAAAACACAAAGAGAATTAAATAATTCCTTTAGTGTTAAATTAGCTGAAAAATCTAAAGCAGAGTTTTTATTGAATAATAGTCAAAAAAGACTATCAGTTCACTATAAAATGACTTTAGAATATGCTAAAGAAAACTATACAAACCAAGATTTAGATTTGGAAAAATCTCGTGAAATTGTCCAACAATTAATTACAGAAATTGATGCTTTAGGTCATGTAAATTTAGATTCAATTGAAAGTTTCAAAGAAATTGAACAAAGATATAATATTACAAAAGCTTCACAGGAAGAATTAGAAAAAGCTAAAAATATTATTCTAGGTGCTATTGCTGAAATTGATAAAATCATTGTTAAAAAAATTAGTGAAACATTCACTTTAGTTAATAAAGAGTTTTCAAATGTTTTCCAAAAAATGTTTGGTGGTGGTTTAGGCCAAATTAAATATACAGATCCTTCCAATATTTTAGACAGTGGTATTGATATTGTGGCTCAACCACCAGGAAAATCAATTAAAAATTTAAGACTTTTCTCCGGTGGAGAAAAAGCTTTAATCGCTATTTCTTTATTATTTTCTATCATTAAAGCTAAACCTATTCCTCTATGTATTTTAGATGAAGTGGAAGCTGCACTTGATGAAGCTAATGTTGTGCGTTATGCAGAATTTTTACAAAGATTAAAAAATTCTACTCAATTTGTGGTTATTACTCATCGTCATGGTACTATGGCCCGTGTCGATCATCTATTTGGAGCTACAATGCAAAAAAGGGGAGTTACTTCTTTTTTTAGTGTAGAACTAGCAAAAGCAAAACAATTAATTGAACGAATGGAAAATTAAAAATTTGACCTAGAAATAAGGTCAAATTTTTAATTATTTTTTTAATGATGAGGATGTGATCCAGTTTCAAAAGGACGTTCTTCTGATTTCTTATCAGTTTGGTTACTTGGAACAATTTTGTTTGTATCTCAATCATGATTATAAAATGGATCATGCTTTGCGTTTTCATCATAAGGAATATCAATTTTTAAATTATCTAATACAAAGTATAAAGTTGCTTCGTTGATATAGAATAAATCATTTAAAATTCTCTGGTTTTTAGGATCGATTACAGCATTAAAGAATACGCTATTAATTGAAGTTTTATTTATATAATCTAGTAATTTTTCCATTTCTGCTTTGGCTTCTAAGGCAGAATTATATAAATTACCTTTTAATAAATTAGTTTTAAATTTATTAAATACTAGTAATAATGAATCGGGTGAAGCAGCTGTTACTTTAATTTTGTCTAATTCACTTTTTATTTTTTGATATTTAGCTTTGAAATTATCATTAACTAAATCTATGGCTTCAGGCAATAAATTTTTAATTTGAATCATTTCCTGATTTAAATTAATGTTAGCTTGTTCTTTACCTTGCTTAATGTAATTTAATAAAACTGTTTGTTTGTTTTGAGCTTGAGGTGATTTATTCAATCTGTTTTCAAACTTATCCAGTCATTGAATATATTCAACATTATTTATGAATTTATATCAGTGTGTTTTATAACCGGTTGATGTATATTCTTCAGCAAAAATTAAATCATTTAACTTAACTAAAGTATTGAAGAACTCTGTTAAATCTTCTTTATTTTTTTCTAAGAAATCTAAAATTTGTTTATAAATATCACTATTATAACCAGCAAGTTCTTTTTCTTTTGCAGTTTCAAAAACAAATTCGATAACTTTATATAAAGGCCTTAGTTCTGTTAAAGTTTCTTCTTCATTATATGAAGGTAAATTTGATAAAATATCAAAATATTCAATAGTTTTATCTAAATTCAATTGCTCAGCATCTCTAATAATTCTTAAAAATTCTCTGTCCATTGAAGCATGTGATTCATGTTCTGGGTCAGGATTATGTGAATGTTTTCTCTCATCTAAAAGTTTTTGTGCTGGATCTTCAGATTGAAAAAATTTAATTAATTCTTCTGCTCTATCTTTGATATTTTTTAAAGTTGATTCACCTGCATTGGCACCAGCTTTGACAAAGAAAATTGGTGTTTTAAATTCATCTCTAATAAATCTTAAAGCTGTAATATAAAATTCTTCACTTTCAGCTTCATTTGGGATGGTTAAACTATTTACAAGGTTTTTTACTTCTTTTAATTCATTATTAAAATCATTTGTTATAGCGTCTTTTAAAGCTTGTACTTTATCTTTTGCGATTTTGTACTTATCGTTCATTTCTTTTTTAGCTTGTTTAAATAGATCTTGAATAGCTGCATCATCCTTTTTGTTTTGAGCAAAAGCATTTTGACTCATTAAAAGGTGAAATTGACTATCTAAAGTTTTTTTGTAAAAGTTTTCAATCCCACTATCATCATTAGAAAAAATAAGTTTATTAACTTTAGATAGTGATTCTAAAAAAGGTTTTTTAATATTATTTAATTTTTCTACAATTGAGTGGAAAGTATTTAATTGATGATTTTTAGCATCTTCAGCAATTTTTAGTTCTTTTCTTTCGCTTGATAATTTTGTTTGTTCATCTAAATACTCACCTAAAAAGTACGTAACTATAGTTTTAGCATCTATTTTTTTGGCTGCAACTCTTTTAGCTATTCCATTATAATCGTGGTAGTTTAAATATCTAGCTGCGTCTGTTAAGTTATCGTTAAAATCATAAATATTTTCTGGATATTTATAACTTAAAGCACTTACTTCTGAAGATTTTTGCGAAGCGTTTGCTGTTTCTGATGTGGTTGTTGATGGTGCACAAGCTACAAACATTGCTAATGGTGCGCCCATCATAAATGAAGATATTAATATATTTTTAATAATCTTTTTTTTCAATTTTTAAATCTCCTTTTCTATATTGTTATTTATAATTAAAAAGTTTTTATGAATACAAAAATTTTATCTTTTGAAATAATTTTTAAAAGATAAAATTTTTCTTTGTTGTACTAAAGTTCAATGTAATGTTAAATATACAAAATTATCTTTATATAACTAATTAAAAAAGGAATTTAATTTATAAAGTTGTTTTTTTAAAAATTTTTATAAAAAATATTCAAGCTTTTGAAGGAAATATAATATTTTTAATTTTGGTGTTGTTTGTTTTTAATTTACTTGAATAAAAGCCTAACTTAATTAAACTATTAGACTATTTTAAAAAAATTAATTATTGAGGGGGAAATTATTAATTTTAAAGATAAAGTTGTATAAAAAAGGTTATTTTTGTAAGACCCTTTGTTTTTTCTAATATACCTTATACTTTCTACAAAATTTTTACTTTATATTTTCTAAAGTAAAAATAATTAAAAATTATACTAAAATAGTTCAAAATAATCTATAAAAAAATAAAAAAAAAGTTACTTTTTACATAAAAAATAATAAAAAAAATGGCTTTTACCATTTTTGAATATTTATTTGTATTATTAGTGAGCGTGTGTTTCTGTTTTAGGAGCTTCTGTATGGCTGTGGTCGTGGTCATGGTCGTGGTTTCCATTTTCTGTAGCGGGTTTGGTTGTTTCTTTGTGATCATGACTGTGATCATGACTGTGATCGTGACTGTGATCGTGACTGTGATCGTGACTGTGATCGTGACTGTGATCGTGGTGATGATCGTGGTGATGATCGTGGTGATGATCGTGGTGATGGTCGTGGTGATGGTCGTGTTCTTGAGCTTCAAAGAAGTCTATGATTGAATCTAAAAGTTTTACATTCTCTGTTCAAAGTTTTTCAATATCTCTATGAACTCTTCGATCACTTGCAAGTTGTTCAAATGCTTGATTTACTGTAACATTATTTACATAATTTAGCATTTTTTGCATTCCTTCTTTTGCACTTATAGCAGATTTAAATAAATTATCTGTTAATAGATCTTTTTTAAAATTATTAAATGCGATTGATAATTTATCATTTGAAACTTCACTTACATTTACTTTATTTAATGTATTTTTGAATGTTTCATATTCTGTTTCAAATTGTGCATTTACAACTGCCATTGCTTTTGGTAATTCTACTTTTAATTCAGCAAATGATTCTGTTAAATTCTTAGTTGCACCATTTTTAACTTTTGCAATTTTTTCAAATATATCTTTGTATTTTTCATTAGCATCTTTTTTATTATTTAATGAAAGTTCAAATTTTGCAGAGAAGTGGATAAATTGTGCATTATATAAAAATGTATTTCAAGGAACGTTATATCCTCTTGGAGGATGATTACTAAAAATTATAGAATATAATTCAGCTAAAACATTTACTATTTTTTCAAATGAACTTTCATTTTTAGTTAAAAATTCTTCAATAGCTTTGTGTGCTGCATTGTCAGTATTTTTTTGTTTTTCTTCTTGTGCTATTTTTTTTAGATCTTGAAATTGACTAAATAAACCTTGTAATGTTTGGCTTCTCTCAAATGTTGGTAAATTAATCATAATTTCATAATTAGGAATAGATTTTTCAAGATTTAAAAGTCTCATATCTCTAATAATTCTTAAAAATTCTCTGTCCATTGAAGCATGTGATTCATGTTCTGGATTTGAGCTGTGTGAATGTTTATTTTCATTCATAAGTTTTTGTGCTGGATCTGAATCTTTGAAAAATTCAATTAAACTAGTTGCACTTGCTTTAATATTTTTTAAAGAAGATTTACCTGCATTTGGTCCAACTTTATTGAAGAAAATTGCATTATTAAATTCTTCTTTTATAAATCTTAGTGAAGATAAATAAAATTCTTCATCTGCTAAATGTTCAGGAATTGTAATTCCATCAAGTTTTGTTTTAATGTTTGAAAGTTCAGTTGAAAAATCATTTGTTATTGCTGCGGCAATTTGTTCTAATTTTGCTTTAGCTTCATTATATTTTCCATTTAAATCTTTTCTAACATCTTCTAATTGTTTTTTCAGATCAGCATCTTCTGGTTTATTTCTTAATGCAAAAGTTACTCTCATGAAAGAGTGAAATCCATCTTCTAAAACATTTCTATAGAAATTTTCAATACCACTATTATCTTTTGAAAGAACAAGCGGTGTGATTTTAGATAATGTTTCTAAAAATGGTGTTTTTATTCCATTTAAAAGTCCGATGATTTCTTCGAAAGCTTTAAAGTTTGTATTTGTTGAATCGCCTGCAATATTAAGAGCTTTTCTCTCATTTAGTAATTTTGTCTGTTCAGTTAAATATTTTCCTAAAAAATTTGATGCTGTGACATTTTCATCCATTTTTGATTTTTGTATTTCAAGAACTGCTCCATTATAATTTGGATTTAAATATCTCCCAGCTTCTGCAATATTGTCATATAAATCTACTAAATTATTTGTCAATTTGTAATTTACAGGTGATTGCTGCTGAGTTGTTGTTGCTGGCGCACAAGCTACAACTGTTGCTAGTGGAACTCCTACTACAGCTGATGCTTTTAATATATTTTTAAATAATGATTTTTTCACTTTATTTCTCTCCTATGTCTTCTCTATATCCGCTATGTCATTTTGAGTGATTGCTAGTTATTTTAAAAATAGCGTCTGTTTCTGTGATTTGCATTTTTATTTCTTTATGATATTCTAAAAATCTTGAAAATATGTTTTCACTTATTCCTTTAGCTGATGCTGTATTTCTAGAATAAATAATGTTTTCAAATGAATTGTAAAAATCTGTAAATTTTTGTTCTAAATTTGTTTTAGATGTTTTATTTGCTATTTTTTTATATGTATCTTCAACTTCTTTTATAAAATTTTGAAAATCTGTTAAAAAATTATTTTCTTTTAAAATAGTATCTAATTCATTAGTTAGTTTTAATAAGTCTTGAAAACTACTATTAAAAAAATCTACAGTTTGCTTATAACCATTACTTCCTAGACTATGTCTTTCTAGTTCATGAATTAATCCGTGAATTAGATTGTAATTATTAATTAAACTATATGTTTCTCCCCAAACTTTTTGTCCGGCTTTATGTAGAATATTAAACCATTCTGTAGTTTTGGAACTTCACTTTTCTATTAACTGCTTAATAGCTTTTTCTGTCTCTAAATTTGTTTCACCAACAGTTTTAGTTTCATTATATAAGTTAACGCTAAAGTCTGATTTTAACAATGTATTTAAAAAATAATTTTCATTTTGTAAATGGTCCTTGTTTTTTTCACCTGTAAATTGTCGATCAACACGGTGGAATAAATTCATTAATAATAAATTTATACCTTCAAGACCTACAGAAGCATATATTCGATTTTCTGAAAGTTGTGTAGTGGGTTTAGTATCTTCAGGGGGGATGTAAGAACCATCATTGCCATCTACAGTTTTTTTATCTTGTGTGGGGGTTGAACAAGAAATAAATACTAATGGCAAAGATAAAACAGTGATAAAACTTAGTGTTACTTTTTTGAATCTTTTTTTAAATGAATTAATATTTGTATTTTTTATCAATATTTGTTTTACTTTCTACAAAATTTTTGTTTTAAGAACAAAAATAATAATGAAATTATAACACATTACCAAAAAAAGCAAGTAAAACCCTGTAAAACATCAACTTTTATATTTTTAAAAAAATAAAAATAAAATGCACTTTCATGCATTCTATTTACTATTTTTAAATCTAAGAAGTGTTTCTGCTAGTGTATTTGTATTATGATCACCAATTACTTCATAAGCAATTTTTTTAATTTCTTCTGTAGAATTTCCCATTGCTATACCATATTTTGAATATGATAACATCTCTATATCATTACCTGAATCACCAAAAGTTACAAGATTTTCAGGTTTGATATTTAAAATTTGTGCAACTTTTTTTAATCCATTTACTTTATCACTCCCTAAAGGGTTAATGTCATAAAAAATTCTGTTTGTTTGAAAAGTTGCATACTTTTTACCTAAAGTACTTTTATTTCTTTGAAAAATTTCTGTAATAACTTCTTCAGAATTACGCAAAGCTAATTGAGTTATTTTTTCTTTTTTATTTAATTGTTCTTTAACTTTTTCAATGTTAGATTCTCTACCAATTTTTAAATCCATTTCTTCTTGCGACATTAATCAAGTCATTTCAGACTCTGGTTTAATTGTATAAACATTTTGATCTGTACTAATTGTTAAAAATGATTGAGTTTTTTGTGATTCTTCTCAAATTATGTCTAAAAGTTCATTGTCTAAATGAGAATTAACACTTACTTCATTAGTTTTTAAATTTTTAACAATAACCCCATTATTGCAAATAGCAAAATCAAAATCAGAAAATTGTTCTAAAATAGGTTTAATTGAAATTAGACCTCTACCTGTTGCTAATGCAAAGTAATTGCCTTCTTTTTTTAATTCTAATATCGCATTAATAGTTGCTTGTGGAATTTGACTTTTACTGTTTAAAAGCGTTCCATCTAAGTCAAAAGTAAATAATTTAGCCATTAATTAAAATCCTTTATTTTTTGTTTTTTAAATGAGGAAATAGCAATACTTCCCGAATTGACATTTTCTGTGTAAATAACATTACAAGACGGTCAATTCCGATTCCACATCCACCTGCAGGTGGCATTCCATATTCTAATGCTTCAATAAAATCTAAATCGATTTCACTAGCTTCATCATTTCCTGATTCACGTTCTTTTAATTGATCTTCAAATCTCTTTAATTGATCAATGGGATCATTTAGTTCTGTAAACATGTTGGCATATTCTTTAGTATTAATAAACAATTCTGCTCTATCTGTAAATCTAGCATCTAAAGAATTATTTTTAGCTAAAGGAGAAATTTCAATAGGATGCCCATAAACAAATGTTGGTTGAATTAATGTTTTTTCAATTAATTCTTCAAATAATTCATTAATAATGTGGCCAACTGTGAAATATTTTTCTACTTTAATATTATGTTTTTGAGCAATTTTTTTAGCATCTACTAAACTTATCTCTTTTAAATCTACACCTACAGCTTTTGAGGTTGCTTCCACCATATTAATTCTTGCAAAAGGTTTATTCAAATAAATTGTTTTGTTGTCATATTCGATTTCTGTTTTGTTTAAGTAATGTGCCAAACTTTTAATTAAATTTTCTGTTTGTTGCACCATACTTTCAAGATTTGAATATGCTTCATAAAATTCAATAGATGTAAATTCCGGGTTGTGAGTTGTATCTACTCCTTCGTTTCTAAAAATTCTACCAATTTCATAAACTTTTTCTAATCCACCTACAAGTAATTTTTTCAATGGTAGTTCTGTTGCTATTCTTAAGTAAAAAGGCATATCTAATGCATTATGATGTGTTGTAAAAGGTTTAGCTGATGCTCCTCCTAAAATGGGTTGTAAAACTGGAGTATCTACTTCTAGGTAATCTTGTGAATCAAAATATTTTCTTATAAAAGAAATTATTTTTGTTCTACTAATAAATATATTTTTACTTTCTTCTGAAGTAAGTAAATCTAAATAGCGGCGGCGATATCTTTCTTCAACATCTACAAGTCCGTGATATTTTTCAGGTAAGGGTTTTAAAGATTTAGTTAAAAGTTTAATGTCATCAACATGTAAACTAACTTGTCCTGTGTTAGTTTTCATTACAAAACCACGAGCAAAAATAATATCACCTAAATCAAAAGTTTCTACTAATTCATTCAATTTGGGATATTCTTTTTTATTAAAATATAGTTGTAATTTTCCATATAAATCTTGAATAATAATAAATGGACCTCTAGAAGTAATAATTCTTCCAGCTACTGAAATTTCTGCTTTTTTTTGAATTAATTCTTCTTTAGAAAAAATATCGAATTTTTCTAAAATGGTTTTTGAGTTATCAGAAATTTTTTCAGTTTCTGCAAAAGGATTGATATTCATTTCTTTATATTTAGCAAGTTTATCTCTTCTTACCAGTTCTTGCTCGCTAAATTTTCGATCGATCATAATTACCTCTTTTGTATAATGTTGCTTTTCCAAGAAATAATTTTAACAAATAAAGCCAAAAAACTAAATTAAACAATTTGAACTAAATTAATTAAATATATTTCACAATAAAAAAACTCTTGAATAGAACAAGAGTTTTTAAGAAAAACATTATCGTAATGATTTGTCATAAGGCAAACCCGCGGCTTTTGGTGGCTGATTCTTTTTGGAAAAGGCGGATAAAAATATTAATGTTAATATATATGGTATTGTTTGTAATAAATCACCTACAGTATTTTTTATTGGTAATAGAGCAGCAAGCAATGAAGCATTTAGTTCAACAGCTACTGTATATAAAATGGCAAAAACAATACCTGAAATAATAATATATCCTGTCTTTCATTGTCCCATGATCATAATGGCAAGCGCAAGAAAACCTAGTCCTTCTACTTCACCTTTATATGTTCCTGAAGACATCTTTTCTGAATAAATGGCACCTGCTAAACCTGCTAAAAGCCCGGCAAGACTAAGCCCAATTCATTTCATTTTATTAACATTAATTCCGGCAACATCGGCAGCTTGTGGATTTTCACCAATTGCTTTAAATCTTAAACCTCATTTAGTTTTATTTAAAACAAAAATTAAAACGGCAACAATTGCGATTGTTAAAAATAATTTTAATGAAATAATATTTCTAGGATTGAAATTTGAAGGGCTTCAAGCTAATTCTGTTAGATAATATTCGATTTGAATTGATGGTGGATCTACAACACCTAATAAAAATAAAGCAATGGCTAAAGCTAAAACATTAATTGCAATTCCTGAAACTGTATGATCAGCTTTTAATTTAATTGTTGCATACCCATGCAGTCATGAAAAAAATACTCCCATTAATGCTGATAATGGATAAATAATAAGATTCATTCAAGGAGAACTAGTTCTAAAAATGTGTGCAAATACTGCGTAAAAAACAGCTCCTATAATCATTACTCCATTAATCCCAATATTTATAATTCCAACTCTTTCACTTAGCATTCCTGAAAGCGCAGCTAAAAGTAAAATAATAGAGAAAGTTACAAGTGGAGCTAGTAAACCAGTTATAAATTCCATATTAATTTATCTCCTTCGAATTATTTTTTTGAAACAACTTTTTAAATATTTGTGTAAATACAAAGATAAAATCTTGGTTTGTTTGAAAAACTTTTTCATAAATAAGATTTAATTTTTCTCTGTATCTATTATGTCCTTCTTTTATATCAATTTTTCTTTTGGTTGCGAGTTGCTTAATTAAATAAAAATCTTTTTCTTCTAACTCGTTTTTAAGGAGTTTTTTTCTTCTTTCGGCTTCTTCATAATATTCGATTTTTTGATCTGCATCTAAGGATTTTAAATATTTAAAATCAATTAAATTTTGGAGTTCTTTATTAATACGCTTGTATTCTGCTTTATATGCTTTTTGTTTTGTTTTGGTTATTTTCTTTTCTTTAAAGAAAAATAATCAAAGATTCTTTTTGCTATTCAAATATATTGAAATAATTGATCAAAATTCTTTTTTATTAATAAGCACAAGATATTTTCTCAAAAAACTTAAAGGATTTCATTTTAAAAATACAACTGAAATTGAAGATAAAAATAAAATAATTCCCGAAATGATTGTTAAATTTTCAGCTGATAAACCATTTGATACAGTAACAGCATAAGATGAACCTGACTGAATGACAGCAAATAGAAAACCACTTAAAATACTTCCAATAGGTGAGTTGTGTGCAAGTAATGAAATTGCTATTCCTGTAAATCCTTCTGTTAATGGTGTTTTATTGCCTGAAAAATAAGATTGATTTAAAATTGCAAAATAAATTCATCCTGCTAGCCCTGCTAAAGCTCCTGAAAAAGCCATTGTTCAAATAATTGTAGTTTTTTCATTAACACCTGCATATTTAGAAGCATTTTTATTCATTCCCGTCATTTTGATTTTATAACCTAAGGTTGTTCTTGATAAAATAACCCATAAAACAAGTGCTATGGTGATTGCAATTGCAACAGCAACAGGTCAAAAGTGAGAAGTAGTAAAAAATTCAGGAACATTTGATAAATTAATTGACCCATTATTTAAGGTATTTTGCATTCCAAATTTATCTTTAAAAACTCATACACCTAAATAAACAATGATTCAGTTTATTAAAATGGTCGAAACTACCTCATGCACATTTAAAAATGCTTTAAATAATCCTGCAATTATTGCTAAAACACTTCCTGCTAAAACACTTAAAATTAAAGAAATAATAATATTGGTGATTGTTGCACCATTTTTAAGTAAGTAAGCTATAGTGATTATTCCCCCGATCATCATTTGACCAGAAACACCTATATTAAATAATCCTACTTTAAATCCAATACCAACAGCAATACCTGAAATAATAAAAATGGCAAAATAAATAAAAAATGAATGATAGCTAAATTTTAGTGAGCCTTCCAGAATTTTTTCATAAATTGCAAAAGGGTTTGCTCCTGCAAAAAGAAAAATAATTCCTGCAAGAATAAGGGAAAATAACACGGCTCATAAAGAGTTATAAAGTTTTCTTCGTGAAGAAACATTTTTGTCTGTTTTATAAAAAAATGACAGTTTATCAAAATAAACATTTAGCTTATTCATGCATTTCCTCCCCTTTTACTTCTTTTTTCTTGTATGTTCCTGCCATCATCATTCCAATTGATTCACGAGTAATAACTTTTTTGTTTCCTGAATCAACTATTTCACCTTTATTAACTACTAAAATAGAGTCAGCAAGTGAAAGTACTTCATCTAACTCATAAGAAATTAAAAGGATTGCGGTTCCTTTGTTTCTTTGTTCTATGATTTTTTGGTGGATTAAGTTAATCGCT
This sequence comes from Mycoplasma iguanae, assembly GCF_024722375.1. Classification (NCBI taxonomy): domain Bacteria; kingdom Bacillati; phylum Mycoplasmatota; class Mollicutes; order Mycoplasmatales; family Mycoplasmataceae; genus Mycoplasma; species Mycoplasma iguanae. The sequence continues at coordinate 23,445 of NZ_CP102734.1, read as the reverse complement.
CCAACGTCTAAGCCACGTGTAGGTTGCACAACTAATAATATTTCATGTTCATTAGTAATTTCTCTTCCTACAATAGTTTTTTGTTGATTACCTCCTGAAAGAGATCTAGCAAAAGACATTCCACCTCTAGCTCCTCTGACGTCAAAATCTTGAAGAATTTGGTTACTTAAATTATTTTTGAATTTATTTTTGATAAATCCAAAAACAGAAGTTTTTTTGTGATACAACATTCTTAGGATTGAGTTATCTATCACATTCATATCTAAAACTAATCCGTATTTGTGTCGATCTCCAGGAACATAATTAATTTTGTTTTGTCATTTTTGCTTTACAGAAAAATTTGTGATATCTACAGTTTTAGGTGTTTTATCTTCATAAGTAGTTCTTAAAATTTTTCCTGATTTAGGTTTCAGCATTCCACTAACAAGAAATTCAATTTCTTCTTGACCATTTCCTTCAACACCAGCAATTGCCAGAATTTCACCTGCATGTAATTTAAAACTAATATTTTTTACTTGTTTATTACCTTTTGCTGATACATTTTGAAATTCTAAAACTAATTTATCACGTTTAGCTTCATCAAAGTTTTTAGGCATATCAATGTCATGACCAACCATTGCTCGTGCCAATTCTTTGACTTCTACATTTTTTAAATCATCGAAGTTTTTAACAACTTTTCCTAATCTAATTACTGTTGCTTGATCACAAACTTGTTTGATTTCATTTAACTTATGAGAAATAAATAAAATTGTTTTTCCATTCTTTTTAAACAATTTCATAGTTTTTAATAAACCTTGTATTTCGTGATCATTTAACACAGCAGTGGGTTCATCAAAAATTAAAATATCTGCATTTTTGTAAAGCATTTTCATGATCTCAACTTTTTGCTGAGTTGCAACTGTTGCATTACCTGTTTTTTCTTTTAAATCAAAATGCAAATTATATTTATCTTGAAGTTTTTTAATTTTTAATTCAGCCAATTTTCAATTTACAGTTTTAAATTGAGTTTCTGTTTCAAAACCTAAAACAATATTTTGTAAATTGGTATAAACTTCAACAAGCTTAAAATGTTGGTGCACCATTCCAATTCCAGCTTCATTAGCTTCAAAGGGATTTTTAAAATATATCTCTTTGCCATTTATAAAAATCGAACCATAATCTCTTTCATATAATCCAAAAAGCATGGACATTAAAGTAGATTTGCCTGCTCCATTTTCTCCAATAATTGCATGGATATTGCCTTTTTTTACTTTGAAAGAAATTTTTTCATTTGCTTTAATTTCTCCAAATTCTTTAGTAACATTAATAAATTCTACAGCCATTTGATTCGTCATATTACCCCTTTGAATAAATTAAATTTTAACAATAAAGATTATAAATTATTTTTATTAAAGAAATATAAAAATATAAACCCAATAGTCAATTTTGATTTCTATCGGGTTTATATTTTTTTGTTTAATTTATTATTTTTTAAAAATTATTGATTAAAAAAATTTATTTTAAGTTTAGTACATATTTTTTATTAATTAAGCTTTAGCGGTTGTAGATTCTGCAGGAGCGGTTGAATTAAATTTTGAATTAATTTGTTTTGCTAAGTTATTTAAATAAGTTTGCAATTGGAATCCTAAATCTTCATTATTTTTTAACAGCTCATCGATTTTTGTTTTGTTTTTTGCGTCATTGTAAAAATCTTCTGCAGCTTTAATTGCTGCTTTAGCACGTGCTTGTTTAGTAGCATCTGATAAAGTAGGTTCAGAAAGCACTGCTCACTTATCGGCTAACCCTTTATTAAATGTTGTATTTTCAGTTCCTGGTTTAATTTTTCCATTAAAAATATCTCTAAATACATCATAAAGAGCTTGACCCATATTTTTTTCAATAGAAGTAAAGAATAACCCTGTATTTTGTTTTGTTTCTTTTGACTGATCGACATCAACACCAATTACAAGTGTATCTTGTTTTTCTTGTCTAATCATATCGGCTGTAGTTTTTGTACCTGGTCCTGCTACTGGAAGAATCATTTTTACTCCACCAATAATTGAGTTTTTAGCTACAGGAGTTATTTGATTTGGACTAAATCCTGAGTTTAAAGGAATATTTTCTGTATTCATTTTAACTCTCTTGTCACTATCTACAGTATCATTTCATGCAGCAATACCTGATAAATATCCTCTATTAAAATTAGTTACACCAGGAGCATCTGCTCCACCAAAAGTTGCAAGAATTCTGTCTTCTTTTTTCTCATATGTTTCTGATACATATTTAGCAGCAGCATATCCTGCAATAAATGCAGCTTCATGAACTTTAAAGTTAAATGAAACTGTTGATCCTTTTGGTGTAGCAGGTGTAGCTGCATTTGTTGAAGTTTCTGGTGCACTATCTATTGTGAATATAATTACACCAAGTTCTTCCATTTTTTGTTTGTTATCAGCTCAAAATCTACCAATGTAGTCAGCATGAGCAAATCCTGGTAAGAATCAATACTTGAATCCTCCTCTTAATGCAACATCATATTGTCTACGGAAATCTTCGTATTCTCCAGCTTCACCAGGTTTAAGAGATTGTACTGTTACTTTGCCTTTAAATTCAGGTTTTAATCCTTCAATTTGAGCTTTAATCTCGTTAGCCGCTTCATAAACTGATTGATTAAATGATCTGTCTGTAATTTGACCTTTATCAGTAATAACTGCAATTTTTGGCAATTTATCAACTGTTAAATCTTCTGGCAGTATAAATTTTTCAGATGATGTATTGATATTGGTAACCTTAACTTGTTCGGCTGGCGCACAAGCTACAATTACAAATCCCACAACTGAGGTTACAGCCAAGGCTGGAAATAATAGGAACTTTGATTTTTTATTCTTAATTTTATCTAGCATATATTTTTTATTTTCCTTCTCTTTATTTTTTTATATTTTTCAATATATTGTAACAACACCTAGTTAATAATAAATTAACCTAAAAACAATATAAATTAATTTTAACATTTTTATAAAAACCTAAGAAAAATAAAAATACAAAATAATGAATTCTTACAAATTCATCATAAAAATATCATAATAAAATATAATTAGTGCGTTCAATTTCTAATGTAAAACGACTTCAAAACAAATTATAAGCATTAAGTTAGTTTTAGGAAACAAAAAATAAAAATAATTGTTAATATAGATCTAAACTAAAACAATTGTGTAATGCTTCTGCTTTCAAAATTATTTAGTATTTCATTTTTTTTTATATCTTTCCAATTCTAAAACTAAAAATTCGATTTTTTCATGAAATTCTTTATCATCAAAGGGTTTTATTTTTTGAGCTCAAATTCATAAAATAATTAAGTAATTTACAAATATTTTTTGCTGGATGATGTATTCATAATCATAGTCATCATATTCATTTAATAGTAAGGTTTCCTGTTGGTCTGTTAATCTGCAACTTTCAATAAAATAAGCTAAATCAAAATGTTTATCTCCTTTTGTTGCATATTCTCAATCCACAATTCATATCTTGTTATTTTTATCTACTAAAATATTTCTATCTCATAAATCGTTATGTAATGGAGTATTTTTATCCATGTTTTTCAAAATTAAATTAATTTTTTTATAGTATTTATTTAAAATTTCTAAATTTATATTTTTTTCATTCAATATTTTTCTATAAGCCTTGACTCTAGCTGCATGATTGGATGCAGGAAAATCTAATTTAGAATTATGAATCGTTTTCATCAAATGCGCCATTTTTACGATGGTGTCATTAGTAATTTCTAATTGTTTTCCTTCAATCCATTCTCAATGAATTTCTGCAGGAGAATTAAAAATTAATTTTGGAACAAAATCAAATTTTTCTAAAATAGAATAGTCAATATTATGATTAAAAGGGTTTTTAATTTTTTCTTGAATAAATAAATTATCTTTGTGATATGAAATATTTGTATGACCAGTTTTTATTTGTGTCTTCATAGCATTAAATTATTACAAAATATTTTATAAAATATTAATAAAAAACCTTTTTTTCAAAATTCTATTTTATTTAAAAGGTTTAAAAATAAGTTAAAAGTGGTAAAATTTTTTATTATATTTTAATATTTATATATACTAACCGTTTTGTTAAATAAAATACTAAAATTTATAAATTTTAATGAAAAAATTTGTAATACGATCAGCGATTTAAAAAAAATATAATTTTTATTTTTAATTATGCATCAGGGAGTTATGATGAGCCAAACAAACAATACTAAAAAAAGTATTAAATTTTTTGCAAGACTAAATTCTAAAAGCAAAAAAAACAATATTGATCCAGAGCAGAAGAAAAAAAATAAAAAACGGAGAAATTGAATTATAGGACTTTCAGTTTTTGGAGTTTCAGCTCTAGCGATTGGTTTAGCTATTGGTTTAACAATTCCTAAATTTGTTAAATTACAACCTTCTTTAGAAGCTGGTGAACCTGTGCTTTATGTTCAAAAAGCTGATAAGAGTAAAGTTCCTTTAACTGTAGGTGAAGTAGAAAAAGTTGCAAAAAGTTTTTTTAATGAAACAGATGGTGAATTAGCAAATACAAAAAGAGAAATTATTTTTTATCTTTACCAACAAGAATATGAAGCTTCATTAGTTTTTCAAAAAGCATGAGATTCCTCACGTAAAAGTGGAGAAGCTTCTAGAAGCTTTAAAATTGACTCATTAGAAGAAGTAAAAGAAAAACAATTAAAAACCGTTAATGATGATAAAAGAAGATTTCAAACAACTTTCGGTGTTAACAACTGAGAAGCAGAATGATTAAAAGAACTAGCGACTGATAAATATGGAAAATCCGCTACAGAAGAACAAGCAGCAGAATTTTTAACTTTAGGTGCTGTAAAATCTACTGCTTTTGCAAGATGATTACCTGTAATGGATACAGCTTTTACTAAGTATGATGTAGAACAAAGAGTTGTAAGCGAAGATATTTATAAAACAAATAAAGATGGAACACGTGGTGAAATATATTTAGCTAAAGGTGATCGTGTTTTTAAAAATATAATAAATACAAAAAATACAACAACTAATCCACTGGAAATAAATGGATTTTTACCAGAAGTGGAGGGGCACGAAGTTTTAGATACAACTAAAGTTACTACTTTTATTACTAAATCATTTATTGATGAATATAGAAATCCTCAAAAACTAATTGAAGAATATTTAAATAAAATTAGTCCTGTTTATAATGTTTCTGAGTTGATTATTAATGCAAAACCTAATGAAACAAATACAAAAGAAGCATGAGAAATTAGCAAAAAAGATGTGATTGATTTATTAATATATAAAATTACAAACTTTAACAATACAAATAAAACTATTGAAGTAAAACAAACCATTGAGTTAATCAATGATTTTAAAGGTAATTTTGGAATTACTACAGAAGAACACGAAAATGACACGTATTTATTGAATGCAATTAATTCATCAAATAACACAAATTACTTAGGTGGAAAACCACTAAGAAATATTTATGATATTTTCAAAGATGAAGATATTCAATATGCTAACTCATTTTTAAAAGAATTATTCCAACCTAAAGATTTAACCACAAACTTTTTTGGTGATTTATTAACAAAATTAAGAACTGCCTTATTCGGAGATAATGCTGATGAATTTCTTCCTAATTCAAGTTCTTTAACAAATAAAACTCCTTTTGAAATTCAAGAGTTAAATACAAATATACAAAAGCAAATTAATGCTTTAAATGATACAAACTTCAAAAATTTAGTAGGTGATGTATTTAAAAATTTATTTGCTTCTGACACAAATGATTTTAGAGTACAAACAAGATATAAAATTGCTGATGATAAATGGATAGCTTTATCATCAAAGGGAATTCATTACATGCTAGTACAAAATATTACAAATGTTAATGAATTTAATAAATTGGTTGCTAAAGACGCTCAACTTGAAGCAAATAAAATTTTTGATAGTAAGCAAAAAGCTACTACTGATTTAGCTTCAATTTTTAGCTTTTATAATGATGAAAACCAAGTGTTTGCTTCTATGATTAAAGATGTAGAAGTACAAAATTATGTTCGTGAAAAATTAAAACCTAACAGTACTGAAGCAGAATGACAAAAATTATTAAATTCATTATTACAAACAGCTACAAAAATTCAAGTTTCTTACTTTGTAGATAAAGCTACTGAAAATCAGAAAAAAGTAGAAACATATATTGATACTGTAATAGACAATAAATTAAATTCTGATTATAATTTTAATACAGCAATTATGGATTATGCTATTAAAGGAAGCGCATCAGGACTTTCTGCAAAAGCTGAAATATACAATACAATTAAAGGAAGAGGAAAAGTTAATGGCCAATAAATTATTATTAAAAAGATCTTTAACTTTTGCTTCACTTCCTGTAATCAGTTTAATAACTTTAGTTTCTTGTTCTGCTCCTGAATTAAGTGGAGAAGCTCAGCAACAAAAACAAATAATTTTAAATAATTATCAAAGTTTAGAAAACAACCTTTTATGAGATTCTATTTTAGAATATCAATACAAAAATGATGATGAAAATTTTAAAGTTTCAGAAGCATTTAAAGATAAAAATAGTAAATTTTATAAAGATGCTTGGGAAGCATTTGATTACTATCAAACAGTATCATTAAAATCTGATCCAGTTTTCTTTATACAAAAAATTAGCCAATGAGCTAGTTTAGGTGCATTGTCTCAAGACGGAACAGCAGAATCTAATTTAGAAACAAACCAAAAACTTTCTTTAAATTATGGCCAAGAATTAACACCACAACAATTTGATTTAATTTGAACTAATACTAAAACTGGAATTCAAGAGCAAGTTAAAAAAATGTTAATTGTTAAAGAATATTTGACTAATGCTAAAGAAGCTGATATTAAAAACTCTACAGAATATAAAGATGCAACAGCTAATACAAGTATTTCCAATATTTATAACAATGTTTTAACAAAACAAAAGGATTTCTTTTTAAACATTTCATTATTAAAAGATCAAATTGCTGATGTTTGAGAATATAATGACAGTAATGCGATTGAAATAGCAACTTACTCAAGATATAGAATTAGTAACTATGAAGATTTTAATGTTTTATCTCAATCAAAACAATCCTTAGTAAATCAAAGACAAGATAGCAAAATTGCTTTAAATACAAATGATTCTATCGATACTTCAAAACTGTTTTCTTATAAAGGTTTACAAAAAGACAAATCTGGTTCAGGGGATATGGATTATTCAATTAATACATTGAAAAAACAATATTTAACCAAAGCGGGATGATTAGATAATACAACTTCAAAAATTCATAGTACAAATGATTTAAATAAAGCTACTTTTTTTAATGGTAAAAATGAAGTTAGTCTTACTTTAAAAGAAGAATCTAAAACCAAAACTAAATTTAACATTACAAAAGAAGATTTCAACTTAAATACAACTTCAATGGATGCAGATATTGATTATGAAATTAGTGCATTATATCCTGATTTTAATTTAAATTCAGTTGAAAAGGTTATTAATGTTGTCATTAAAATGACTTCTAAACAAAATACGCTATGAGTACACTTTTACAGTATAAATGTGGATTGGAGAAATGAAACAATAGTTTATACACCTGCAACAGATCAAAAAGTAAATGGTTATGTTTCTTCACTTTCTGTACAATCAAGTGATGGCAAAGCAATTAAAATGTCATATATCAATAAAATTGTTCCTTTAGCAGATGAAGTGGTGATTACAGGTGAAGGTGACAACAGAAAAATTAACGCTTACTTTACTTTAAACAACACACCATGATCAACTGATAAACAAAAAACACTTTTAGCTTTCGCATTAGTTACTTTAAATGATTCTTATTTAAATTCCGCTCTTAAATTCTTTGAGGACTTAGGATTTAAGGTAATAGATAAAAATACAAAAATTTTTTCATAAGGCAGTAAATTAATATGACAGAAATATTTAAAAAAATTATTTCAAGAGAAATACCAGCAAACATAATTTACGAGGATGATAGGATAATCGCTTTTCTGGATATCAATCCAGTTAACATAGGGCATTTTTTAGTAGTACCTAAAAAATACTCTGTAAACTTAATTGATATTGAAGAAGAAGATTTCATATACTTAATTTCTAAGGCAAGAGAACTTGCATTACAACAAATTAAAAAAATGGGTGTTAGTGGTTTTAAATTGCATGTTAACAACGGGAAAGAATCTAATCAGGAAGTTTTCCATACTCATATACATATTATCCCGAGTAAAAAATAACAAACAAAAAAAACCTTCAGTTAAATCTGAAGGTTTTGTTTTTATTTTAATTGACGATGATGTTATTTTAATTAAACAGTAGATGCTTTTATAGTTTCTTTTTTATTCAATTTTGTTGTACTTTTTGGTTTAAAGTAACTCTTAATTTTTGAAAGTCTGTGACTCATTTTTTCAAAGGTTCTTAACACAACTGCATAATCAAAACCTTTTTCTAGTTCTATAATGTTTGAATTAGAATTTTCTTTGATTCTTGAAACATTATTTTTAAAGTAAGCAATTGATAAATCATCAGTTTGGTTTGTCATTTTTTTAATTTCCAATGATCTTTTTTTACTAAATTTAGTAATTTGTTTAGTAATTTTTTCAAAAATTGATGTATTTAATTCTAGTAATTCTAAAATTTCTGATTGTTGTTTTTCTTCAATTAAAAATGTTTTTTTAGATTTAGAAAAGACTTTATAAATCTCATTGTTAATTTCTTTACTTAAATCATATACATTACCAATTGCTATAGTAGACAACAGTAAACTCATGTGTTCTTCTGTAGCTAAATTAGTAAGTTGTTTTTGACTTAATTTCATTAAATAAGCATAAATTTCTCTTTTTGCTATATAAATAATTTCTGAATTTTCTTGGTATTTTGATAATTCTTGCTGATCTTTTGTTTTTAAGAAATTAGTAATATAGGCAACAGATTCATTAACTTTATTAATTAAATTCATTAAAGCATTCTTAGCTGCTTCTAAGGCCAAAAGTGGTTCTTGATGAATTAATTCTGGGGGTAATAATAAAAAGTTAATTTTTTGATCTTTAGGTTTTGTTCTAAATATTAAATGCATTAAGGAGTCTAGAGGCCCTACCAGTCAAATATATATACTTACTAGTAAAACATTGAACATTAAGTGAGCAACACTTAATTGTAACGTTCCTCCAGATATATTCATTGCTTCAATCATTTTTGCATAAGGTCACATTCCTGCCATTACTAATAAAGAAACAGATAAGTTTGTTAACCCTCAAACAACAGCAATTTTTTTAGAGTTTGTATCTCTTGAAGCAAAAGAAATAATTAAACCAGTAAAAGTTGTTCCAACGTTTGCCCCTAAAACTAAGGCAATAGCTGATCATAGACCTACTATGTCAGGTTGTGATTCATAAACCTTTTGATAAATGGCGACAGTGGCGGATGAGGACTGTAGCATTCCGGTAAATGCAATAGAGAAGAAATAACTTCCGAAGTAGTTTGAAGAAATTCCTAATACAATGTTTTTAAATCAATCTTGATCAGAAATGGCTCTAACTCCCATTCCTAAAATACTTAATGAAAGAAACACTAAACCAGCTGCAAAAATGGCTGAAAATAGTTGATTTCAAGTTTCTTTACGAGCAAAAACAATTCCAAATACTCCTATAAAGATGAAAACATAGAAATAATTTGTAAATTTTAATTGACTTTGGAAAAAGACAATTAAAGAAGTTGTTGCCGTTCCAATATTGGCCCCCAATAAGAAGGCAATGGCACCTCTAAGATCTACAAGCCCAGCGGCCAACAATCCCATAATTATGGCGATTGCTCCGTCTGAAGATTGAATCAAGGTGGTAAAAACCATCCCAAAAAATACTGCAAGTAAACGATTCTTTGCAATTTTTAAAAGAACTTTTCTGAACTTAGGTCCTGCAAGCGCTTTTAGGGAATTACCTAACAATTTAATCGTAAAAACGAATAATCCAATTCCTGCAAGAGCAATAATAATTGCTAATCCAATATCTGAATTACTATTTATGGTAAATTTCAAAATGTTCTCCTTAAATACATTTGGATAAAATAGCTTTTATTCTCCATATTATATAAAAATTATTTTTTTTAAATAATATTTTTAAAAAAATTATTTATCTTGTTCTATTAAGTTTTGTGTTAATCCATAAATGAATAAATCTAAATCAAATTCATGTAAATCATCCAGTTTTTCACCTAAGCCGATTAGTTTTACATTAACACCGGTTTCGTTTTTTATGGAGAGGACAATTCCACCTTTAGATGTTCCATCCATTTTTGTCAAAATAATTCCACTTAAATTAGTTATTTCTTTAAAACCTTTAGCTTGAATAACTCCATTTTGTCCAGTTGTTGCATCAATTGTTAATAATACTTCATGTGGTGCCCCTGGCACTTTTTTTTCAATAATAGCATTCATTTTTTCTAATTCTTTCATTAAATTTACTTTATTTTGTAATCTTCCTGAAGTATCGATGATTAAAACATCATAATTTTCATCTAGTGCTTTATCTAATGAACGATAGACAATTGAAGCTGGATCTGTTTCTTTTTGGTTTGGTGTAATGATATCAACACCAATTCTTTCTGCTCAAACATTTAACTGTTCAACTGCTGCAGCTCTAAATGTATCACCTGCAGCAATTAAAATTTTTTTATTTTCTTGCTTTAATTTGTGTGCAATTTTGGCAATTGAAGTTGTTTTTCCAGAACCATTTACCCCGATTAACATCACAATATTCAGTCTGTCATTTTCGATATTTAGTCTTGTGTCGACTGTGTCATTATTTGCATAAATAACAAAAATTTTATCTGTTAATATTTCACCAATTAATTTTGGATCTGAAATATTTTCTTTTTTTACTTCTTTTTTTACTTGATCAATAATTAAATCAACTAAAGATACTGAAACATCTGACATAATTAAAATTTCTTCTAGTTCATCAAAAAAATCTTCATCAATTTCATTATAAGCATTTTGCAATTCAATAATTCTTTGCGAAAATGAAGAACCTGTTTTTTTCATTCCTGCAACATAACTATCGATTTTTTTCTCTTTAATAAGCTTTTTAGTTAAATCACGGCTTTCTTTTTTTTCTAATTCTTCTTCTGTTGTAATTTTTGAACCGCTAAATAGACGGTCTTTTAATTTTTTAAAAAATCCCATATTGCCACTAATTATATATTAAGTTGATTTTTTTATGTTTTATTGCTCTTCATAAATTTTTAATAAATTTTTGAAATTCTCAAGTACTGAAAAATTCTATTAAAAAGAAAATTATAAAAAGAATTAAAACTATTCCTCCAAAAGCTTGTATGTTGTATGTGGGTCCTGTTTCTAAAAATATATTTAATTTATAACCTATTAATGAGCCACCATATGCACCTAAAAAAATGAAATTTCTTAAAATGTTTTCAAATTTAAAAATAATATTTTTCCACATTTCTTTTTTAATTGAAGGATAAATAAAATTTTTAACAATAAAAAAGTAAGAATAATTTTGCTTTTTTAAATTTCTATAAATTGCTCAATTGATATTGTTAATCATTTCAGAAAATTGTTTTGCAAAAGTTGCCGAAACATTAAAAATCATGATTAAACAAATTAAAAAAGTATGGTGCAAACTAAATAAAGGTGCAAAAATAAAAATTAATGCTACAGTTGGAAATAACCTCATAAATGTTGACAAAACCTTAAAATTTCAATAAACTCTCTTTTTGTTTAAATTTTCATTAAAAAGTAAGGAAAATAAAAAACCTAAAATTACAGAAAATACAATTATTACTATTGCAGCTTGAAAAAGTTCTAAAATAGCTTTACCAAAATTAAAATCAGTAATTTTAAAAATGGGGTGTATTAGTTTATTAAAAAATGCTCTGAATGCTTCTTCATTAAAACTAGATCATTCTAAATTTATCAATGAATAAATGACTAAGGCAATTGTTAATAATAAAAAAAATATTTTAACTATTTTTTTTCAGTGTCAATCTGGATATTTTATTTTTTTTATTGTTTTTTGTTTAAATAAATATTTATTAAAATAAAAAATCAATAATTCAAAAAATAAAAGAAATGCAAATAATGAAAATAAAGGAATTGCAAGTGCTTTAATTCCTACTAAATTATTTGCATAAGTTGAATCAATTAATTGACCAATACCAAGTAAACCAAGGCTAGATAAAATGGTTGTTCATAAAATGTTGGATTCTAACGAATAAAAAAATAATGTTAAAAGTTTGTTATTCACTCGTGGTATAACTTCTGTTATAAAAACCACAAATCTATTTTGTCCTTTTTTTATTTTTTGATAATAACTATCAAATTTGTTGTTATCAAAAATTTCTATTATGTATTTGTGATTTCACAATCAAGAAAATCATAAAATAATTGCAGTAGCTGCTAGATCTCTACTTAAAGAAATTTGAAAAGCATATAAAAAAATTCAAATAGGTAAGGCTTTTAAAAATATTATTAATATTTTAAATAAAAAATAAATTTTATTTTTTAATAAAGATGAAGCCAAGAATCCTGTAAATAAAGCCAGCAAAAAACCAAAAATAGAACCTAGTAAAACATATTGAAAAGTTTTTCAAATTAGTTGCAAACTTATTAATCATAAATTTTGCCCAGGATAATTTGAGTTATTTGAAAAACTAAAAAAATCTTTTATGTTTTCTATAAAATTTTCTAAACCATAATAGTTTAAGCTATTTTGTGCGATAGTAACAAGTGACCACAAAAATATTGATAAAAACAGCAATAAAAATAGTACTTTTCAAACTAATAAAAGTTTTTTTTCTGTTTTTTTATTTTTACTTTCATATCATTCAAAAAAAATATTTTTTTTAATCATTATGATAAATCTCTTTTATTTGTTCTTTTGTTAATTGCTTATTTTTAATAAATTCAATTTTTCTGTCATTTAATAATAAAAAGTTTTTGAAATATTTTTGAGCCAAATCCACATTATGAAGCGACATGATTAAAACTGCATTTTGTTTTTGAGAAATTTCTATTAGTGTTTTAATCACATCTTCAGCATTTTTAATATCTAAAAAATTTGTTGGTTCATCAGCTAAAATTATTGCTGAATTTGCGATAATTGTTTTAGCAATTTCTACTCTTTGTTTTTGACCACCAGATAATTCACTAACTATGGTAAAACTTTTGCCCAAAATATTTAAATGTTCTAAGGTTTTGTAAATATTTTCTTTCTGTTCATTATTTAAAATATTAAATAATTTATATATTAAGTTTTTATGTTTTGTAATACTTCTTTTTATGTTTGTATAAACATTTTCATGCTCTATTAATTGTGTTTCTTGATTTAAAATATTTATTTTTGATGTATATTCTTTAAATTCTTTTTTAGTTTTTTGCTCAATATTTACATCATTGAAAAAAATCTGACCTTTTATTTTGAGTTTTAAATCAAAAATAGAATTTAAGATTGTTGTTTTACCTGCGCCAGATTTTCCTAATAAACAAATTGGATTTTGAGAGTCTGCATTAAATGAAATATTTTTTAATATCCAGCTGTCTTTTTTATTAAAAGCTAGCGTAATGTTTTTATATTCTAATTTATTGATCAACATATTTTTTGTATCCGTTATAACCCACATTTGGGCCATAAATGTCTTGCTGATTTTTTGCTAAATTTATAAAAGTTTGAACAATTAAATCAGCTTGTAGAGAATTAAAGTTTTTCTTAAAAATTCCAATGTCATAAAGATGTTTGTCTGTTACAGTTAAAAAATCGATTTTTTCACCTGTTTTTGTAGTGAATTTTTTATCTGTTTCTTGTGCATCAACATTTTTATTTTTTTCTCATGCAAAAGGTGCTTCATTATCAAGAGAAATAGCGAATCCAGATTTTTGTCCGATATCTTTTAAGTATCCTTTTGAATATTTATCTGGATTTTGCAATTTATCAGCTTCCAAAGAGGTAAATGAATTATTAAAATGTTCCTTTAAAGTTTTTTCAAATAATTTTAAATTTTCAATATGGAGAATTCCGAAGTTTCTAAATTTGTTTCAATCTTTTGCATTTCATGCTGCTTTAATTTCTTTTCTAATTTCTTCTGTACCAACAATAGAAATTTGCCCTCTATAGAAATCAACTGTTTTTTTTGTATCATACAAAAAATTTCAAGTACTTCCTGATCATTGTTCTGTAGTTAATTCTCATTCTTCAAAAGGTTTTTTATCAAACAATTCTTGCATATTTTGCGCAATTTTGAAAGGATCACTTTCAGTACCATCATCAAAATTGAAAGCTTTTGTTAAAGTTTGTAATTTTAATTGTACTGCTTTACTTGTTCTATTTTCGGGGTTTGCATTTAATGCGTGTGTAGAAGAGATAATGGCGAAATCGGATTTATTATTCTGAACATTTTGTAATGTTAAATTATCTTCTGTATTGTTGATAATACTAAATTCAACATCTGGTAATTTACTCCATTCTGGATTTTGATTTTTTAGTTTTTGAAATTCTGTTTTAAAAATTTTAATAAATTCATCAATTTTATTTTGATTAGAATCTTTATCATCTCATCAAGCTTGATTTAAACTCATTGTAACTTTTGTTTGTCATTGACCTTCATTTTGTTGCTGAGGTGCACAAGCAATAAACATACCTATTGCTGTTATTGCTAAAGGGAATAATAAAAACTTTTTCAATTTCATAAAAAATCTCCTTATTTGAAAAACAAGGAGATTATTAAAATATATTAGTTAACACTCATAATTTTAATAAAAAGAACTCACTACGCTAGTGTTACCTAGATCAGTTTATAAGAGTATTTCTCAGCCACGAAGTGGCACCCCTGTCTTTTCTTATATATAAATATGTTTAAATTATAACAATTATTTTGTAATTCTATTTGTTAAAATTTTTCCAACAATTGAACCATCTGCAACAGCTGTAGAAATTTGACGAATATCTTTGACAATAACATCACCAATTGCATAAATTCCTTTAACTGATGTTTCCATGAAATTGTCTACTTTAATAAATCCTCTAGGGTCTAAAATTCCTAAATCTTTAGCAAAGTTTGTTGAAGGCAATTGACCAATAAAAGGGAATAAAGATTTAATTTTAATTTCTTTTCGTTCACCATTCACATTAACAATTGCACTTTCTAAACCTGATTCACCCTTTAGTTCAAGCACTTCTGAATTAAAATAAATTTTTACATTTGATTTTTCTTCTAATTCACGAACTAATCTTTTTTCTGCAATAAATGCTGAATCCTTAACAAATACATGAACTTCTGAAGCAACAGAAGCTAAAAATGCAGCTTCTTCAACCGCTGAGTTACCTCCACCAATAACACCTGTAGGATTTTTACCATATAAAGGACCATCACAAATTGCACAGTATGAAACACCTCTGTGTTCAAATTCATAAATTCCTTTAATTGTTTCTGGAACTCTTTCTTTCATTCCTGAAGCAATTACAATGCTTTTTGATTTTAATGATTCACCATTAGCTAAAATGACTTCTTTATCAAATTCTGAATGTGATTTGATTTCAACAACATCACCGTATAAATATTCTGCACCAAATTGCTTTGAATGTTCAAACATTTTTAAAGCTAATTTGTGTCCTTCAATCATTTTATCACCTGGTCAATTTTCAATTTTTGATTGATAAACTAATTTACCTCCAGGTGCTCCTTTTTCAATGAAAGCTACAGTTAAATCCCCTCTTGAAGCATAAATTGCTGCAGTAAGGGCAGCGGGACCCGCACCAATAATTAATACATCATAAACTTTGTTTTCCATAATACTTCTTTCTTAATTATTTTCATAAATTATTCGTTGATAATTAGTAATTGTAAATTTACCTAATTTGTATTTTTCTTTTGTGTATCTTTGTTTTTTATCAATTTTTAAAGATAATGTTTTGTTTTCGTTCTTTTCTATTACATAAATAAAATCACTTAAAAAATGGAAATATATTAGTAATCCTGAACCTACAACAATATATAAAATTGCGAATACAAAATACATCATATATGCTTCTTCTCTTGTAAATTCCATTGATGCTCGAACAATTCCATAATAAATTAAATACATCGCACCTGTAATTCCTGGTTTAAATCAACCGAAAAAATTGAAAATTCAGACTAAAACAATATACCCAAAAGTTGAAGCTAAAAATTCATAGAAGAATAAAGGAATTCTATAAGCATCTTGGCCATTTTTGGTGATATACATATTGTCTGAAATTCATCATCCTAGTCACTTTGAATGTGAACCATCAATGTCTATCTGTCCAAAAACTTCGTGGTTTGCAAAATTTCCTCATCTACCTATAGCTTGCCCGATTAAAACTGCTGGTAAGATAAAAGAAAAGGCTTCTCTATAATCTACTTCTTTTCTTTTTTTGTATAGATATAATAAATCCAAAATGGTGGGTAAAATTACTCCACCTTGGATTGATAATCCACCTTCATTAATTTTTCATCAAGTGCTTGAAATATTCGAATTAGGAACTCCTAATTGTTCAAAAATAAATCAAAGTCTTGCACCAAGAATTGAAGAAGGAATTGTTATAAAGATTAATGTAAATAAAATATCTACAGAGTATTTTTTCCTCTTTCAAAAATAAACTATTGTTAGAATAGAAGCTACCATTCCTAAAAAAATTAGGAAACCATATAAACTAAATCAATTTGGGATAATTCAAGTAATATCCCCTTCTCTATATGGAATCATTTAATCACCTTTCCTGGATACTGATTTTTTAAAAAAATGCAATATCACTAATTATTTTACTCTAAAATACACTTTTTTAAATTTTTAACTGTTTTTCATTCTTTCAGTTATTAGATCGATAGCATCAACATTATCTTTTTTAGAAATAAATCAATTTACTGCTGCTTCAATTAATGAAGAAGTATTTCTACCACGTTCTACAGGTATTTGGATTTTTTTAATTGTACCATCTAAAATATTGTATTCTAATTCAGCATTTCCTAGGCGATCAAAAGTTGTATCTGAATTAGGGCTAATTAATTCTATTACTAGTTCAATATATAATTTATTTTTTGTTAATGCAGTACCATAAATGTGTTTTATATCTAATAGACCTATTCCTCTTAATTCAAGGATGTCTTTTGTAATGTAATTAGGTCTACCTATAAAGTGATTTCCTAATCTGGTGATATTCACAGTATCATCAGAAACAAAAATATGTCTTTTTTGAACAAGTTCTAAGGTTGCTTCTGATTTTCCGACTCCTGATTTTCCGATGATTAAAACTCCAACACCATTAACGATAATTGCAGAACCATGAACTGCAATTGTTTCTGAAAAATTTTCAGATAAATAAGTACCAATGATTGAAATTAAATGAGATAAGTGATCATTGCTTTTCACTACAGGAATATCATATTTAGAAGCTAAATCAGAAACAAATTCATACATTTTTTTTTGGAAACCAACAGAAAGGATTATTAAAGGTGGTTTTCATTTAAAAATACTAATTAAAATTTCTGTTAATTTTTCTGTAGGTAGAGATTTAAATCACACTGCTTCAGTTGTACCTCAACCAATGATATTTTGAATAAAATTAGTAATTTGAATCGATTGAGTTAATTCTAAACCCAAGCGATAAATTGATGGTTTATAAATATTTCTAAAATGTGTTATCTTATCTCTATTTAATAAATGAAGTTTATATTTAGAAATAATTTTTTCTGCTGAAATACCATTTTTATTTGCTGTCATTTAGAATTCCTTTTAAAAATTGACCTGTAAAAGAGTTAGGGTTTTGTGCTACTTGTTCAGGTGTACCTGTAGCGATGATGTTTCCACCATTAACTCCGCCCCCTTGTCCTAAATCAATTATATAGTCTGCGCATTTAATTACATCCAAATTGTGTTCAATAACAACAATTGTATCTTTATTATCAACTATTCTTTTTAAAACATTTAATAAATTATGAACATCATAAGCGTGTAAACCTGTTGTTGGTTCATCTAAAACATACATTGTTTTCCCTGTTGGTTTTTTTTGTAAATATGTTGCTAATTTAATTCTCTGTGCTTCACCACCGGAAAGTGTTGTTGCTGATTGACCTAATTTTATATAACCTAAACCAACATCAATAATTGTTTTTAACTTATCTTTAATTTTTGCTCTTTGTGAAAAAAAATCATAAGCTTCAGAAACTCGCATATCTAAAATATCTGCAATTGATTTACCACGGTATTTAATATCAAGAGTTTCTTTTTTGTATCTTGTACCCTCACAGTGATCGCAAACTACATAAACATCAGGTAAAAAATGCATTTCAATTTTAATTAATCCATCACCTTGACATTTATCACAACGACCACCATTGACATTAAATGAAAATCTACCTTTTAGATAACCTCTAGCTCTAGCTTCTTCTGTGTTTGCAAAAACATCTCGAATATCATCAAAAACTGTTGTATAAGTTGCTGGATTGGAACGGGGAGTTCTACCGATTGGAGATTGAGAAATTTGAATTAATTTATCAATATTATAAAGACCAGAAATTTCTCTATGCTTTCCAGGAATTATAGAAGCGTCTGATAATTTCTTAGAAATTCCTTTAGTTAAAATTTCGTTTACTAATGTTGATTTACCACTTCCTGAAACGCCTGTAACAGCAATAAATTTTCCTAGTGGAAAATTTACATCAACATTTTTTAAATTATTTTCTTCTGCACCTTTAATAATAATATTTTGACCATTGCCACTTCTTCTTGATTTGGGAATTTCAATTTTAATTTCTCTGGATAAATATTTCCCTGTTAAAGATTGTGGATTTTTCATAATATCTTCCACTGTTCCTTGTGCAATTAATTGACCACCTTCATCTCCTGCTTTTGGACCAATATCAATAATATGTTCTGCTTCTCAAATTGTTTCTTCATCGTGTTCTACTACTAGTAATGTGTTACCGATTTCTACCATGTGTTTTAAACTTTGGATTAATTTTTGATTGTCTTTTTGATGTAATCCAATTGAAGGCTCATCTAAAACATAAAGTACACCTGTTAAATTAGAACCAATTTGTGTAGCTAAACGAATCCTTTGTGCTTCACCACCAGAAAGTGTTTCTGCTTTTCTATTCAAAGAAATATAATCCAGACCAACATTTACCAAAAAAGAAAGTCTTTGCTTTATTTCGTTTAAAATTACACTGGCAATTTCCAATTCCATCTTATTTAGTTCTATTTTTTCAATATAATCTAAGGTTTGATCAATAGGTAAATTACAAATTTCAAAAATATTATATTTGCCAATTTTTACAGCTAAAGCATATTGATTTAAACGAGCGCCATTACACTCATCACAAGGAAAAGTTGACATAAATCTTGTATATCAGTTACGAACATCTTCACTTGATGTTTCTAAATATTTCCGTTCAATTTTATTAATGATTCCTTCAATAACTCTTGTACGTGTGTATTTATTCCCATTTTGAGATTCTAAAGTAAAAGTTAATTCTTCATGCGAACCATATTTAATGATATCTAATTCACGTTTAGTCATTTCTTCAATTGATTTGTTTTTATCAATTTCATAATAATTTAACATAAAGTCAAATTCTTGCCACTCAATTGATTTTCCATTTACAGAATCACCAAAAATTTTTAAAGCGCCTTCATTGATTGAAAGATTTTTATCAGGAACCATTAAATCAAAACTACCTCTTAAAGATAATCCGATTCCTTTACAAACTTCACACATTCCGTAAGGTGAATTAAACGAAAACATTTTAGTTTCAATTTTAGGCATATCAAAATCACCTTTTTCACAAGCATTAGCTTGTGAAAATTTTAATGTCTTTCCACCTACGACATCAACATCCACTAAACCTTTTGAGTAATTTAAAGCAACTTCAACAGCTTCAAAAATTCTATTTTTGTTTTCTTTTGTTAAAACAATTCTGTCCACAACAATACTTATGTTGTGTTTTTTGTTTTTTTCTAAATTAATTTCATCATCTAGATTAAAAATATCCTCACCAATTTTTACTCTTAAAAAACCTTCTCTTTTAAGTTTTTCTAAAACATTTTGATGAGTACCTTTTTCACCTATAACAATAGGTGAAACAATCAATAATTTAGAATTTTCTGGTAGTTGGAAAATAGAATTTAGAATATCTTTTGTTTTTTGTGCTGTTATTTCAGTTTTGTGTTTAGGACAAAAAGCTTTACCTACCCTTGAGTAAAACAATCTTAAATAATCATATATTTCTGTAACTGTTCCAACTGTTGATCGAGGGTTATTATGTGTTGTTTTTTGCTCAATGGAAATTGCTGGTGATAATCCTTCAATTGATTCCACTAAGGGTTTTTTGGTACCACCTAAAAATTGTCTCGCATATGAACTCAAAGAATCGACATAACGTCTTCTTCCTTCTTCATAAATCGTATTGAAAGCTAAAGAAGATTTACCACTTCCTGAAACGCCTGTAAGAACTACTAATTTATTTTTAGGAATTTTTACATCAATATTTTTTAAGTTATTTTCTTTAGCACCTTTAACTGTTATAAAATCTTTATTATCATTCATAAATGGGCTCGACTTCTTAAAGGATTTTCCTTTAATTTTTTATATAGTAAACATCATCATTAATTCAAACCGTTGAGCCAACAGTGACTTTCATACCTTTACCTGTAGGAATTTCGGAATTAACTGTAATTTCATTATTTTCAATAAAAAATTTAGCTTGTCCGCCTGAATCGATGATTTTCATTTTTTTTAATAATTGAGCTAGTTTAATAAATTCGCCCGTAATTATTACATCCATACTTTCTCCTATCCTTTGTGTGGCGCAATTAATTGTTTATTTTTAGGATTTGATTTTGATAATATAAGAATTCTATCAACCTTTTCATTTAAAAAAATGGCAATTTCATCTTCAAAAACATTAATTGCTTCTTTTAAATAACGATAATTTAAACTAACTACTAATTCTTCACCTTTTCACTTAAAATTTTTTGCATAAACTTTTGAAGTTCCTAATTCTTCATAAACTGAAGTAATTAAGAAACTGTCTTTTGAAAAATGCATTTTAATTCGATTATATTTATCGCCCGCAGAAAAAGCTGCTTTACTCAAAAGATCATTTAATTCTTTTTTATTAATTTCTAAAACATATTTTATCGTTTCTTGTTTAGGAAATACATTAGATAAATCTTTATATATTCCATCAAAAGCTTTGATTTGATAAATCTCATCATTTTTTTGAATACTAATTTTCTTTTCTTCTACAATGAATTTAATTATTCCATTTAGATTTGATGACATTAACCTTTTTAAACTTTTTACAGGTAGGGAGATATCAAATTCTTCCTCACAATTAATATCATAGCTTTCGGTAGCGAATCTAAATGAATCAGTTGCATTAATTCTAAGAGTTCCGTGTTGATTAATTAAATTAACATATTGTAAAACTCTAGAGACGCTTTCATTTGTAGAAGCTGCAAAAGATGTGTTTTTAATTAAATTTCTAAAAGCATTCATATCAATTTCAAAACTTATTCCAAAATCATTGAATTCTATAGTTGGATAGTCTTGTTCATCTAAAAGATTGATGGTGAATTCATCTAAATTATTATTAATTTTCAAGCTGGTGTTATTTTGTTCGAATGAAATAAAACCTTCGGCTCTTTTGATAATGTTTTTCAATAAACTAGTGATAACCAAAACTTTTCCCACTTTTTCTATAATTAAATTTTCGCTCGTCATTATTTGTTTTTTTATTGAAAATTCACCATCAGATCCTATTAAAACAATATTATCTGCATTTACTTCAAAAAGAATACCACGCATAGAAATATTTAGATTTCCATAATCTATAGCGATTCCAACATTTTCAAGAGCTTTTTCAATCATTTCTTTCTTTATTTTAAATTTCATTATCTTTCCTTTTTAATAATAATAAGTAATGTTATTTATGTGGATATTCTATTATAAACCTTTTAGATAAACGTTTTAAATTGTTTGTTAGTTTATTCAACTTTACCTATATTTTTTTCAATTTTTGTTAAAGCATATTTTATTTGTTGATCTTCTTTTTGACGTTTGTCGATTTTTGTAACGGAATTCATAATAGTAGTGTGATCTTTTCCGCCAAATATACTTCCAATTTCTTTATAAGTTAGTTCAAGCTGTTTTCTAATAATTCAAATTGCAATAGAGCGAGCAATGTGGATTTCTTTTTTTCTAGATACCCCTAAAATTTCATTTGGTTTTAACTTATAATATTGCGCGACAATTTTGATAATTTTTTCAGGTGTAATATTATGTCTTTCATGTTGAAAAATATTTTTTACAGTTGCATATGTATATTTAATATCAGGATGTTCTTTTGAATAAAATTTAATCATTCTCAAAGCACCTTCTAAAGCACTAATTGAACCATGGTAATTTCTATATATAAATTTTAGGGATTCATCATCTCAATTTTCTGTATTTATACCTTCTTTAGTTAATTTAAACTTTCAAATTTGAATTAAATCATTGTAGTTAGGTTTTCCAAATTCAATTGTTAAACCACCGGAAAATCTTGTGATGAATTTTTCTTCAAATCCACCAAGTTGTTCAACATTTTTATCAGCTGCAATAATGATTTGTTTTTTATTTATGATGTGATTGTTTATAATGTTGAAAAGTATTGTCAAAGTTGCGGGTTTATTACCATAATTTTGAATATCATCAAAAATTAAAACATCATAATCCCCGATATCATCAACGAGTTCATTTATTTCTTTAGTTTCCTTGTTCATAAGTTTTGATGATATAGTTTTTGTGAAAGAATTAGAGTCTATGTATCTAACTTTTTTATTTCTGTTTTCAAATTCATGACCAACCGCATTGATTAAATGTGTTTTTCCCATTCCTGAAGGAGCATGGATAAATAAAGGAGAGTAAAATACTTTTTCATTATTTAAAATTTCTCAACAAGCAGAAATTGCAACTTTGTTATATTCAACTTCACACAAATTATCGAATGTAAAAAAAGGAATTAAAGTTTTTTCCCTTCCTTCTACTTCTTTTATGACTGTTTCTTTTGGATAATTACTTTCAGGGGCTGCTTCAATTTTTTCTTCTATATTTTTTTCAGGGACAATATCATTAACCTTGTTTATAAAAGCAACTTTTTTACCTCTTCAGTTAGCTTTTACAATTTCTTCAATTTTTTCTTTTAAGTAATTTTCAATAATAATTTTTGCATCATCATTAGGTATAAAAAAATTAACGAAATTATCATCAATATCACTAATAAAAATTTCGCTATCAATTAATATTTGGAACAAAAAATGATCCTTAATTTCTGCTCTTAATGCTTTCAAAAATATAGCATTTTGTTCTCTTAAATAGTTTTCCGATTTCATATCACTTAATAATATATTTATAATAA